>PLXO01000024.1 GCA_003151425.1 Acetobacteraceae bacterium
GCTCCATAGGGTCCTTGTCGAAATTCACGAATTGCGCCTCTCGCCCGGGGACAGGGCCCGCGCTGCCACCGCTTGCGCACCGCCCTGCCGCCAAGCCGACCGTACGACGCTCCATAGGGTCCTTGTCGAGATTCACGAATTGCACCGCTCGCACCGGGGATGGCCCCCGTGCCCGGCCCTTCGGTGTCCCAGGTTGCCGACAAGCCGCCCGCACGGCGCTCCATAGGGTCTTTGTCGAAATTTGAAAATTCGCCAGCGGGCAGTCATCAGGGCGCCCGGTAATGATACCCTCCGATGCCCCATCATCATCGCCCGCTCGACCAGCCGCGCGCCGGCAATCCCCACCTCCCGCGGCATCAGCGCCCTGATGCTCAGCCGACTGCCCTTGCGGCGGTCGCCTCAGCCGCGCCATGAGCCGCCCCCGAACCTCGGGTCCGAACGTCACGTCGTAACCCGGCAGCCTGTATTGCATGGAGCGTTGTCGCGGCGACGCGACAACTGCATCGGGGAAGCGCAGGGGCGCGGAGGCAAGGGTTGCGATCGGGCGCATCTGCGATCCTGGACCGTAAGTTAGTTATCAATACTACACCCAAAACCATCCTCGGCGCCAGCTAAATCCCAAGCGGAGCCAGGGCTATCGCGTTTGGAACAGCCTGGTCGCCGGAAAATCCCGGGCCGGTGGCCGGATGACCCGCCAACACAGCCAGGACGCCAATGCTCCAGAGTAATGGCTCGAACCCGTCACCCGATCCCTTCAATCCCAGTTTTTTCGCGGAATCATCTTCTTGACTCCCTCACGGCCGAGCGCACAACGGCCGCATAGGAGGACGGCACGGATGATCCACGCGGTGGCCGTCGGCATCGGTGCTCTGTTGATACTTGTGACGCTCGCCGGATTTCTCCTGTCGTTCTGGAGACAGACCCCAAAGGGCGATAATTCGTCACGATCGGATTGGGCGTCTCTGACCGGAGGCGGCTTTCCGCCAGATCACCACAATCCTTCCGATCATGGTGGAACGCCATAGTCCGGCATTTAATCACCACCCGCGCTCCGGCGCTCGCACCGTCGACGCCCCTCGCGGTACATTATATCGGCGCGCGGCTACGGACTGGCAAAAGTGCGGCGTTGCGCGGCGCCCGGGCCGCCTTCCTGGAGGTCTCCATCGGCAACAAGGCGGCGCGCGCGCTATATGAGCGCGCCGGCTTCGCCCCGGCCGGAAGGCGCCACGCTACTACGCCGACGGCACGGACGCGCTGGTGCTGCGGGGAAACTCATGCCACCTTCCCAATGTCTCGATCCGGCGGCAGGCACCGGCCGCCCCTATAGGCGCCACCGCTGGTCCGCCAGGAGACCGGCAAGCGGGTAGTGTCTCAGTTTGAATTTCCCAGGATTGAGACAGACCCTAGCGCTGCGCACTGCCGCGTCCTATGCTAGCGGTGGGCGTTGGTGTAGCGGGGCAGACATGACGGGCAACGAATTTCGAGCGGAACTGATCGGCAGGCTTGGGGACGAGTTCGCCCTCGGCAAGCGCCATGTCAACGGCAACCCTCGCGCTCATTTGCTCCCCGATGATTGTGAGTTCATCGCTGTGATTGTGCTCAGCACCCTTGGGCGTTCGGGGCTGGCCTTGGCTGATACCGGCGGGACGCCGGAGGGCTAAGCAATGCCCAGAGGACCCCGAGGCGAGAAGCGTCCCGCCGACGTAGTCGGCGCGGCCGTCAAGGTCGCTAGGATCAGCGTGGGGGATGAGCCGGACGACCGGAATAGAGAGGCGTCCGTTACTCCTGCTGTTGGAATAAGTCGCTTGGGCGGCGTCGCGCGCGCCCAGGCCTTACCGCCTGCGCGCCGTTCGCAGATTGCAAAGAAGGCTGCGGCATCCAGATGGAAAGCTCCGTCTGACGCTTAGACGTGAAGTGGTTGATGATATCCTCGGTCACCACCCCATCCGCCAAGCTTTTCATGATGATGTACGGCTTCATAAGAGGCTCTATAAACGCAAAACGGTAGGTCTTTTTGAACTCCCATTTTCTAAACACCGGGCCGCGGTCGTTTTCGCACATTTCCTTTACATGAAACGAGAAGCTTGGCGTCTTGTAAGTCTGACCCATTATAGCCGAGAGAGGCTCGGCGACGTCTGAGGCGCCAAACCGACCAACACCATCGTGCTCGGTAAGGGCCGCAGCAGCGAGTACTTGCGGATAGATGTTTTCGTTCCTGTAGGCGCGCCGAGTTGCCCGCGCGTACGCGTCGCGCACCGAATAGTCCACTTCGTTCAGACCTGCGGTCATTGCCTCCTGGACGTGCGAGACTCTGACGATCTGACTCCGCGCTTCGATAGCCTTCAGCACGGCGTGCTTGCCCATTAGGTGGGCATAATATGGTAGCCCGGCGGCAAAGAAGCTTAGCCGCCACAAAGCTTCCGACTCGACGGACATCCGAAGCCTTTTGGCGCGCACGCCTACAATGTCGCGTATTTCGTCGGCCGTCATCCTTCGCATGGGTACTTGAACCAAGGCCCGAGTAATCGAAGCATGCTCGCGCAGAAGATCGACAATCGATTCCGCCACACCGACTACAATAACCGTGCAGTTTACGGTGTGATCCGACAGTGTCTTGATTGCATCGGCAAAGAGGACTCGACACCCGTTATCAACTATTCTGTCGAATTCATCGATGATTACGATGGGAGTCTCGTGCGGGTAGAAGTCTGTCATTTCAATCTGGACGTCGTCTGGTGTGATCGGTTGCGGGTGTGTTTGGTCCGCCCATACAACGGTGCCATCATCACCTCTCTTGAGGCGCCTGAACACCTTCCGCCAGAGGCTATCGAAGGTGTCGGCCGCATCGGCGTTGATCCTGATGACATGGAGTCGCCTGGTCTCGGTGTTGAGGGACCTATGAAAGACATTCGCGATGGACGTTTTTCCCACTCCACGCTCGCCAAAGATGATCGCGTGGCGCCCCGGCTCCAGGACGGTGTCCTGGAGCTGCCGCACCGTGTCTTGGCGCCCGGCAAACAGCTCCGCCTCGTTGATCGGGGTTCCAGGGGTGAAATTCTCGATCACCTCGTTGCGGGCGTGCTCCCAGTCTTGGGGGCCGAACCTGATGATGTTGCCTTTCGCCATGCTGCCGAAGCCGCTCCCTGAACACTCACAAACACCCACAGACTACTCACAGACAGCCGAACATACTCACGCCAACACACGATTCGCAACCCCTTACCATGATAATGAACATAATGCTTGCAAGCATGCATAAAAGTTCATATTGTGTGGGGCATGAACAAGCTGCCCCACGCCAAGCGCATCCAAATCCTCGCCATGCTGGTAGAGGGTTCCTCCATGCGGTCGATCTCCCGTGTTGCGGATGTGTCGATCAACACGGTCGCCAAGATACTCGTTGAGGCGGGTGAAGCCTGCGAAGCCTTCCACGATGAGACCGTGCACGGCGTGACATCCAAGCGGGTGCAGTGCGACGAAATTTGGTCGTTCGTTTACGCCAAGGCCAAGAACGTCAAGACGGCCAAGGCCGCGCCGCATGGCGCTGGCGACTGCTGGACGTGGACCGCATTGGACGCCGACCACAAGCTGATGATCTCGTGGACCGTCGGCAACCGGGACGCCGGCACCGCTCATGTCTTCATGCAGGACGTAGCGGCGCGGCTCGCCAACCGGGTCCAACTTACCACCGATGGCCACGGTCCCTATCTGGGAGCGGTAGAAGATGCGTTCGGCGCGGCCATCGACTACGCCATGTTGATCAAGCACTACGGCAACCCGGAAGGCGCGCTTGGTCGCTACAGCCCTGGTGAGTGTGTCGGCACCGAGCAACGCCGCGTTGAAGGCCGGCCCGATCCGAAACACATCAACACATCGTATGTTGAACGCCAGAACCTCACGATGCCGATGCAGATGCGCCGGTTCACCCGACTCACCAATGCCTTCAGCAAGCGCGTGGAAGGCCACCGGCACACGCTGGCGTTGTTCTATGTGTTCTACAACTTCGTCAGGGTCCACAAGACGCTGAAGTGCTCGCCGGCCATGTCTGCCGGTCTGAGCAAGACGCTTTGGAGCATGAATGACATCGTGGCGCTGATCGACGCGCGGGCCGTGGCGCCGGTCCGGCCGACCGTCTATAAAATGGGAAATTCAAACTGAGACACTACCGGCAAGCGGCGGCGGGCAAGTCCATGATCTTGGGGCGCGACGATACAGCGGCCCCGTTGCGGCTTCAGACGGACGACGGAGAGTGGACCGATGCTCACGCGCATGGTGGTTCAAACGCTGCTCTCGCTCGCTGCGACGGGCGCGATCCTGTTCCTCGCCGCCGGTGGCTGGCGTTGGCCGCAGGGCTGGGTGTTCCTCGTCGAGTTCGGGATCTCGTCCGGTGCGGTGAGCATCTGGCTGTTGCGCCACGATCCGGCGCTGCTTGCATCGCGGCTGTCCGCGCCGCTGCAGCGCGATCAGAAGCCCTGGGATCGTATTTTCATGATCGGCGTTTTTGTCGCCTTCGTCGCCTGGATGGCGATCATGGGCCTCGACGCGCACCGTTTCCGATGGTCGCACGTGCCGTTGGTGGCGCAGACGCTGGCCGCCACGCTGATCGCGCTGTGCATGATCCTGTGTTGGCAGGTCTTCCGCTTCAACAGCTTCGCCGCGCCGCAGGTGCGGGTGCAGGCCGAGCGCGCGCAACGCGTGATCACCGAGGGGCCGTATCGCATCGTGCGCCATCCGATGTACGCGGGCGGGATGCTGTTTTTTCTGGGCGTGCCGCTGCTGCTCGGCTCGTGGTTGGGGCTTCTGCTGGCTCCACTCCTCATCGCGGGCTTGGGTGCGCGGGTGGTGGGCGAGGAGCGAATGCTGCGGCGCGAGCTCACTGGCTACGACGAGTACGCCAGACGGGTCAGGTTCCGGCTGGTTCCGGGCGTTTGGTGACAGGCGCAGGTCTGTCGCTCCGGCCGGTCAGCACACGGGCCGGTCAGCACACGGGATCGTGGGTCGAGTTCAAGTCCCGCGGTGGATCTTGCTGGCTTGCGAACCTTGCAACGCCGCGCCCGGCTGGCCTCAGCCGCCGCGGCGCAGCAGCAAAACGCTGACCCCGCCCGCCCCGGTCGCCAGTGACAGCACCACGTGGCCCTGCTCCCGCGCAGTGCAAGGATGTCACATTACATTCCAGCATAAGGAGGGCTGCCATGTCTGTGATTGAAGAGGTCTACACCATCACCGCCAAGGGTCAGACACTGTAGTCCGACGGTGCTGCAGCGCCACGGCTGGCGGTTGGTCGGTCATCCGCTGCTACTGGACCAGCTCGACAGGCTGATCGCCGCGGCCGAGTGGGCCCAACAGTCTGATGCAGCCGGTTGGCAGGGCAACGCTAACGTCAAGCTGCTGGCGACCCTGCGCGATCTCATGCTCGACCGCGTACCGCGCGACCCGCTCGCCCCCGAGTTCCACCAGGGCAACACGCTCGGGCCGGCGCACCGGCACTGGTTCCGCGCCAAGTTCGGTGCCAATCGGTTCCGACTGTTCTTCCGTGCTGATTCGGCGTCACGGATCGTGGTCTATGCCTGGGTCAACGACCGTGACACGCTGCGCAAGGCCGGCACCCTGGCGTATCGGACATGTTTCGGCGGGGCGCGTTCAGCCCGCATCGCCCACGTGGCCGGGGCGATCCGCTAGCCCGCATTTCTCATACTGTTGCGGAATGATGGCGCAGGTCATTGTCGTGCCAACAGGTTTTCGCGCCGCCGCCAATACCGGGTGTATTCGCAAGGTGCGAAAACCTGTTGGCGCGGCAAGGAGCAAGCCAGCATCCGCGAGAGTATGAGAAATGCGGGCTAGGACCCCGAAGGCGGCAGCTCGTAGCCCAGGACGCGCCGGAGCCATTCGGTGCAAGCCGCCGTGAGCGCCTTCGTGGTTTGGCCGACAGCCACCCCCTCCATGCCCGCCCGCACCGCTTCCATTTCGTGGGCGAGCGCGTCTCGCGCCGGGCCTTCGGCACGCTGCAGCCGCGCCTGCATCTGCGACAGGATCGTCTGCGTCCGTTCCTGGTAGGCCTCGATCTCCTCGGCGGTCCACGGCCGGTCGCGCTCGCGGTTCAGCGCCTCGGCGAACGGGTTCGGGTCGATCTCGGCGGCGGCGTCCACGGTGTCCTGGCCGTGCATGTCGGCCAGCGCCGTGCCGTCCCGCGTCGCCACGCGGATGCGCGAGACCAGCCCCGACCGGCTCAGAGCTTCGAGCGAGGCAGGCAGGCCGTTGTAGGCGTCAAGCTGGATGTTGTCCGGGACGCTGCGGGGCAGCGGGCGCTCGTCGGGCGGGATCGTCGCGTCGGTCTGTGCCGCGTAACTGGCCTCCAGCCGGCCGCGCACGCCCTGTCGGCTCACGTCGAGCGGGACGGCGACGGCGTGCACCTCCACCGGATAGCCGAGCTCCGCCGCGTCCAGCGCCATCTGCACCGCCCAATCGGGCGAGCGCAGCGTGCCGTCGACGATCACGTTCACGCCGCGCTCCAGCGCCGCCGTGCGCAGTTCGTCCGCCCAGGCAGCCGCGTCCGCGTGGGTGCGCGAGGCCGCCGTCAGCGCGTTTTCCTCGACGAAGGCGACGTAGCGTGGGTGGTAGATGCGCAGCTCGTCGGGATCGACCACGACGGGCGCAGCCGCGCCGAGCGCCCCTTCGATGGCCTTGCGCAGTCCGGTCTTGCCGGCGCCGGGCTGGCCGCCGAGCAGGTAGCAGCGCGGCGCCGCGGCCGTCGGAATGTGGCCGAGGAAGTCCGCGATGATGACGGCCAGAATGACCGCGTGGACGGACGGTTCGAGCTCGTCCGTCGGCGGCGCGTGGCCGGGGTCAGAGGGCATTGCGCTCGGCGGTCAGGTCGGCGATGCGCCCGCGAAGTTCGGCTTCCCGCGCGGCGTCACCCGCCGTCTGCGCGGTGTAAAGCGCGGCACGCAGCCGCGCGATTCGACCGAGCAGGACGTCGCGGCGGGTGGTGATGTCCTCCAGGTCCGCGGCGCGCTGGCGGCGCTCTGCCGGGTCTGTGGGCACAGCGGAGTCGACATCCGTCGGCACGTATCCGCTGCCCGTCTTCTCGCTCGCCATCCCGTCTACTCCGCCTGTCCGCCGACGCAGCCTACCACGCGCGGCCGAGGTGGTTCATCACGGTGTCGGTGAACGTGGGTGGCGGTAAGGCGGCGGACTGGTGGCCGAAGCTCTTGGATACAGCCGCCTTCGCAGCATTATTCTCGGAACGCTGCCGAACACGATGGCGTCTTGCCGCCTCATGTATCATCCCGTCACCAACGGATCGGTGCGCTTGCCGAGGTCGCTCCGCGCGGCAAGATTCGAGCGGCGTTTCGCCACCGCTATCGGGTGCGGCTGTACTCGTAGTCCTCGCGGACGCCAAGCCCGGACCGCAGTCCCTCCGGCAGCGGCGCGCGCGTGGCGTTCACCTTCGCATGCACATCGAGAGCGGCCTGATCCTGCCAAAGCTCAAGCAATGCCAGCTTGTCCGGGTTCACCACACTCTGGAACACCTCGAATTGCTCGCAGCCTGGCTCTTGCATGACCTCTGCACAGCGCTCTCGGAACGCCCGCGCCAGATCCGCCCCCTTTCCCGGTGCCGCGGTGATCGTGACGACAAGCCGGACTGCCATGTTGTTTCCTCCAACGTGCGAATGACGCCAGGGAGTAGTGGCCCCGCGTCGCCTCGCGTCAAGCGCCCGTTCTCGCGTGGCGGTCAGCCGAGGAAACGAATGTGGTTGTCCAGGCCCGTCACGAATTTAGACCGTCCTTCGTTGCAGCAATTCTCGTTTTGGTCGGGNNGGGCCAAAATGAGAATTGCTGCCTTCGTTGCCATCCATGGTTTTCATGACAATGACTGCTGAGCTGCCTTGCCCTACAGTATTCCCATGGACCAACGGTCTGATCCAACCCTTATCGAGGCACCTCGCATGGATCGCGCGGCTGTTCGACATCCCGCCGCCGCGTTGACCGCTACGCCGCGTGCAGCGTGATCGGCAGGCTTGCGAGGCCGCGCAGCGTGTTGTTGTAACGTCGGCGCGGGGTGCCCGCGATCTCGATCCGCGCCACCTTGCGCGCCAGCGCCGTCAGCACGACCTCGCCTTCCAGCCGGGCCAGCACGGCGCCGACGCAGCCATGGATGCCGGTGCCGAAGCCGACATGGCCGGCGGCGCGGCGGGTGATGTCGTAGTCGTCCGGCTGCTCCCAGCGACGCGGGTCGCGGTTGGCGGCGCCGAGGAACAGCAGCACTTTGCGGCCCGCGCCGATCGTTTCGATTTTGGTCGTTTCGCCTTTGGTCTCTTCGCCTTCGGTCGTCCCGTCTCCGGTCATTCCGCCGCTGGTCATTCCGTCGCCGCCCGCTTTGCCGCCCGTCCCCACGTCACGCCCGATCGCCACGTCATGCACCGTGGTGCGGAAGAAGGTCTGCACCGGACTTTCCAGCCGCACCGCTTCCTCGAATGCGCCGCGCGCCAGTGACGGATCCGCGCGCAGCCGTTCGAACTGCGCCGGAAAGCGCGCCAGGCAGTACAGCGCGGCGCCGAGCCCGTTGACGGTCGTATCGACACCGGCGGTCAGCAGCGAGCGCGCCAGGATTTCGGCCTCATCGCGGGCGACCTCGCCGGTGTCGACGGCAGCATGGATCACCGCGCCGAAGCCCGCCGGCGCCAGTGCCTCGCGACGGGACTGTGCCTGCACCCATTCCAGCACTGGCGCCGCGTCGCGCAACGCAGCCTCGAAGAATGCGTTGCGAGGACCGAACGAGTTGAACACCATGTTGCCGTACGGCAGCAGGAAACGCCGATTCTCCCGCGGCATTCCGACTGCGTCGGGAAACACCGTCAGTGGATAGGCCTCGGCAAGGTCGCGCACCGCATCGAAGCTGCCGCGTTCCACAAGTGCATCGATCAGCGCATCGGCGGCGGCGGTGAAGTCAGCGCGCAGAGCACGGATCGCGGCGGGCGACAGCACGCGGTCCATCAGCTTGCGCGTGCGGTCATGCAGCGGCGGGTCGGTTTCCAGCAGCAGGCTGGGCAGGCGCCAGGGTTTTTCCCGCGCGAAATCCGCCAGCCCGACGCCGCGGGCGGAGGAAAAGTCCTGCCAGTTCGTCAACGCCGCCTGCACGTGCGCGTAACGAGCGATGGCGAACAGGTCGTAGCGCGGCAAGTACGCCACCGGCCCCGCGTCGCGCAACGACGCGGGGCCGGGAACGGATCGTCAAAGAACGCCTGGCAGAACGGATCGATGTCGAGGCTGGGGATGGTCACGCGACCGCGCCCCTACGCCACGCAGAGTGCCAGCAGGCCGCGCACGTCCTTCAGTGCGTCCAGCCGACCGATTTCTCCGAGCAGATCGCCGGTCTTGCCACGGCCAAGGATCGGTTCCGCCAGCGCGGTGAACTTCGCCTCCAGCCGCCGTCCCTGATCCGCAACGTCACTGGCGGGCGCGCCGGAATCGTGCTGCGCCGTCAGCCGGGTTCCGTCGGTCAGCTCCAGCGTGAGCACGGCCTTGGTGGGCCCGGTGCGCGGACGGAAGTCGAGCTCCACCTTGTCACGCAGCGCGATCAGAACAGGATCAGCCGCGGTCGCCTCCGAGTAGTTGGTCAGGCCGCCGGTATCGACGCCGGCGAGCGCCATCGCCGTGGTCAGGCGCAGGCTGAACTTCGCCTCCAGCCCGGTGCGCGGCGCGGGAATGTTACAGACCCGGTCGCAGGCGTCGTCGAGCTGCAGATGGATCCGCGCCACCTTGTCCGGCGTCACGCCGTGCTGCGCACGCAGCTTGCGGGCGGTCTCGATCGGCGCGTGGGTCAGGTAGCAGGCGGCGTGATACTTGAACAGATTATTACGGATGTGGAAGCCCCCCGGCGGGACGGCAAAAGCACGCTCAGGATTGAAGTCCGGGCTGTGCGTCCGGGCAAACCCCTGAGCGCATTCCAGCACGTCGGCGCGGCTGGTGAAGCCGCGCGCCGCCAGCTTTGCCGCCAGCAGCCCGTGATACGCCGCCTTTCCCGCATGCAGCGGCTTGCACATCGT
The DNA here is from genome assembly GCA_003151425.1 of Acetobacteraceae bacterium. Classification (GTDB taxonomy): domain Bacteria; phylum Pseudomonadota; class Alphaproteobacteria; order Acetobacterales; family Acetobacteraceae; genus Palsa-883. Next base: position 10,047 of record PLXO01000024.1, read on the forward strand.
GCCGAACATCGACTTCAATCCTGCCGCCTGCGTCCCGGCAATCCCCAGCGCGGTCGCGGATTGTTCCGCATCCAGCCCGAGCAGATGCGCGCAGGCCGCCGCCGCGCCGAAGCTTCCCACGGTGGCAGTGGAATGAAATCCCAGCACGTCATAGTGCCCGGGCGAGATCGTCGTGCCGATGCGGCATTGCAGCTCGTAGCCGGCGACGAACGCCGCGATCACCTCGGCGCCGCTGGCCCCGCGCACCTCCGCCAACGCCAGCAACGCGGGCAGGATCGCCACCGAGGGATGGCCCGGCATCGCCATGTTCACGTCATCGTAATCCAGCGCGTGCCCGGCCGCGCCATTCACCAATGCAGCCGAGGCCGCAGGCAACCGCGCGGCATGGCCAATCACGCTGGCCTCCTCCCGTCCGCCCTGCTCCGCCATCTCGGCCAGTAGTAACGTCGTCAGCTTCTCCGAAGCGCCAGCCAGCGTGCAGGCAATGGTGTCCAGCACGCATTGCCGTGCCAACGCACGCACCTCGTCCGGCAGGTCGGCATAGGTCAGCCCGCGCGCCTGCTCGGACAGTGCCCGCGTCAGCCCCTGCGCGGCGATATCGGTGATGACGTTCATGACTTTCCTCCTGACCGGGTCAGCGTCCCTGAAAATTTGGCCGGCGCTTTTCGTTGAACGCACGGATGCCCTCGCGGCGATCCTCGGTCGGCACCATGCGGTTATACGCCTCGATCTCGAACATCATTCCGGTCGCCAGATCAACGCCGAGCCCCTGGTTCACCGAATGTTTGATCTGCCGCACCGAAATCGGCGCGTTGGCGGCGATCGCTGCGGCGGTCTCCAGCGCGTCGGTCAGCAGCGCGTCCGCCTTGCAGATGCGATTGACCATGCCCCATTCATACGCCTGCTCGGCGGTGAACGGCTTGCCGGTCAGCAGGATCTCCTTGGCGCGCCGACCGCCGACCGCGCGCGGCAGGTTCTGTGTGCCGCCGGCACCCGGCATGATGCCCAGCGTCACCTCGGTCAGCGCGAAGCGTGCGTGCTCGGCGGCGTAGATGAAGTCGCAGCACAACGCGGTTTCCATCCCGCCGGCGAACGCGGCGCCGTTTACCGCGGCGATCACCGGCACCGGGCAATTGATCAGCGCACGGATCGCGCGTTCGAAGATCTGGTGCTGATCCTGCCATTGCGCATCGGTCATGCCGTTGCGCTCTTTCAGATCGCCCCCGGCACAGAACACCCGAGGCCCCGACCCGGTCAGCACCACCACCCGATAGGCGCGCGGCGCCGCGGCCAGCCCGTCGAACAGATCGAGCAGATCGAGGCCCATCTGCGTGTCCATCGCGTTCGCCGCCTCGGGCCGGTTGAGTGCGACCAGCAGCGTATGCGGCTGCGGCTCCGACACAGCCAACGTTGCGTAAGTCTTGGTCATCCGGCGCGTTTCCCCGACGTGCAGGTCCAGGCTATTACCCCGAATCACCTTGCAGCGAAACAGCCGGCCCCACCCCGGGTGGACGGTGTGGCGCGCCCAGAGGACGGCTGGGTCGCAACGGGAAGGAGCAATATGAAGCCCGAACCGAAGGGCTGGAACGTGATCTTTATCGGAACGCTACGAGGTCGATCGCTGCCGCGTGGCCGAAGCAGCCCAGTTGCGAAATATGTCACGCGTTTCGTCGTCCATCGGAAAGAAGCTTTCGATGCGCAGCTCTTGCAGCGTGATGTCCTGGGGCGTGCCGAGTGTCGCTATCGTCGTGAACAGCCGGAGCCTGGTTCTGCCCTTCTGAAAGTGCATCGGCAACACCGGGCCTTCAGTGGCGAGCGGCACGGCAGGCAACATCACGGATCGTACCCCCTCATAGCTCAATAGCCGCTCCAGCAGGTCGGCCGTCTCGGCAGTGCCGTCTGCAGCCGCGTCAGCCTCCACGCTCCGCAGGAAATACCGAACAATTTCTGCCCAATTCGAAAGGTGCGGCCGCAGCACGTCAGGGGCAACCAAGGCATCGGCGAGGTTGAGCGCGACGCCGGGCAAGAGAGGCCCGACGAGGAATTCGACCAAGGCGATCGCGCCCTTGTTGGCCTGCAGCACGTTCCAGCGGCGGTCTACGACTACGGCGGGAAACGGCTCTTGCTGGGTCAGCATGTAGTCGAGGGCATTGCGGATCGGAACCAGCGCCTGCGCGCCGAGCTCGGTTTCGGTCCACACAGGCGCATAGCCGGCGGCGAGCAGCAGCTCATTCGAATGCCGCAATTGAACCTCGAGGGCTAGCGCGAGGCGAAGCACCATCTCGCGGCTCGGTCTTGTGCGACCAAGCTCCAGAAAGCTGATGTGACGCTGCGAGCAGGCCGCCGTCAGCGCGAGCTGAAGTTGCGAGAGGCCACGCCGCTTTCGCCACCAGACGAGACGCGAGGGAAACGTGGGCGGGGCTTTCATGACTACCTGGCATGTAGTTGATCGATGGCTTCAACGTCGGAATAGTGCATAGGCAGAACAGCAGCTGCAACGCCCGTGGCTCGGTGCAGTCGGCTTGTCGCCAGGGCGGCGTCGTGAGGGGGTATCGGATGAAAGTCGCGCCGCATCATTGGTCGTCGCGATTGCCGTTTTACTACGGATGGTTAATCATCGGAATCGCGTTCGTGACGATGGCGATCGCTGTGACGGCGCGCACGGCATTCTCGCTGCTGTTGCCGCCGCTCATCGATGAGTTCGGGTGGGATCGAGGGCTTGTCGCCGGTGCCTTTTCCTTCGGCTTCTTGATCTCCGCGACCTTGAGCCCGATCGTTGGCCGGCTCATGGACAGAAATGGCCCCCGACTCGTCATCGGCAGTGGCGTGTGCCTGATGAGCATTGGACTTCTCATGGCACAAGCGATCGAGAAGCCGTGGCAGCTCTATGCAACACTCGGTGTCCTGGTCGCCGGCGGCGCAAGCCTCATGACCTACACGGCACATTCGCTCTTCCTGCCGAACTGGTTCGTGCGCCGCCGCGGCTTGGCCATCAGCATCGCGTTCTCCGGGGCCGGCGTCGGGGCAGTCGTTTTGCTGCCGTGGCTGCAAACGATCATCGGGCGTGACGGTTGGCGAGCATCGTGCACGGCCATGGGGCTCCTGGTGCTTTTCGTCACAGGTCCTTTGACTCTGCTGGTGCGGCGGCGACCAGAGGACATCGGTCTGCTGCCGGACGGCGCATCGCGCACGGTCGGGGCAGGCCAGATGCGCAGGACGTCGAACGTTGTCGATCCTGCTTGGGTCGCCATCGAATGGACGCTCGCGCGCGCAATGCGCACCAGCCGCTTCTGGTGGATCGTGCTCGGATACTTCTGCGCTCTCTTCGCCTGGTATGCTGTCCAGGTCCATCAGACGAAGTATCTCATCGAGGTCGGTTTCACGCCGCTTGTGGCGGCCTGGTCCCTCGGGATCGTAAGCGTCGTCGCGATACCCGGGCAGATTGGTCTTGGGGCATTGTCCGACCGCGTAGGACGGGAATTTGTGTGGACCGCTGCATGCTGCGGTTTTGCAGTCTGCTATGCTGCACTGATCGCCCTCGAGCAGGCTCCGTCAGATCCACTGTTGTACCTGATGGTGGTGTCGCAGGGCTCTCTGGGGTACGCGATGACATCGGTCATGGGACCCATCGTAGCGGAGATTTTTGAGGGACCGCACTATGGCTCGATCTTTGGCACCGTTACGGTCGCATTGATCGGCGGCGGCGCAGCCGGACCATGGGTGGCAGGTATCATTCACGATGCGACCGGGAGCTACAGGCTTGCCTTCCTGCTGGCCATTGCATGCTGCGTCATTTCCGCGGCAGCGATTTGGATTGCGGCACCTCGCAAGGTGCGCTTGGTGCCCGGCCGAATATCGAGCTCGTAATCAGATTGTATCGCGGGCTAAGTTAGCCGAGCCGCTCGGCGACCGCGGTTGCCCAAAGCTTCACAATTGAGGAATACCGTTTTACGGAATCGGCGGGTTCACCGTCGGAGGCATGTCGCTTGTCCACCAAGATCAGCTTCCTCGCCATCTCCTTTGCCGTCGTGCTGCTGCCCTGGCTGCTGTGGCGGATCGGGATCGTGCGGCGGGTCGCGCCACTCGCCGTCGTGCAGATTCTGATTGGCGTGCTGCTCGGACCGTCCTGCTTGGGGCAACTGGCGCCGGCGTTCCATGCGGTGCTCTTCGCCCGGCCGGTGCTGGCCGCGCTGGACGGCGTCGCGAGCCTGGGCGTGCTGATTTACGTGTTCGTCACCGGCTTGCACCTCGATGTGGCGCTGCTCAAACAGGACGGCCGTCGTCTCGGCGTGATTGCGCTGGGAAGCGTTTCGGTGCCGCTTCTGCTGGGGCTCGGAGCGGGCTGGTGGATGCTGCACTCGGTCCCCGGCGCGCTTGGTCCGGTCGGCGATGGCACCGCTTTCGTCGCGGCAGTCGCCATCTGCATCGCCGTCACGGCCCTGCCGGTTCTGGCGGCCGTCCTGCAAGAGATGCGGCTGCTGACCACCCACCTCGGCCAGATCGCGCTCACCCTTGCGGCGCTGAACGACGTGGCGCTGTGGGTCATGCTGGCGATCTTGCTGGCCTTCACCGGCAGTCGGTGGGCCGCCGGACTGCTCTCGCTCGGCGCGGCGGCGGTCTTGTTCGGCGTGCTGCTCCTGGGGGTGCGGCCACTGCTCGCACGCCTCGCCGGGGCGGGCGACCAGGTGTTGCTCGTCACTTGCATTTCGCTCGCCATCCTGTCGGCCTGCCTGTCAGAAGCGCTTGGCACCGGCTACCTGATCGGCGCCTTCGTCGCGGGTGCCATCATCCCGGCTGCATGCCGGCCGGTGCTGCTGGGCCGGTTGGAGCTGGTCTCTGCGACGGTGTTCCTGCCGTTCTTCTTCATGTCCACCGGCCTCAAAGCATTGATCGAACCCGGCTCGGCGAGCTTCCTTGGTTTGCTGGGGGTGGCCGTGGCGGCCACCGTCATCGGCAAGCTCGCCGGCACTGCCTTGCCGGCACGCCGGTTCGGCTTCTCCTGGGCCGACAGCCTTTCCCTCGGCGCCATGATGCAGACCAAGGGATTGATGGAGGTGGTTGTGCTTGCCGTGCTGCATGACGCGGGGCTGATGGGTGGCCAGATTTTCTCCGCCATGGTCGGCATGGCGGTGGTCTGCACGGTGGCGACGGCCCCCGCAGTGCGTCTCTGCGCGCGGCTCGGATCGCGGCCTGAACCAGGCGCGGCCATCATCGGCGAAGCAAAATGAGTCCGTGCTGACGCCCTGGACACGCCGTGGCTGCGCCTGGGCAAAGAAAAGGTCAGGACGCGCAATGTGGACGGTCCTGCGGACAATCCCGTGGAACGATAGTGGTGCGACATCTTTGCATCATGCACCAGAGCTGGCGGGTAGTGGGTCCGTTTGAAATCCCCTAGATTTCTTTCCTATTGATCCACCGTTGAACGCTAGCCCAGCCGTGCCATACTCAGGGCATGAACACATTCACCATCGAGCGCGTAGATGGGGGCTTCCGGGTCAGAGTGACAGGGCCGGCCGGCGGTCCGGGACATCTCATGGAGGGGCTTTTCCCGACCGAGGCTGAAGCCGAGTCGTTCGTCAAGCGCCAGCACAATGTCGAGACCGGCATGCTAGGCAGCTCACCAGAGGATAGGCCACCCTGATGGCGATCAAGCGACTCCCCCGCCCCCGCGACCCGATTGCGCTCGCGAAGCTGATCGGCGACATCGCCACCGGGCAAGTGGTGGATGCGGTGGATGATGGGAAGGATGCCGGCGCGGCTGCTATGGGGCGGAGGGGCGGCGCCGCGAGAGCACGGGCGTTGAGCGGAAAGCAACGAGCGGAGGCAGCGCGCAAGGCAGCCAACGCTAGATGGAAAGCTCCCTCTGACGCTCAATAGCGAAGCGCGCCAGAACCGCATCATCCATGACACCGGTGGATAGGCTTTTCATCGTGATGAAGGGTTGAATCATCGGCTGAACAAACCGGAACCGATAGTGGCTTCGGCTGCCGGTCTTAGCCAGAATCGTTCCCCTCTCTGGATTGCAAAGTTCATTCAGATGGAACGAAAACGACGGAGCCTTCATAGGCCGACCGATTATTTCTGACAGCGGCGCCTCAACGCTCGCCGCCGAAAAGCGGCCGAGTTCGTCTTGCTCAGCTAACGCGCAAGCGGCCAGCACGTGCTTAAAGATGTTCCCCTTTCTGGTTTCGGTGATCGCTTTCACGTAGGCATCGATCAGGGTGTGGTCCAGATCGTCAAAGCAGTTATCAATGGACGCGTTTACGATTTCCTCTGTGATCTGGATTTTCCTACGCTGGATCGCGGTTATCGCAGCCGCCTGCCCCAATGCGTGTGCATAGAACGGCAGCCCGCTCGCGAGATATGAAATACGCCAGAGTGCGTCATCGGTGACACTCAATGGCGTTCCCCTCAACCGGCTCGTGACAATCTGCTTCAACTCGTCTGGGTGCATCCTAGGCATCCGAATCTGTACCAATGCCCTTGATATAGACTGGTGTTCTGCTATGATATCAGTGACGTTATCGGCAACGCCGACAAGTATAATAGTGCATGATGTCGGCGAGTTCGACAGATGCTTTATAGTCTCGCTCATCATGACCTTAGTCGGTTGGTCGCGGATTCTGTCGAATTCATCAAATACGATCACCGGCAAGTGGGCGCTGGCGAAATTGGCTAAGACCACTTCAAGTTCATCCGGAGTCACGGCGCCCCTGATAAGGTCGGCCGCGATGAATTCCTTTCCATCAATCGTAAAGACAATTCGCCGCAGTGCGCGCTGCCATATCTCTTGGTACGTGTCCGCCGAACCACATTGAACGTACACATAAACCACGGGCCTCGTCTCAGGGAAACCTAGATAGAAGATGCTCGCCAACGATGTCTTACCCACCCCACGCTCGCCGAACAATACGGCGTGCCTTCCCTTCGATACGACCGTGTCGCTGATCTTCTGGATTTGAGGCTGCCGGCCTGCGAACAGGGCATACTCATCAATCGGCGCACCGGGGGTGAACAGGGACAGCATCTCATCACGCAGCGCCGACCATCCCTCATCGTCCACAGGCTGGCGAGCCCTCGCAGGTTTACTCATAACATGGCCTATGTTGCTCAAAACAACCCCTAGACCCCTATCCGGAGCTACGCAATCGGGAAGATAGTTCTTGACGCTACGCATAAAGGGTCATATACAAGGGGCATGAACAAGCTCCGCCCCGCCAAGCGCGCTGAAATCCTCGGGATGATGGCCGAAGGCGTCTCTCTTCGCGCCATCGCTCGCCTGACCGGCGCCAGCAAGAACGCCATCGTCAGGCTGTTGGAAGGCGCCGGAGAGGCGTTCAGCGAGTACCAGGACAAGGTCTTGCGCAACCTGCCGTGCGAGCGCATCCAGGTCGATGAAATCTGGTCCTTCGTCTACGCGAAGGCCAAAAATGTCGCGGCTGCCAAGGCCGCTCCGCCGCAGGCCGGCGACATCTGGACGTGGACTGCGATCGACGCCGATACCAAGCTGATCCCGTCCTGGCTTGTCGGCTCACGCGATGCGCATGCCGCGCACGCCTTCATCGGTGATCTGGCGCTGCGGCTGGCAAACCGGGTCCAACTGACCAGCGACGGACACGGCCCATACCTGGCAGCGGTTGACGAGTCTTTCGGCGCCGATATCGACTACGCCATGCTGGTCAAGATTTACGGCGAGCCGCCGGGCGACCTTGGGCGCTACAGCCCCGGCGAGTGCGTCGGAGCCGAGCAGCGTCGCGTGGAGGGTCGGCCTGATCCGAAACACGTCAGCACCAGCTTTGCCGAGCGTCAGAACCTCTCAATGCGGATGGGCAACCGGCGTTTCACTAGGCTAACGAACGCCTTTTCCAAGAAGGCAGAGAACCACGCGCATTCGGTCGCCATCTACTTCATGCACTACAACTTCGTGCGCATCCATCAGACGCTGCGGTGCACCCCAGCAATGGCCGCTGGCGTGACGACCAAATTGTGGGAACTTGCGGACATGGTGAAGGTGTTGGAGGATTGGGAAGCGACACAACGCGCGGTTTGACACGTCGGCGCGAAGAACTCAGCCTCGATGAGGTGGAGAGGATTAGGCTGTGATGAGTCGCGAGTTGAACATAAGGAGATCATAAGATGTGGCGCGTTAGCCAAATTCCGTTGCTTCGTGATATCAAGAACGCGGTTGAGCGCCGCCTCTACAATGATGCCGCATGGATGCTCTATAGCGATCTCTATCCCCAGCTCGAAATATACGCTCCCAATTCTGGCGGCTCCCGCCGGGAGCTAGTGCGATTGACCTTCTTGGGTGCGGAGCAGACTTTTCCACTGCTGCAAACTCTTATCGATGAGACGCGGCCAGAGCGCCTCCCCGTCATGGATGTCGAGGCATTCTGTGCGACGGACGACGAGAGGCGCGCTGCCGCGGATCTGAAGCGCGTGTTCGACGCCCACGGCAGCGACAAGGCCACTGTTCATAACTACCATCTGGTCTATGGAGCGATTCTCACGCGCATGGCCGCACCCGATAGCCTGATCGAGATCGGGCTTGGCACCAACAATACCGATACGGTTTCCAATATGGGACTTGAAGGGCGCCCCGGCGCCTCTCTCAGGGCGTTTCGTGATCACCTGCCGCGCGCCAGGATCTTCGGCGCAGACATTGACCGGCGAATCCTGTTTCAGGAAGAACGAATATCGACCTTCTTCGTTGATCAGACCGATCTTCACTCCTTCTCCGAAATCGAAAGGGTCGGGCCGTTTGATCTGATCATTGATGACGGTCTTCACGCGCCGAACGCAAATCTCGCCGTGCTGATCTTCGCGCTGCGGGGAGCGCTCCGGACTAGCGGCTGCCTTGTGATTGAGGACATTTCGCCGAAGGCGCTACCGATTTGGGCCGTGGTGCGTGCGCTATTGCCGCAGACATGCCGAGGAACCATCATACGTGCGCGACATACCTTCGTTTTCCTGGTGGAGAAAACGTCCCACTAGGAACGCCGTCCTTGGTCCTCAATCTTTAATTTGATACGGACCCACTACCAGCTGGCGGGCAGTTTTGGGTCACAAGCAGCAGTTCGACGCAAGTGATCATCGCGCCCATCTGACCCGACCGCTCCCCCCAACCTTGGTCGGCTTCGCGGCCCAATCCCACAAGGGAAGGGGGAGGGTTGTCCCAGTCTAGAACGGCAAAGTTACGCTTGACAAACCCACCTCCTACCTGTAGATTGGCGGCTAAGGAGTAAGCCGCCATGCCAATCCCGCTGATGACCACTTACGAGACGCAAGTTATCGACATTGACCTGACCGCTGACGGCCAGACGGTCGTTCTGACCTTCAAGCCTCATGGACAACCTCCGGTGTGCGTTTCTCTTCCTCGCGTTCACTTTGAGCGCTTCCAGGAAAAAGCCGTCGCCGCGCTATCGCAGTCACCTGGTCCCGATAGCGATTGATCCACGCCACAAACTCCTCCTCCGTCATCTGATCGGTATCAGCCATGCAATCCGCCCTTTCCCGCCCCGAGTTCCAAAGCGAAGCCGCCGCCTTTGCTTACGTCGAAGCGAAGCTTTGGCCAGACGGTCCAGTCTGCCCACATTGCGGCGTGATCGACCGCGCCGGTCGCTTGCAGGGCAGGAGCAGCCGCCCCGGCCTGTGGAAATGCTATGCCTGCCGGAAGCAGTTCACCGTGCGAATCGGGACCATCTTCGAGTCCAGTCACGCCCCGATGCACATCTGGTTGCAGATCATGTATGTGATGTGCAGCAGCAAGAAGGGCTTCCCCACCCGGCAAATCCAGCGGACCCTCAATTGCAGCATGAAGACTGCTTGGTTCCTCGGGCATCGCATCCGCGAGTGTATGAAGGAAGTCCACGGCATCTTTCCGGAGCCACTGGGCGGCATCGGGCAAACCGTCGAAGCAGACGAGACCTATATCGGCCGCAAGGAAGGCCGGAAGAAGCACGCCGGGACCGGCCATAAGAATGCCGTCATGTCGCTGGTCGAACGGGGCGGACGGGTGCGCAGCTTCCACGTTCCCAACGTCAACGCTGCCACTCTGCGCCCGATCATCGGCCGCCATGTCTATCAAGACAGCCGCTTCATGACCGACGAAAGCCCGATCTATACCGGCATCGGCTGGAACTTCGCTGACCACCAGACCGTCAATCACGGGCACGAGGAATACGTGCGGGGCGATGTCTACACCAACATTGCCGAGGGCTACTTCTCCATCCTCAAACGCGGGATTTATGGCATCTACCAGCACGTTTCCGAGGCCCACCTTCATCGGTACTTGAGTGAATTCGACTTCCGCTACTCCTACCGGATCAAGACCGGATATGACGACTCGGCCCGCGCTGATCGCGCGTTGCTCGGCGCCCGGGGCAAGCGACTGACTTATGAAACAACTCGTCGCCAAAGGACAGAAGCGCCTCCCTTTTAGAGTGAGGCGTAAGCGCAAATGGCGGCGGGAGCGGGAGGGATCGACCATCACCGATCCTCGTCAGACGGAGTTGGAGTTAGGGGAGAAAGGGCTTGTTCGAGAATGACGACGACGACTTCCCATTGAAGTGCCCGAACTGCCTGCACGAGTTCTACGAAAAGGTCGGACGCATAAAAGCCGGGATCGATACGCGATGCCCCGACTGCGGAACCGTCATTACCCACCCAGCAGGAGAGTTTCAGAGGCTTCTGGAGAACCGCAACAATGAGATTCGCGACTACCTGAGGCGGTTCATGCGCCTCACATTCCGATAATAACTCATCCAGAGTAGTCCTGAAGAGGGTGAGCGCATGCCCCAGACCCGGGATGTCTGGTATGAAGACCGCCTCACTCATGGGAGGGGCCAATGCGCGGGGCAATATGGAGCGCCCTGATCTATCGCCTTCGCTCTGGTCTCGCGAGATTCCTCTCCGTCGCTGTCGCCGCTCTGCTGTGCGCCTATCTCGCAGTCTTCCGCGACTGGTCGTGGTGGGCTTGGAGCCTTGTTGGGATAGGGTTCGTGATTTTCGCCCCTGTCCTGTGGGGCGTCCTGCTTGGCCTTCGCGAGTTGAGGCGGCGGTAGCGCCGACCTATATTGATTGCTCACAGGATCGTCCCCATGCCACGCAAACCGCAGAAGCCGAGACCTATTGAGGACCCCGCCGAGTACCAACGGTTCGTCGAGGCAGCGCGCGCCCTCGGGGTCGATGAGAGTCCGGATGCGCTGGATCGGGCGTTTGAGAGGGTCACTGTCCGTCAATGCCAGGACAAGGAGAAGGTGCCATCGGCCGCGCGTGCTGCGTCACGCAACCGGCGGAAAGGATAACGTTCTCCGTCGCGATCGCGTTGTTTGCATCGCACCTCAAAGGCGACCAAGTCCGCGACTTGAAGGGGGCACATGGCGTTTGGATCGTCGCTGGAAACCGATCCGAAGCGTTCAGGGTACTGCCGCTCGATCGCCTGCCTAACGAGACCCGGATCGAAGTTCCGATGGCGGGCGAATACCAAGGCAAATTTTTGTCCGAGGCGGAAGTGAAGGTCGCGTGCGAGATCCTTCACCATATCATCCACGCACAACCGGTAAGCCTCGGCTATGCTGCCGTCCGAATTATCGACCCGTCGTGCCACGCCCCAAAAGTGATGCACGTGGCGCCCAGCGGTATCGAGAAGTGACGAAAGAAGCGACCGGCGGCGGTCGGGTGTTTTCTCCCACCCGTCGAACTCACCCCTATTCGCTTCGAAGTCTGTCATGTGGAAAGCTGGGATTTGGTACTGTTCAAGGGCCGCTGCCCAATCGAGCGTCAGGCTATACCAGTCCTCGGCCGTCGCCGCGCAGCCGGCTACGGTCACCAGCGAGGCGTGCCCGGTCTCCTTGGAGTGCTGATAACTTTCATCGAACATCCACCAGAGCATAACCACCCCTTTCGAGTAGGCGCCCCAGCTCAACATCGTACCGACCTCACGGAGGTAAGCCGCGGGGGCGCTCACGGCTCACCGCCGCAAACTACCCATAGGAGGTGGGTTCGGCAAGCGTAACTTAGCCGTCTAGAACGGCAGCACGATATCCATCACCTGCTGACCCCAACGCGGCGACTGCACGTCAGTCAACTGGCCGCGTCCGCCATAGCTGATCCGGGCCTCCGCCATCCGGTCATGTGCAACCGTGTTGTCCGACGCGATGTCCTGCGGCCGCACCACCCCGGTCACCTGCAGCACGCGCAGCTCGCTGTTCACCTCGATCTCCTGGCGCGCCGCCACCACCAGATTGCCGTTCGGCAGCACCTGCGTCACCAGGCCGGCCAGCCGCAGGGTCACCGCCTCGCTGCGCTGGATCTGGGCGGCGCCGACGGCGGTGTTGGCGCTGTTGACCGAGACCAGCGAGCTTGCGTTGATCGGATTCGGCAGCATCTTCGGCAGCAGGTTCTCCAGGCCGAACAGGTTGGGGATGCCGGCGGTGTCGGAGCTGGTGCGGGAGGCGGTGGTGCCGTTTTGCAGATTCGCCGAGTCGGTCATGGCCACCACCACGGTGATCACGTCCCCCACTTGCGCCGCGCGCTGGTCCTTGAAGAAGGCGCGCGAACCGGTGCGCCACAGCGAGTTGGGCTCGGTCGGCGCCGCCTGCCGGCCCGGCATCGGCATGGACAGCGGCCGCCAGCCGGGCTCCTTGGTGGGATCGGCGGTCGCGGTCATGGTGGGTGGGCGGCCGATCTCGGACATCCGCTGCAGGGCGCCGCAACCAACCAGCAACAGCACGGCGGAGAGCGGGGCGAGCAGCAGCAGGTGACGGCGAGCCGGGCATGTGTTGGTGCGCCTGCCGGGATCACCCCGACCTGGATCACCCCTATTTGGAACATCACGCCTTGAAACATCGCGACGTGGATCATCACTCGTGTTCATTGGACTACAACCTGTCCGTTGGAATTGTCGGCGCGGGCGGTCGCCATCAGCGGCAGCCCGCCAGGCGAGACGCGAACGCGATCGGCGCCGATCACGTCGGCCTCGATCACCGCGCGCGAGACTGGGTTCATTACGCGGATGCGCTCACCGACCGCCCCGGCGTCCATCGCCTTGCCCTGCGCGGTCAGCACGATTCCGGGACTGTCCAGCAGCATCATCACGTCGGCGCCCCGCCGCACCACCTCGGGGTGCGCGAGATCGGACAGCACCAACGGCTGACCCGCCGCCACTTGGTGGCGAAGCTGCAGACCGATCGCGTCGGCTGGCTGGCGGGCCACCTCGCGGTCCGCCAAAGCAGCGCGCACACGGGCCATGTGCACGTCCTCCGCCCGCAGCACCGTGCCGGCCGGCAGGCGCGCCGTCGCCACTGGCAGCTCGATCAGCTCGTCCACCCGGCCGGTAATACGGGTGTTGATCGGCTCGACGCCATCGCCGGTCACCGAAAGCACCGCACTGAAGCGGCCGGAGGCCCGGTCGAAGTCAAGCTGGGAGACCAGCGGGTGCGGCGCCGAATCGAATGGCACCGTCGGCGGCGAGAAGCTGGCCAGGGCGATCTCGCAATCCTCCGGACGCACGCCGGATGCGGCCACCGCCTCGCGCAAGGCGGCCAAGGCGGCCTCGCGCGACAGCGCCTTGCCGGGCCAGTCCAGCACCGAGCGATCGGCGTTGGAGGCCGGGTGCCAGTCCACCTCGAACTGGCGCGCGATGGCGGCAAGCTGCGCCGACTCCACCACGATGCGCCCGCCTGGCGCCGGGCCGGGGCCCAGCACGTGGTCGGCGTTGGTGCCGGCATCGTCGAACAGGTCGGACAGCTTCACCCGTGGGCCGTGCAGGGTGGTCATCGTCCGCAGCGTCGCCGCCTCGGCCGAATTTGCCATCATGGTCAGCGGGACCACACCAGCCGACAGGGTGGCGCAGGCCAGCAAGGCGGCATACGCCATCGGCAGGACGGGGGGAATCGAGCGCATCAGGTTCACCGAAGTTGGGTCAGGGTCGACAGCATGTTGTCGGCGGCGGTGATCACCTGGCTGTTCATCTCGTAGGCGCGTTGCGCGGTGATCAGGTTGGTGATCTCGGTCACCACGTTGACGTTCGAGGTCTCGACGAAGCCCTGCATCATCGTGCCGAAGCCGGTGGTGGCCGGGTTGCCGGTCACCGGCGCGCCGGACGCCGCGGTCTGCAGCAGCAGGTTGTCGCCCTGTGCCGCCAGCCCGGCATCGTTGGCAAATGTCGCGAGCTGGAACTGGCCGACCGTGGTCGGCGCGGTCTGGCCCTGCAGCGTCACCTGCAACTGGCCGGAGGTGTTGACCGTCACGCTGGTCGCCGCCGGCGGGATCGTCAGCCCGGGCTGCACCGTGTAGCCGTCGGCGGTGACCACGGTGCCGTCGGCCGACAGACCGAACGTGCCGTCGCGGGTGAAGGCGGTTTCGCCGTCCGGCAGCGTCACCTGGAAATACCCGTTGCCCTGGATCGCCATGTCCAGCGTGTTGGAGGTCTGCTGCAGGTTGCCCTGCTCGTTGATGCGATAGATCGCCGCGGTCTTCACCCCCAGCCCGACCTGCGCGCCGGACGGCACGATGGTGCCGGTGTCGGAGCTGTTGGAGCCGACCCGGCGCAGGTTCTGGTAGATCAGGTCCTGGAACTCGGGGCGCTGCCGCTTGAACCCGGTGGTGGTCATGTTGGCGATGTTGTTGGAAATGACTTCCACGTTGGTCTGCTGTGCCTGCATCCCGGTGCCGGCGATGTCCAATGAGCGCATGCGTCTGGTCCTTGTGTTCGGCAATTTGGTGATTGCCATTTGGGTGACTGCCAATCGGCAGGTTGCCGCTTGGCTGCTTCAGATGTCCTGGTCAGGTGCCTTGCGGCAGCAGCTTGTCGATCGCCGATTGCTGGCGGTCGCTCTCGGCCTGAATCATCTCGCTGACGAACTGGAACTGCCGCAGCCCGTCCATCATCCGGGTGATCTCCAGCACCGGTTGCACGTTGGATCCCTCCACCGCGCCCTGCACCACGCTGGGCGAGACGACTGGCGCGGTCGGCACGTCGGCACGGTACAGCGAGCCGCCCTCGGCGGTGACCCGCATCGGGTCGCTCGGCTGCACCACGCCGATCTGGCCAAGCTGTCCGTTCTGGCTGGACACGGTCCCGTCAGCGGCGATGGCCACCTGGGTGTCGGCGGGCGAGAGCCGGATTGGCTGGCCATTGGTGTCCAGCACGGCGTTGCCGGCATCGTCGGCCAGTGTGCCGTCGGGCATCAGGCCGAACTGCCCGTTGCGCGTCAGCCGCGTCCCGTTCGGCGTCGCGACGGTGAAATATCCATCGCCCGCCAGCGCCACGTCGAACGTGTTGCCGGTATGGGTCAGCGAGCCGGCTGCCTGGTCGCGCCACGAGGCGCGGTCCTGCACGAAGGCGATCGATGCCTCTGCCGCCCCGCCGGTGGGGCTGTCCAGGGAATTTCCTCCCGGGCTCAGCCAGTCGGTGAACAACACATGCTCGGTCTTGTAGCCGGACGTATTGGCATTGGCGATATTCTGCGCCGTCACGTCCATCGCCCGCTGGGAGGCGATCAGACGGGAAAGAGCGATGTTGCTGGGAAGGTTCATGGTGGGTCCGGTGCAGTGTCCGGACTGACAGTCGCAAGCCACGTGCCAGACATCGGGGCACGGAAACCCGTGGTTTTTCCCATCACCAGCGCAACGCAACCGGCATCGCCTGCCGGGGGCGGAATCTCCTGCCGGGCATCCAACGCCGGTTCGGTCGGCTGCCGGCGCGCGTGGTGCGCAAAGGCTTCGTTAACCGCTGTGTGTCAACCTGTGCGTCAGCGGGCCGCTGCGCATGGCGCGCCCCTTAGGACGAACTGGTGGCAACTGGCACGGCGGTAGCGACGACGGAGACCGAGACGGACGCCGCGGCCGAACCGGTCGTCGCGCCGAAGCGCGGCCTCGACCGGCGCAAGCTGATCATACTCGGTGCACCGCTGCTGGTGGCCGGGATCGGCGCCGGGCTGTGGTTCACCGGCATCCTGCCGCGCCTGCTTGGCTTGGCGCACGACGCGCCCAAGGCCGCCGACGCCAAGTCGACGGCGCCGGTTTTCATCGACCTGCCGGAGATGGTCGCCAACCTGAACAGCGACCCGCATCGGCCCTCCTATGTGAAGATGATCGCCCGGCTCGAGCTCAGCTCGCCTGTGGACGTGGCGCTGGTGACGCAGGCGATGCCGCGGCTGCAGGACCTGTTCCAGACCTATCTGCGCGAGATGCACGCCGACGAGCTGAGCGGCGCCGCCGGCACCTATCGTCTGCGCGAGGAATTGATCGCACGCGCCAGCATCGCCGCTGCCCCGGCGCGGGTGAAGGACGTGCTGTTCACCGAGCTGCTGATCCAATGAGCGAGTCGCCGAACGTACTGTCGCCGAACGTACCGGCGCCGAACGTACCGGCGCCAGATGCGCCATCGCCCGGTGGCCAATCCGACGAAGACCTTGCCGCCGCATGGGGCGCGGAAACCGAGGGCGGGGATGCGGACGGCGCCGACGCGGCCGCCGGCGGCGAGGCCGCGCAACCGGCCCGGGTGCTGAACCAGGCCGAGATCGACAGCCTGCTCGGCTTCGACGACGGACCGGCGACGGGCGAGAACCGCAGCGGCATCCAGCGGATCATCAGCTCGGGCCTGGTCTCCTACGAACGTCTGCCGATGCTGGAGATCGTGTTCGACCGGCTGGTGCGCATCATGTCAACCAGCCTGCGCAACTTCACCTCGGACAACGTCGAGGTGGGCATCGATAACATCCTCAGCCTGCGCTTCGGCGACTACCTGAACTCGATCCCGCTGCCGGCGATGCTCGCGGTGTTCAAGGCGGAGGAGTGGGACAATTACGGGCTGATGGTGATCGATTCGGCGATGATCTACTCGATCGTCGACGTGCTGCTGGGCGGCCGGCGCGGCACCGCCGCGATGCGCATCGAGGGCCGGCCGTATACGACGATCGAGCGCACGTTGGTGGAACGGCTGATCCATGTCGTGCTGGCCGACCTGTCCGCCAGCTTCGATCCGCTGTGCCCGGTGACGTTCCGCTTCGAGCGGCTGGAGGTGAACCCGCGCTTCGCCACGATCTCGCGCCTGTCCAACGCCGCGGTGCTGGCACGGCTGCGGATGGACATGGAGGACCGCGGCGGGCGGATGGAACTGGTGTTGCCCTATGCCACGCTGGAGCCGGTGCGCGAGCTGCTGCTGCAGCAGTTTATGGGTGAAAAATTCGGCCGCGATTCGATCTGGGAGACCCATCTGGCCGAAGAGCTGTGGAACACCGAAATCGAGCTCGATGCCGTGCTCGACGAGCAGACCATGCGGCTGTCGGAGATCATCGCGCTGAAGCCGGGCAGCCGCATCCTGCTGAGCGCCGGGCTCGACGCCCCCGTACTGCTGCGCTGCGGCACGGTGTCGCTGTTCGAGGGCAAGGTCGGCCGCCGCAAGAATCATGTGGCAGTGCGCATCGAACGTGAACTGGTGCGCAGCCAGGCGGCGGAGCGGTAGCGATGACCCGCCCGCAGCCGCATTGCCTGCCGCACCCGCACGCACACCCGTACCGCCCACGGCGGGCGCCTCGCCGATTGAGAATTCGCTAACGAAGCACGCGCATAATGCCCGACATGCAATGGATCCTAGAGATCGTGCTGATGGCGCTGCTCGGGGCCACGCTGTTCCACGCGGTGCGGCTGGAGCGTGCGCTGGGCGTGCTGAAGCGCGATCGCGCCGTGCTCGAGGAGCTGGTCGGCGGCTTCAACACCAGCATGCGTCAGGCCGAAGCCGGGACCGATCGGCTGCGCGCCGCGGCCGATGGGGCCGGGCGCCAGCTCGCACAGCAGATCGATACGGCGACCACACTGAAGGAGGACCTCGTCTTCCTCAGCCAACGCGGCGAACGCCTCGCCGACCGGTTGGGTGAGCAAGTCCGCGGCGCGCGACCCGTGCTGGCGGAAGCAGAAATGAATGACGCGCCACGGCAACGCAGCCAGGCCGAGCGCGATCTGCTCAAGGCGCTGCGGATGAATCGATGATGGCACATATCCCTACCCCGCGGCTGTTGCCGCTGACGATCTTCGCGCTGAGCGGTCTGCTCGCGATGAAGTCGGTGACGTTGGTGCGCGCCGCGGTCGGCGCCCCCGACCCAGGCACCGCTCCAAGCGCCGCCCAAAGCGCCGCGCCAACTGCCCCAGGGGCTACGCCCGGCGCGCCGGCACCTCATGTCGCGGCGCCGTCCACGCCCAATGGCGCGGCGCGGACCACCGAAGGCAATCCGGCGGCGGTCACCCAGCCAGTGACATCGCCACCCCCTGCCATGCCCCCTGCCCCTGGACCCGCGCCGGCGGTCAGCGACGGCGAGCGCACCGTGCTGCTCGAGCTGCGTCAGCGCCGCCAGGAGCTTGATGCGCGTGAGACCGCGGCGGCCGCGAAGGACGCGACGCTGGCGGCGGCCGAGCTCCGCCTCACCGCCCGTGTCGCCGAGCTGGAATCGCTGCAACACAAACTCGAGGACCTCGAGCAGGCGCGCGTGCAGCGCAACGACGCGAGCTGGGTAGGACTGGTGAAGCTCTACGAGAGCATGAAGCCGCGCGACGCGGCGACGATCTTCAACGACCTCGACATGACGGTGCTGCTCGGCGTCGCGGACCGCATGAAGGACGCCAAGGCGGCGCCGGTCCTCGCCGCGATGCAACCCGACAAGGCCCGAGAGCTGACCACCAAGCTCGCCGCGCTACGCACCAAGCGGGCGGCCGTGGCTCAAAGCAACTGAACCTACCAGAGCGTGCGAGGCCAGAGGGATGCGAGACCACAGGATACAAGGTCACACGATGAAAGGATCAAGTGAATGATCGACAAGTCGATGAATGTGCTGATTGTCGACGACTACAAGACGATGCTGCGGATCATCCGCAACCTGCTCAAGCAGATCGAGTTCAACAACGTCGAGGAAGCCTCCGATGGCGGCGAAGCGCTGGCCAAGCTGCGGGGCGGCAATTTCGGCCTGGTGATCAGCGACTGGAACATGGCGCCGATGACCGGGATGCAGCTGCTCCAGGAGGTCCGGGCCGACGCCAAACTGAAACGCACGCCGTTCATCATGATCACCGCCGAAAGCAAGACGGAGAACGTTGTGGCGGCCAAGCAGGCGGGCGTGTCGAACTACATCGTCAAGCCGTTCAACGCGGAAACGCTGCGTGAGAAGATCGAAAAGGTGCTGGGCAATGCTTGATACCCTGCCGACCGATCCATTGACGACCCGGCTGGCGGAGATCCGTGCACGCTATCCGGCGTCGGTGCCGGAGATGGTGGCCGAGGTGGTGCGCTCGGTGCTGACCTCGATGCACGGCGATCTGGTATCCGGCGAGGTCTCGCTGCTGTCGGAGGTCGAGGCGCTGGGCCGCACCATCTCCAACGCCAAGGCCGAGATCGCGGCGCTGCGCGTCGACGACATCACCGTGAGCCACATTCCGTTCGCCACCGACGAGCTCGACGCGATCGTGGCGCACACCGCGTCGGCGACGAACGCGATCCTGGCATGCTGCGAGACCCTGGACGAGGTCGGTGCAGCGGCCAGCGGTGAAATGGCGGCGAAGCTGACCGACGTTACGACGCGGATCTATGAGGCCTGCAGCTTCCAGGACATCACTGGGCAGCGTATCACCAAGGTTGTCGCCACACTGAAGACGATCGAAGAGAAGGTGGCGAGCATCATCGCCGCGTTCGGCGATCGTAGTGAAATGACGGCCGCCCCGCTACCGGTGGCCAGCTCGGTGGTGACGGAAGCGTCGCTGCTGAACGGCCCGCAACTGCCGACCGCCGCGATGGACCAGTCCGAAATCGACCGGCTGTTGGCGAGCTTCGATTAAGTGGCAGGTCCTGGTGGTCGGTGGCCTGCTGATCCGCGGCGTCCGCTGCGCGGGGCCGCGAACTCCGCGGGCAGGACACTGGGCACCGCACCGGGCTCGCCGCTTTGCCGAATCGCCGTTCTGGTGGCTCTCGCGCTGTGGACGTCGGCGGCTTCGGCGGATCCGGCCGCGCTCCCCGCGACGGTCGATGCGGTTGCGGCGGTTGCGCCTGTCGCGGTGCGGGCCGGCGATCATCCTGGTTTCGGACGACTTGTTTTCGAATTTGACGGGCGTGTGGCGTATCAGCAGGTCGGCGAGGGCGACCATCAGACGCTGCGCTTCGCCAAGGACGTGACTATCACGCCACCGGTCCGTCCACCGCATAACGTCGATGCGGTCGCTGCGGATGCCGGCCTGGTGGACCTTACCTTGGTGGCGGGCGCGACGACGCGCGTGTTCTGGCTCGGCGATCGGTTGGTCGTGGATATCTTCGATCCGGCCGGCGCCGCGACCAAGGAGGTGCCGCCAGGGGCCCAGTCGAGCGGGTCGCCGTCGAGCGGGGGCCAGTCAAGCGGGGCCCAGTCGAGCGACCCCCAGTTGAGCGGCGTCCAGTCAAGCGCGACCCGGTCGAGCGGGGCACCGCCTGGTAGGGCGCCGCCGCGTAGGGCGCCGCCGAATGGGGCAGCTTCGAGTGAGGCAGCTTCGAGTGAGGTGGCTTCGAGTGAGGTGGCTTCGAGTGAGGTAGCTTCGAGTGAGGTGGCTTCGAGTGAGGTAGCTTCGAGCAAGGCACGATCGAGCGGACCACGTCCGAGCAGAGTCGCGGCCGCTCTGCCGCTACCACCCCCACCTGCGCCACCGCCGCCTGGATCGCCATCCAGCGAGGCATCCGCGCCGGCGCGCCAGCCTGTGGCGCCGTCCACGCCAACGCCGTCGGCTGCGACCATGGCGTCGCCGACAATACCACCATCGGCCGCGACCATGCCGCCGCCCACCGCGCCGCCGTCGGCTGCGACCAGGCCGTCGCCGACCACACCGTCATCGGCTGCGACCACGCCGCCGCCCACCACGCCGCCTCCGGCCGCGACGGCACCGCCGCTCGCCACGCCGCTTCCGGCCGCACCGTCCTCGCCAACCCGGGCGCCATCCGCGATGACCGCGCCAACACCGGGCCAGCCGGCGGTGCCAGCCCAATCGGCGACCCAACCGCCGGCGGTGGCCGCTGCCGCGCCGCTAGACGCGTCGGCCGGTCCGCCGCCAAGTCCCCTCGCCCCGGCAGCCACCAAGGCAGACGTGCTGAAGCCGGCAGCAGGCGCGGCACTCGCCTTGCCGTTTCAGGGCACCGTCGGCGTTGCCGCGTTTCGTCGCGGCGACAACGCGCTGGTCGTGTTCGACGAGCGCCGACCAATCGACCTTGCCGCGGTGCACGATGATCCGGTGTTCGGAGCGGCGACGATCCAGTTGTTGCCGTCCGCCACGGTGCTGCGCCTGAAGCTGCCCGCGGATCGGAACCTGGTGGTCAACGTGATGCAGCAATCCTGGCATCTGGGCGTGTCGGTTGCCTCTCCGCCGGTGCAACCGATCCCGATGCAGGCTGCCGACGGAAAGCTCAGCCTGCAAGCCGACTCGGTTGGCGAGGTGGTGACGATCGCCGACCCGCAGACCGGTGCCGTCCTGCTGGTGGGCACCCAAAGGGTCGCCGGACAGGGCATCACGACGCCGCGCCAGACGCCGGAATTCAACTTGCTGCCAACCTGGCAGGGTGTGGTGGTCGAGCCGCTGGCGGACCGCCTGGTTATGCGCGCCGGCAATGACGGGTTCCTGCTGACCGGCGGCAGGCAGGGTCTGTCAATGGCACCCAGTTCGACCGCCATGCAAGCGCAGTCGGATGCGGCCGCGATGACGCGGCGCTTCGATCTGCCCAACCAGCCGCGCGATACATTGGTGCAGCGCTTGCGCGATCAGGTCGTGACGTCAGCGACCGCCGCGCCGCTCGCCCGCGGACGGCTGCGACAGGCCGAAGCGGAAACCCTGATCGCGCTTGGCCTTGGCGTGGAGGCGCAGGCGATACTTCACCTGGCGGCGGCCGACGATCCGGCCGTCCGCGAGAAGGCCGACGCGATCGGACTCGGCGCGATCGCGGCACTGCTCGCCGGCCGGGTCGCGGACGCCGACGGCATCGAGGATCCGCGCCTCACCGGCAGCGACGAGGTGGCGCTGTGGCGCGCGGTGCGCGAAGCTGAGCGGACGCCGGGGTCGCCGCTTGCCGCCACCGCCTTCGCGGCCACCGCGCCGTTGATCAACATCTACCCGGAGGCGCTGCGCCGACGTCTCCTGCCGCTGGCGTTCGAGA
Source organism: Acetobacteraceae bacterium (assembly GCA_003151425.1). Lineage (GTDB taxonomy): Bacteria > Pseudomonadota > Alphaproteobacteria > Acetobacterales > Acetobacteraceae > Palsa-883. Next base: position 32,203 of record PLXO01000024.1, read on the forward strand.
CGATGATCGAGGGCGGCCAGGCAGCGGCGGCGGCGCGGCTGCTGGCGCACGAGCCGAAGGACGAGCCGACCCTGGCGCTGGCACGCGCGATGCTGCGCGCGGCGGACGGCGACACCGACGGCGCCCTGGCGCTCTACGACACACTGGCAAACAGCCCGGACCGCCTGCTGCACGCCAGGGCGGCCGTTCGCGCTGTCGAGCTGCGGCTGTCGGCCGGGCGCATCGATGCGGCGCAGGCGGCGGACGCGCTCGACCGGCTGCTCTATGCTTGGCGTGGCGACCGGCGCGAGCTGGCACTGCGCGAACGGATCGCCGCGCTGCGCGAGCAGTCGGGCGCCTGGCCCGCCGCCCTGGCGATGCTGCATGAAACCGAAGCCGTGTTTCCCGACGCCAAGGCCGTGGAGCGCGCGCGCCTGAAAGCGACCTTCGCGCGGCTGCTGAACGACCCCGCATTGGACCGGCTGGCGCCGCTCGAGCTCGTTGCGCTGGTCGATGAGAATGCTGAGGTGCTGCCGGATGGTCCGGCGGGCGAAGCGCTGGAGGAGCGCCTCGCCGACCGGCTGGTGGCCCTGGATCTGCCGGGGCGCGCGGCTCCGGTACTGGCGAAGTTGATGTTGGCGGCGCCCAGCGCGGCGGGCAGAGCGGGATTTGGCGCGCGGCTCGCCGAGCTGCGGCTGCGCGAGGGCGACGCCGCCGGCACACTGGCGGCGCTCGCCACGTCAGGCAAACCACCAACGTCCGCGTCCCAGGCCGCACCGCTGCCCTCGCCACTCCCCCTGCCTGCACCACTCATCGAGCGGCGGACATTGCTCTCGGCCGCCGCTCGGGCACGTCTGGGCGACACCGCCCAAGCGGTGACCGAGCTCGCCGCGCTGGGTACCGCAGCGACCGATCTCGCGCGGGCGGCGATCCTCGAACAGGTGAAGGATTGGCACGGCGCGGAGCACGCGCTCGCCGATTACGTCGGCAAGGCGGTGCCGCCGACCGGTGCACTGGACCAGGCGCTGCAGCGCATCCTGGTGCGCTATGCCACCGCGGCGGCACAGGCGGGCGACGATGCGACCCTTACGCTGCTGCGCACCAGTGACGGCCCGCGGATGCCCAGCGGCGCCTTCGGCGACATGTTCCGTTTGCTGACCGCGGCGCCGGTCCGGGCGTCGGCCGACCTGCCCCGCGCCGCTCGCGAGGTCACGCTGGCGCGCGACCTGCCGAAAGCCCTCGACGCGCTGAAGCCGCCGACCGGCACGCCCTGACGGGCGCTAAGGCCGTCTTCTGCCCCAGCTTTCTGCCTGCCTTAATCTTCCCTTGGGGGCAGAAACCGCTTGCATCGTCCCCCCCCAGCCCTTATGTCCGCCCCCCTTGGCCCCAGGGGGTGACCAGACCGGGCTGATCGCGCCGGTCGCTGCACCCAACAGGCCGTCTACTGGTAGGAATGGGGTTCATAATGAACGCTCTAAGCCCACTGGGGATGGTCTCGGAACTCCCGAGCGAAAACCAGACGTCGTCCACCGAGGTGGCGAAGGACTATTTTGTCGAGAAGGATGGCGTGAAGTTCGCCGGGATGCATCTGCTGGTCGATCTGTGGGGGGCGAGCAACCTCACCGATCCGGCGATGATCGACGGTGCGCTGCGCGAGGCGGCGGAGGCGGCTGGGGCGACGATCCTGCACAGCCATTTCCACCATTTCGGGCCGGACGGCGGCGTGTCCGGGGTGCTGGTGCTGGCGGAGAGCCATATCTCGATCCACACTTGGCCGGAGCGCGACTTCGCCGCGATCGACATCTTCATGTGCGGCGCCTGCGATCCGTACCTGTCTCTACCGGCGCTGCGGAACGCGTTCGCGCCGACCTCCGAGCAGCTTGGCGAGCAGCGGCGCGGCCTGATCGGCTGACCCCGCGAGCGATAGCCTGATACCGATCGGCCCGGGTGGCGACGCCCGGGCCGTGACGCTGTTCGGAGGGACGCGCATGGCGACCGATGGCTGGATCAACGAGACGCTGTACCCCGACTGGGGCCAGCGCTTCCTGGTGAAGCGCGAGCTGGCACGCGTGCGCAGCGCGTTCCAGGACATCGTGATCTTCGACAGCACCAGCCACGGCCGGGTGATGGTGTTGGACGGCATCATCCAGATCACCGAGGCCGACGAGTTCGTCTACCAGGAGATGCTGGCCCACGTGCCCCTGCTGGCGCACGGCGCCGCGGCGAACGTGCTGATCATCGGCGCCGGCGACGGCGGGGTGCTGCGCCGCGTGCTGCAGCACCGCTCCGTGCAGCGCGCGGTGATGGTGGAGATCGACGGCGAGGTGATCCGGCTGGCGAAGCAATTCCTGCCGGAGATCGCCGGGGCGGCGTGGGACGATCCGCGGGCCGAGGTGATCGTGGGCGACGGGATCGACTACGTGACGCGCGCGCCGGACGCGTCGTTCGACGTCATCATCGTCGATTCCACCGATCCGATCGGCGTTGGCGAGGTGTTGTTCACCGACGCGTTCTACGCCAATGCCGCGCGTATCCTGACCGGGCGCGGGCTGGTGGTGAACCAGTGCGGCGTGCCGTTCATGCAGGCCGACGAACTGCGCGAGACCAGCCTGCGGCGGGCCAAATTCTTTCCGCATGTCAGCGCCTATGTCGCCGCGGTGCCGACCTATGTCGGCGGGTTCATGACGCTGGGCTGGGCGGCGAAGGATGCGAGCCTCGCCCGGCTTTCGGCGGATGAAATTCGCGCACGGGCACAGGCGGCAGGCGTGCTCGGGACGACGCGATACTGGACACCGGAGATCCATGCCGGGGCATTCAATCTGCCGCCGTACATCGCGCGGCACCTGCCGGGGTCAGGGTAGGGCCGGCGCGACGGGTCGCGGCCATTGCGGAACCGTTGCCCTTTCCGTCGCATGATCCCCGGACGGATTGATTGGTGCGGCGGACATGAGCGGTATTGGCAGCATTGTCAGCAGAATGGACTACACCCTGAGCTGTTCTCGACGAACAGTTCATCCACCGGCAACATCAGCGGCCCGAACCGATGACGCCGCCATCATTTCTGGCTGCTGGTATCAGGCGCCGACCGAATGGGAGATCTCGCTGTCTCCGCACGCCGCGTCGAATCGCTTGCGGAGGAACAGTCGATCGTACCCCGGCGGAAAGTCGTTCAACACGCCGAACAGGGTGAAGCCGAGCTTGCGGTAGAACGGTGCCGCCTGGAAGCTGAAGGTGTCGACGTGGGCGCCCCAGCAACCGCGCTCCCGCGCCGCCGTTTCCGCCGCCGCCATCAGGGCCGAGCCGACACCCCGGCCGCGCAGCTTTTCGGGAACGAACAGCATCTGCACGTGCAGCCACCGGAACACGGTGCATCCCCAAAACCCGCCAGCAACCGAACCATCGTCATTGCGGATCGGAATCACCAGCAATCGCGACAGTGCCGGTCCGACCAGGGGGCGGGAGGAAGCGTCGAGGGCCTCGAAGATCGCCGCGAACGTGCTCGCTTCAAACGTGTCGGATGCAGCAAGCCCTGCGAGAGTCGCCGCCAACGTTTGCCGTCCCCCGGGCAGGTGGGTGTGCTCGTCACGTCGAGCATCAGCTGGGATGATCGGCTGACTCACGCGACCGTAGCGACGCCGGTTGATACGCTGGACGTGGATGTGGCGGGTCGGGACGTGGCGGGTCGCGCCGCGTCCGCCGCCGCTGGCTGGGCGGCACCGCCACCGCCATGGCCGTGGTGGTGATGCGCTTCGCCGGGCACTGCGTCGCCGCCGCCTGCGTCGCGGCGCCGTTCTGCGCCCCGCGTCGCCGTCCGTGCCGCGGTGGCCAACCGCTGCTGTCGTTTCTGGGCAAGATCCTGCGACGACAAGCTCGACACGCTGGCCATGTTCATGATGATGGTTCCGGCTTTGAAGGGCGCGGACGCAGATTGCAGCGGACGCGTAAAGCAAGCCTTAAAAACACGTGCGTTGCAGAATTCCGGCGCACTGCGACACCAACATGATCCACGGCCATGCGAGGGCATCCACCGGCGCCCATCGTGGGGGACGGACACACGATGCTGTGAGCCGGGGTGCGGTGCGCTGACGTATCGGATAAGCTGTCCGGCGAGCGATGGCCAGTAAAGGAGCGGCGTCATGGCAACACCGAAGACCTACGTCGATATCGAGAAGATGGTGGTCAAGGATGTCTTCGACTCCAAATACAAAACCAGCCTGCCCCAGATCATGCAAAAAGCGGCGGAAAAGGCCGTCAAATCGTCGGGCAAGCTGACGTTGGACCAACCCAAGGACAAGGGTGCGAAGGGCTACACCATAGACGGCAGCCTCGTGTCGCTCGGGCCGGACAAATCCGGCAAGCAATTGCAGGGCGAGTGCTCGATGGCAATCTCGACGTGGCCGGGCAAATCCATCAAGGCGATGCCGAGCGGAAAGGCCGGACTTGCCATCGACGACCCGGGCAAGATCGCCGCCGCCGATGTTCAGGCCGTGGCCGAGGCGGTCGTGGAGGCCGCAATGAACGCCGCGACGAAATACATGGAAAAGAACACCCCCTGATCGCGATGACGCCAGGCGAGTCACGCCGGCCGCCAGAGATGTGCCTGACCGATCGCAACCGAAGGGGTGGCGCGCTGGCGCGAACGCGGGCGATGCCGGCCGCGTGACCATCGAGGCAGGGGCGCGCGACCGACGCCGTCACTCGGCATGATCTGTGGCGGCATGATCTGTGGCGGCATGATCCGTGGCGGCATGATCCGTGGCGTCTGTCAGACTTGCCTACGCATCGATATCGATAAAGTCCGGCGCAACCGCATCCGCCGATCGGGGTCCAGCCATGAAAATCGCCACCTGGAACGTCAATTCGATCCGCCAGCGCGAGAAGCACGTGCAGCGTTGGCTGGAGCGCATGCAGCCCGACATCCTGGTGCTGCAGGAGATCAAATGCGAGGCCGCGAGCTTTCCGGCGCTGACCTTCCACGGCCTCGGCTACCAGAGCGACGTGGTCGGGCAGAAATCGTACAACGGCGTCGCTGCGCTCGGCCGCATTCCGTTCACGGTCGCCCACAGGTCGCTGCCTGGGCTGCCCGCTGACGACGTCCAGTCCCGCTACATCGAGGTCGAGGCGGGCGGCATCACCGTCATCGGCATCTATCTGCCGAACGGCAACTCCGGCGGTGAGGCGGGGTTCGCTTACAAACTGGCCTGGATGGACCGGCTGGCCGATCGCGCGGCGGCGCTGCTGGAGGCCGACACCCCGTTTGTCATCACTGGCGACTTCAACGTGGCCCCCACCGACGCGGATTTCGCGCCCGGTGCACTGGGGGCAGGCGACGCGCTGGTCCGCCCGGAAAGCCGCGCGCGATTTCGCCGCCTGCTCTGGCTGGGCCTGACCGACGCGATCCGCGCGCTGCACCCGGGCGGGTCCGTGTATACCTTCTGGGACTACCAGGGCGCCGCGTGGCCGCGTGACTCCGGTCTGCGGATCGACCACGCCCTGCTGTCGCCCGGCCTGGCGGAGCGGCTGCTGGCTGCCGCTCCGGATCGCGAGGAACGCGGCGCCGACCAGCCGTCCGATCATGTTCCGGTGCTGATCGAGCTCGCCTGATCTGCGCCTGATCCTCGGACGCGCACCAGACAATCAGATCCACTGCGGAGGTCGCGGAGAGCGCGGAGAAGATCATCTGCGACAGCACGTCGCGCGCGCGCGTACGGCACTGCGCGGGCGCGTGGCGAAGCGCCTGCGCGCGCTCCGCATGCTTCGCGGGGGAACCTTACGGCAGTGGACCGAACGTGCGGGATCCATCGCACCGGATCTCATCAAGCGGGCATCACCATCCGAGCGGCTCGGCTGACACTCGCCCCAAAGCCTTGCAATAACCGTGCAATGTCGTCACAGTCAGCCGCCCAAAGCCGACCAGGGGCGAAATTTTGGTTCGGGGAGTCTGCAACATGATCGCATGGAAAACGGCTGCCACCCTGCTGCTGGCGGCCGGTCTGGGAATGGCCCTTTCGGGCCGCCCGCGGGCCGAGGACGTGACGCTGACTGTCTGGAGCCATGAGGCTGACGAGGATGCCAAGGTTGCCTACCGCGAACTGGCGGCGAAGAACCTCGAGGCCGCGCATCCCGGTGTCCACGTCAAGATCACCTGGTACGAAAAAAACCCGCTGCTTGCGGCCCTGAAGACGTCGCTGCCGGCCGGTCAGGGTCCGGACGTTCTCTATGTCGAGCCGGACTGGACCGAATATGTCGATGCCGGATACTTGGCCCCCCTCGACGACCTGATCAATTGGAACAACATCCAGCCATGGGCGCGTGCCGTTTGGACCCATAACGGCAAGACCTATGGTGTCGCGCAGGAGGCCTATACCAACGAGCTCTATTACAACAAAGACCTGCTGAAGAAGCTGGGGGTAGAGGTGCCGGCGAGCGCACAGTTCACTCAGGCGCAATTCCTCGACGTGGTGAAGAAGGCAAAGGCGGCGGGTATCGTTCCGATCGCGCAGGGCGTCGGGGACCGGCCGTTCCCCGGCGCGTACATTATCGGCGAGGCCTTGCTGCGCAAGCTCGGCAAGGACGATTACAGCAAGCTGTGGACCGGCAAGCTGTCCTTCAGTGATCCGCGCGTCGTGGCTGTCTTCACATGGGTCAAGGAGCTGGTCGATGCTGGCGCCTATCCAAAGAACTTCATGACGCTGAAGCTCGGCGAATCGCATTACTATTTCTATACGAAACCGGGCGCGCTCATGCTGCCGATGGGTAGCTGGTACACCGGTCGCGCCTTCGTTCCGGTGGACAAAGGCGGCCAGCCCGCCGATTTTCCGCTTGGTATCATGCAATTCCCGGCGATGGATGGCGGGGCCTGCAATCTGTGTAAGACGTCCAACGTCGGCGCAAGCTTTGCCATCAATGCAGCGAGCAAGCACAAGGAGCTTGCGGCCGCGTTCATTGACGCGATGTCGACGCCCGAGATGGGCAAGCGCTGGATCGAGACCATCTATCTGCAGACCGGTATCAAGGCCGATGTGAAGTCGTTCAGCGGTCCTCATGCGGCCTATTTCACCGAGCTGATGGACCGGCAGAAAGGCGAAGACTACTTCATCGGCGGCCCGCTTGATATGATCCAGGGCCAGTGCAAGGACAGTTTCGCTCAGGTGGTCAACAGCGCCTTCCCGGGTGGCCTGCTGCCAGTCGATCAGGCCATCAAGATGATGAACACCGCATGCTTCAAGGGTTAGGCGGCAGCGCGCAATAACCAAATCATCTCGTGGCGCGCCTAATCGTTCGTTCCGTCATGCCGGCCCACGAGTCGGCATGACGCGGTGGGATGCGGATCGTGCGCTCTATGACGCTGTTCTCTGACGATCATGCAGCGGCTCGGCGCGCAAAGGGCTGAGCCGCTTCCGGGCCACGCGACACCCGGATCAGCGATCGATGCGCGCCGCGCCGCACCTGTTACGCTGGCGGTCCTGCTTGGCCCGGCACTGCTGATCTATGTCGCGTTCGCGGTATACCCGGTGCTGCGCACCTTCTGGAACAGCTTTCACACAATCAAACCGCAGGGACTCGAGGTATTCGTTGGCCTGGCGAATTTCAGGGATCTCCTCACCAATGACTGGGTGTTCTGGAAAGCTGTTGGCAATACGGCGATCTTCGCCATCGTTGCGACGATAGCCGATGTACTTGGCGGCCTGCTGCTGGCCTTATGCCTGTTCTCCGGCGCCCCCTTCACGCGGCTGTTGCGCGTCGTTTGGTTCACGCCAGTCCTGATGTCCTACGTCGTTGTCGGGATCATCTGGGTGTGGATCTATGACTACGACTGGGGACTTGCGAACGTGATCCTGCGCGGGATCGGACTTGGCGGGTTCGAGCAATCCTGGCTCGGCGATCCTCGCACCGCGCTTTGGTCCGTCATGGTGACGCATATCTGGAAATGGCTCGGTTTCAACATGATCATTTTTCTTGCCGCGCTCCACGCCCTCCCGACCGAGGTGCTGGGCGCCGCCGAGCTCGACAATTGCGGATGGCTCGCGAAGTTCATCCACATCATCATCCCGATGCTGCGGCCGACCATCGTCAATCTCCTGGTGCTGTCGTTTATCGGCAAGATGATGATCTTCGACCTGGTCTGGATCATGACCGCGGGCGGCCCCCTATGGTCGACCGAAACCGTCTCGACCTACGTCTACAAGCGTGCCTTCGACTGGAACACGTTCGATCTCGGCTATCCTTCGGCCATCGCAGTGCTGTGGTTCCTTATTATCCTCGTCTTCGTGGTCCTCATGACGCAGCTCCTGCGTCAGCGCGCCAGGCTCGAATTTTGAGGCTCCCGAATGTTGCACCCTCGAATGCCGCCCCTCCACACGCTACACCCATGAATGCCGCCCCCCGAGTGCTGCACGCATGAATGCTGGACCCATGGTGACGCCCGCGCGCCTTTGGCTCGCCTATCTCAGGCGTTCACCGCTTCTTGTGTTCGTTCTGCTCTACACTGTCGTCTCGGGCGGCCCGTTCGTGTGGGTGGCTGCCATGTCGTTGCGCACGACGCCAGAAATCTTCGCCAGCCCCTATGCGCTGCCGGCCCCGCTGCATTTCGAGAAATTCGCCGACGCCTGGACGCGATCGAATTACGGCACCTATTTCTGGAACAGCACCATCGTGGTCGTCACGGCGGTCGCCCTGCTGACCATCATCGGCGCGATGGTGGCCCACGCGCTCGCCCGTTTTCACTTCCGTGGCAACCGCCTGGTTCGTTTCGTCATCCTCTCGGGAATGATCCTGCCGCCGCAATTGGTCATCCTGTCGTTGTTCCAGATCCTTGTCGAACTTCAGCTCTACAACACACTGACCGGCCTCATCGTGGTCTACGTGGCAGGGCATCTTGCCATGACCGTTTACATCCTCGAGGGGTTTTTCGCGCAAATCCCACAGGATCTGTTCGATGCCGCGCGCTTGGACGGCTACTCGGACCTCGAAATCTTCTGGCGGATCACACTGCCGATCGGCACGCCGGCGCTATTCACGACCGTGACGCTGAACTTCATCATCCTGTGGAACGAATTCCTTTATGCGGTCGTGCTTCTGACCGACGACGACAAGCGCACCCTGCCGCTCGGCATCATGCATTTCATGGGCAGCCATCAGCTCGACATCGGCATGCTGGCGACGGGTCTCATGATCGCCATTGGCCCGATCATCCTGCTGTACGCCTTTTTCTCGGAGACCATGATCAAGGGCATGACCGCCGGAGCGGTGCGCTGATGGGCGAGGTGGCGATCCACGTGCTCTGCAAACGCTATGACGGGAGCAGCGACTTCGCCGTGAAGGGGGTCACGCTCACGGTGACCGACGGCGAGTTCATGGTCCTGCTCGGGCCCTCGGGCTGCGGCAAGTCGTCGGTGCTGCGCATGATCGCCGGCCTCGAGCCGATCACGTCCGGCACCGTGGCGATCGACGGCAGGATCATGAACGCGGTCCCGGCCAAGGATCGCGATATCGCGATGGTGTTCCAGTCCTATGCGCTCTACCCGCACATGGATGTTTTCAACAATCTCGCCTTCGGTCTGCGTCGCCGCGGCGTCGCGCGGCCGGACATCGAGCGGCGCGTCAATGCCGTTGCCGTGCAGCTTGGCCTCGATCCCTATCTCAAGCGCAAGCCGCACGCGCTATCGGGTGGCCAACGCCAGCGCGTGGCGCTCGGCCGCGCCATCGTGCGCGAACCAAAGGTGTTCCTGTTCGACGAGCCGCTGTCCAATCTCGACGCGGCGCTGCGCCTGACCACGCGCAACGAACTGATCCGGCAGCAGCGCGAGATCGGCATCACGGCGATCTACGTCACGCACGACCAACTGGAGGCGATGACCATGGGCCATCGCATCTGCATCATGGACAAGGGCGAGGTCGTGCAGATCGGCGCGCCGCTCGAGGTCTATCGGAATCCCGCCAATACCTTCGTCGCGAAGTTCCTTGGCAGTCCGCCCATGAACCTCCTGCCCGTCTCGACCGATGCCGGCCCGGATGGGTATCGGTTCAGCCTCGGTGGCACCACGTGGTCGGCCAATGCGTGGGTGGCCGAGAAGCTCGGTGCCCTTGGCGGCCAAGCCCTCATCGGCATTCGCCCCGAGGATCTTTTCGAGGTTTCTCCCCGCCCGGGCGACGCACGTGTCGTTCCGCTTCCAGCGGCGACCGTGGCCGCGGTCGAGGCTCTTGGTGCGGAAACGCTGGTGGTATTGACGCTCGAGGGGGTGACCCAGGAGGTCATCGCACGTGTCGGACGCGAGACGAAGTTGCGTCCGGGAGATGCGGCGGCATTCCTGGTGGACACCGTTGCCATGCATGTTTTCGACACGACAACGACGCAGTCTATTCCGCGCCGTCGGGATTGAGGCCGAGGTCCGGCGAGGTTGGGCAGCAAGCGTGGGCGCTCCTTCGCGGGGACCCTCCGGCCGCACACGTGGCCGTGCTTGGATCTGAACATCTTCGGGGCCGCGGTACGGGTCCAGGCCCGACGCGCCGGCGACTGCCGCAGTGCCTACTCCCAATGCGCCGGCCGCCATACCCAGCTTTCCGCCTGCGGCGACCAAACCCAGCGACCGACCACCCAGTGATGGAAGCGCACCTCGCGAAAAACGTAGTGTCCGCCGATCCACACATACTGCACGCCATTCCAGTGCCAGTGCCCCGGCTCCCAGATGTAGCGGTCACCCGGTGGGGTCGGCACCGCCTCGTAACGCGGCGGCGGGATCGGCCCGTAGGGCATCGGCGGCTGGGCCAGCGCCGGGCCAGCCAAGCCGAGTGCGAGAATTCCGATGCTCAGGGCCCGTTTCATTCTGGTCCTCGATGCGCGGGGTCTGTTGGCCAGGCGGTATATGGCTGCACTTTGTGGCCGTGATGCGTCATCAACTGTATCGATTCGCAAGTCACGTTGGCGGCCGCCAGCAATTCTCGTTTTGGTCNNGATGGGCCAAAATGAGAATTGCTGTGCGGTCGCCCGCAACACCGCGCGACGCTGGCCGCCGGACGACGCGTGCAGTAGGATATCGAGCAGCGACCACGGCGGGCACAGGCCGCGGCCGGTATTTGACCGAGACGCCCACCGCCGGCGATCGGGCGTGCTTGGGTGCGACGTCGCCGCAGCGATCGCGCGCGATAGCAACACGCCAGGAGGCAGCGGCCACGCCAAGCGTCATCCTTGTCATGCTCGACCACCCCGCGGCAGCCAACGGATTGCTGGCCGCCGCCGTGTGTCTCGCGGACCTGGCCGACGGCGCCCACATCAACGTCCTGGCAGCCCTTGTGCCACCCGTGTCGACGATCATGCCCACGGAAGAGGTCCTGACGCGGGGCAAGGAAACCCGCCTGCGCGCGCAGGAGACGGCGAGAGTGGCTTCCCTGAAGGCAATCTTCGACGCATGGAACGCAACCGCGGGCAGACCGGACGGCGCCACCGGATGGTTCGAGTGCGAGGCCGTTGCCGACGCTCTGATCGCCGAGTGGGGCAGGCGCGCCGATGTCATCGTGGTAGAGCGACCAGAACGAAATGAGCACGGCATGACCTCGCCGGCGCTTCCGGCGGCGCTGTTCGAGACGGATCGACCTGTGCTCGTGGTGCCTCCGGGCTTGACGACGACATTCGGCCGGCGGGTCGCGATCGCGTGGCGGGACGACCCCCACGCCACACGAGCGGTGCTGTCCGCCCTGCGCTATGCCAGCCGAGCCGCCAGCGTCCACCTGCTGGCCGGCATGCGCCTGGGTTCTCCACCGCCCGGGATCCCCGAAATCCTCGGCGAACACGGCGTGGCGGCGGACTTGGAGATCATCCCTATCGGCAACGAGCCGTTCGGAGGCATCCTGCTGGCCAGGGCGCACGAGGTCGGCGCCGACATGCTGGTGATGGGCGCCTATGCGCACAGCCCTTGGCGTGAACGGATCCTGGGCGGTGTCACGCGCTATCTGATCGCGCATGCCGATCTTCCGGTTCTCATGCGGCATTAGGAGACAACCATGGCGGACGTGATCCTGGCAGTGCTCGGTCGCCCAAAGGCGGCACACTTCGTGCTGAACGCCGCCCAGTGTCTCGCCGCACTCATCGGCCGGGCGAGCATCGTCGCCCTGGCGGTCGATGCGGCACCGCCCGCCACTCCGCTCGCCGCCGAGTCGTTGATGGCGGAGGTCGGGGATGTCGCGGCATCACACAGGCGCAACCGCAGGCGGAACGCGTCGCTTCGGACGATTTTCGACGCCTGGGCCAGCGACGCGAGGCAGGCCGGCATCACGGCACAGTGGAACGAGGTCGAAGGCGCCGAGAACGTCGTTGTCGAGGAGCGGGGACGGCGGGCCGACTTCGTCGTCATCGCCAGGCCGACGCCAGACGACGATGCATCGACAAGGCGGGAATTTCAGGCCGCGCTGTTTCACACCGAGCGCCCGGTGCTGGTCGTGCCGGACGGCGTGTCCGCGCCGTTTGGACGCCGCGTCGCCATCGCATGGCGGGACGATAGTCGCACCGTGAAGGCGGTGATCCCGGCGCTGCGCGTTCTGGGCGGCGCCGGGCAGGTCGATCTGCTGGCGGGGGTGCGCGCGAGAGCGACAGCTCCGCCCGTTCCCGCGGTGCTGCGTGACCACGGGATCAGCGCCAGCCTGCACGTCCTGCCGATCGGATCAGATCCGTTCGGCAAAACGCTGTTGGAAAAGTTGCACGAGCTTGGCGACGATATGCTGGTGATGGGCGCATATGCGCACAGTCCGCTGCGTGAGATGATCTTCGGCGGCGTTACGCGGTATATGCTCGAGCATGCCGATGTGCCGGTGCTGATGCGGCATTGACTGGCGGCGCTGGCGTGCCGCACCGGAGGGTCTCGTACCAGCCGCCCGAAGTTTGACACTTCGCCAGGTCGTCGGGCGGCTGGTTTGGCACTTCGCTGGGTCGTCGGTCGGCTGGTATCTGTCTTGGCGTGGCGCGCGGCCGCAAGCTGCCTCCACGCTATTTCCAAGCTGCTTCCCTGGGCAACCCAGCGCGCGGGACCAACCGGCACAGGCGTCGGAACGGGTCAGCGCTTCCGCTGCGTAGATGATGACAGGCGCGGCGCTGCCGCCGGCGCTTATCCGCCGTGCCGGGCAGGCGCGGGCCACGTCGGGTTTCGTCGCGCAGGTAAAGGTGCGCGCCATACTGCTCGCCGGCGTGAAGTTCGACACGCCGACGTTCGGCTTCCCGGACGAGAGCAGCACGCCGCCGGGTTCGCCCGCGACATCATGCGCGAGGACGGCCATGGCGTAAGCGCAATGCCCGTGCGACCCGACTGAGAGTCGATGGTTTGAGGCTGGTACTACATCTACGGCCTCGCACCCAGGATTCGTGACAGGGCCATATTACGTGCCTGCAAGTTCGCGCGTGGCACGAATCGGAAGTTTGAGAACTTTGCACAGCGCAATTAAATTGGCGTCCCGCGGCCGCACTCGACCGCTTTCCCAGAAATAGATCGATGCGGTCGACACGCCAAGCTGATCAGCCAGCTCAGCGACAGACAATTGGCGATCGGAGCGCGCGGCGCGTAGCTGCCTGCTTAGGCTTTTTGGGCGAGCCATTTTGATAATCTCCTATGCGTTTCGTTATGGGCCAGTTATTTAGGCCGTATTCTGCACCAGTAACCGTAACCGTGACAAGCGGATATTACAACAGCCAGCAATTCTCGTTTTGGTCGNNGATGGGCCAAAATGAGAATTGCTGTACAACAGGACATGACCCGCCGGGCGCCTTGAATCAAGCGGTTGACTGATCTAGGTTTCAAATTCCATGGGGATGGGGTTCCCCAAAACCGTCCGATCGGGCTGATGACCCCTACCGCTGACGGGATGCGGTGGGGCCGATTGTCTCCTTTGCGTCCAAAACGAACCAGGGCGGTGGGCTTCCCGCCGCGGAACGGCAAGGAGAACGCAATGGCCTCGGTCTGGCTCGCATCGTCCCTGTGGATCGGGCTCGCGCTCGTCGCGTCAATCTTGTCGATCTGGGTTGCGGTATCGATCGCGCTGGTGGAAATCGTGGTCGGCGCCATCGCCGGCAACCTCATCGGGCTGCCGCTCGCGCCCTGGGTCAATTTCCTTGCCGGCTTTGGCGCCATCCTGCTGACCTTCCTGGCCGGGGCCGAGATCGATCCGCAAGTGGTCCGCAAGCATTTCTGGGCCAGCATGAGCATCGGCGTGATCAGCTTTTTCGCGCCCTATCTGGGGGTGCTGTTCCTGGCCCACTACGCGGTGGGCTGGCCTTGGCCGCAGGCGCAGATCGCCGGGATCTCGCTGTCCACGACCTCGGTCGCCGTGGTCTACGCGGTCATGGTGGAGACCGGATTCAACCGGACCGATCTCGGCAAGATCATCCTCGCGGCGTGTTTCGTGACCGATCTGGGGACGGTCCTGGCCCTTGGCCTGGTGTTCGCCAACTACAATGTGTGGCTGGCGACCTTCGTCGGCTTCACCGCGGTGGCGCTGTTCCTGATCCCGAAATTCGCGCCACGGCTGTTCGCGGCGCTGGGCGAACGGGTGAGCGAGCCGCAGACCAAGTTCGTGGCGCTGGTGCTGCTGTTCCTCGGCGGGTTGGCGAGCGTTGCCGGCAGCGAGGCCGTGTTGCCCGCCTACCTGGTCGGTATCGCACTGGCGCCGACCTTCATGAAGGACCGCGAACTGCCGCACCGCATGCGGATCGTGGCGTTTTCGATCCTCACACCGTTCTACTTCCTCAAGGCGGGGTCGCTGGTGGATGCGCGCGCCGTGCTGGCCGGCGGCGGGCTTATCGTGGTCTTCCTGGCGATGAAGTTGGTCACCAAGTTCGTCGGCATCCTGCCGGTGACGCGCTGGTTTCGCTTCGTGCCGCGCGAGGGCATGTACACCACCCTGCTGATGTCCACCGGGCTGACCTTCGGCAGTATTTCGGCGCTGTATGGGCTGACCAACAACATCATCGACCAGCAACAGTACACTATTCTGGTGACGACGGTGATCCTCAGTGCCGTGGTGCCGACCTTGATCGCCCAGCGATGGTTCCAGCCAACGCTCAAAGTGATCGAGGAACAGGATGACGCGGCCACGCTCGACACGGAGCCCTCCGTCGCTCCGGCCTCCGTCCGCGGTCGATAAGCCATCCCGTGCCAGCCGACCTCGGAGCCATTGGGCCCGCGGGTAAGCGCGCCGTGCCCGCCGCATGATCGCAAGGGGCGCTACCCCCGCATCAGCGTCGCCGGCGGATCCTTGCCGCCGTCTGCGTCCCAGGGGTGGCTCGATCGAACGGACTGACCAGGGGAACACCGACGCGGCGAGAGTCTCCCACGTTTCGCGTCGCCACAGCGTCGCCCTTCGCCAACGCAGTCGCGGCGATCACCCTGTCGCCGTCACGCAAGGACGGAAACCAGATCGACACCTCCGCCCACGCCCGGGCGACCTCGAGATCGATCGGCTCAATGCGATCCGCATCATGCACTGAGGTCGGTGCCTCTTTTTCGAAAAACTCAAGAATGGGACGGGCGCCTAGCGGTGCCAAGCTGCGAGGAGCCGTGACACCAGCGACCCACGAAGCCGCCGTGGCGACGGATATGGGGGGCGAAGATGTGGCTTATCCTGCTTCTGAACGCTGAGCATGGCCTCGCCGAGCGCGAGAGGCGATCCCGAGTCCGTGTCGTCCAGGTCAAACTGTCCGAACATGAAGATAGGACACGGGTCGGACGGGCTAGGATAAAGATGGGTGGTAAGCATTTGGGTCTCCAGTGGGTACGGACGCCTGACCTCCCGGCGTAGAGAGGTGGTGTCGCCCCCTTGCTGCACCGCAGCATTTTTCCGCGACGGCAGGTATGCGATCTTTTCACGCTGGCGCAGGGCGTTCGCTCACGGCGGCACGGTGCCATCCCAACCCGTTGAAACGACTGACTATTGTTCGCCAGCCATCCGATTGAAAACGTGGCGCCTTTGGAGCTGCCGGAGAGTCAATTCTTTCGGCGCCTGGCGTTGCGTGGCCCTTTGAGCACCGACGCATGCGGCGGATCGCCGATCGGCACTGAGGCTGCGATCGTTGGCGCGACTGGCGCTGGCTAGGGCGAAGCCCGGCAGGATGGCGGCGGCGATCCGGTTCATGGCGGCCCGGACGCTGGCATGTCCACGCGTGGACATGCTTGCGTGTGTCGGACGGCGGCAATCAGCGCCCGGCTTTCGAGCATGGACGACATGATTGCCCTGATCGATACGCGGGCCAAAGCGCCGAAGTGGCCGGTGGTCTACAGAATTGAAAATCCAAACTGAGACACGACCGGGTGCCGGCCACGGTTGACAGGCCATCCCGTCCGCTCATGTGGCCGGCGCCGGTGACACGCGACGTCGGCGCACCCAAGGTCGGTCAGATATCCGCGTAGCAGTGCGTCTCCGCCGCGGCGCCGGGATGGGTGAGGGCGCCAAGATGCGCCGGCCCCACCAGTTGCGCATATTTCCAGATCGCCCCGCTCTGATAGTCCGTCTTGCGCGGCGTCCAGTCAGCCCGCCGTGCCGCAAGTTCGGCGTCGGACAACAGCACGTCGATGCTGCCCTTCCCGGCGTCGATGACGATCTTGTCGCCGTTGCGCAGCAGCGCGATTGGCCCGCCCACCGCGGCCTCCGGTCCGACATGGCCGACGCAGAAGCCGCGCGTCCCGCCGGAGAAGCGACCATCGGTGATCAGCGCCACGTCCCGGCCCTTGGTCTGGCTCTGGCCATAGATCGCCGCGGTGGTCGACAGCATCTCGCGCATGCCCGGCCCACCCTTCGGCCCCTCGTAGCGAATCACGATGACATCGCCGGGCTTGTAGGCGCGCAGTTGCACCGCGGCGAAAGCTGCTTCCTCCGAATCGAAACACAGCGCTGTGCCCTCGAAGCGCAACTGATCGCGCTCCATCCCGGCGACCTTCACGATCGCGCCGTCGGGCGCCAGGTTGCCCTTCAGCCCGACTACGCCGCCGGTCTTGGAGAGCGCCTTCGACACCGGATAGACCACGTCCTGATCGGTCGGGAACACCACGTCCTTGTGGTTCTCCGCCAACGTCTTGCCGGTCACCGTCAGGCAGTCGCCGTGCAGCAGCCCGGCGTCCAGCAGCGCCTTGATGATCACCGGGATGCCGCCGATCTTGTGCACGTCGAGTGCGACATATTTGCCGCCCGGCTTCAGGTCGGCGATGTACGGCGTGCGGCGCATGATCTCCACCACGTCGTCCATGGTGAAGCGGATGCCCGCCTCATGCGCGATCGCCGGCAAATGCAGGCCGGCATTGGTGGATCCGCCGGTGGCGCCCACGACGATCGCGGCGTTTTGCAGCGCCTTCAGCGTGACGATGTCGCGCGGGCGGATGCGGGCCTCCACCAGGTGCATCACAGCGCGGCCCGACTCCACCGCGAAACGATCCCGCTCCTCATACGGCGCCGGCGACCCGGCCGAGCCAGGCAAAGCGAGGCCGATCGCCTCGCTGACCATCGCCATCGTGTTGGCGGTGAACTGCCCGCCGCAGGCACCGGCCGAGGGGCATGCCGCGCATTCCAGTTCGTGCAGGTCCTCGGCGCTCATCTTGCCGGCCGCGTGCTGCCCCACCGCCTCGAACACGTCGACCACGGTGACGTCCTCGCCCTTGAATCTCCCGGGCAGGATCGAGCCGCCATACATGAACACGCTGGGGACGTTCAGCCGCAGCATGGCCATCATCATGCCGGGCAGCGACTTGTCGCAGCCGGCCAGGCCGACCAGCGCGTCGTAGCAATGCCCGCGCATCGTCAGCTCCACGCTGTCGGCGATCAGGTCGCGCGACACCAGGGAGGACTTCATGCCCTGGTGGCCCATGGCGATGCCGTCGGTGACGGTGATCGTGGTGAATTCCCGAGGCGTGCCGCCGGTCTCGTTCACACCCTTCTTTACCGACTGCGCCTGCCGGCTGAGCGCGATGTTGCAGGGCGCCGCTTCGTTCCAGCAGGTGGCGACACCGACGAGGGGCTGGTCGATCTCCGCCTCGGTCAGGCCCATCGCGTAGTAGTAGCTGCGGTGCGGCGCGCGGTCGGGGCCCACCGTCACATGGCGGGATGGCAGCCGCGACTTGTCCCAGCGCTTGGTCGGCATGGTCGTTTCCCTTTCCTCGGTCGGGAGGGTTATAGCGCCGCCGCCGCGCACGCCAAGGTCGGCATAGGACATCGATCGGAAAAGCCATGCCCCCGGATCAAGTCCGGGGGCATGGCTTTTCCGCCCTACGTCGACGCAACACGTCAGCGCGACCGTTGCTGGGCGTTTGTTACCAAGGGCGCCTTACTCTCGCGCCCGTCGCCGCGCGGTTCAGCACCAGCAGCGACACATGGAGAGGTGGCGTGGCGCTTCGGGCCTCGCGGTTCCGGTTCTTCCGGCCATGACATGAAAGCAGCCCAGCACGAATAGGCCGAGAGGCAATGATTCCGGGGCCGGTATTACACGAACCGGTAGTGCTGGCGGGCCAATACACATTGTATTGGCAAGGCGTGAAGAGCTCCCTCCGGCTCGGGGACCTCGGGGGCTTTTCGGGCGTTGCCTATACACTCAGTATTGTCGGCGGCGCTCAAAGTCCCCGAGGTAGCTTGGGGCGCGACAATGCCCTTCGCAATCGTCGCGCGACAGTGTGAGAAGTGCGGGTTAGACGGTGATGCCCATCAGCGAGGCGCCCGTCGTGGCGCTCTCACCCGCGATCGATTGCACGTAGGCGGCGACCGCCTGGGAAATCTGTTGCATAAGCGCATTGTTCGCGCTCTGCTGGGACGCGATTGTCGATGTGCCGCTGCTTGTGCTGCTGTCTGTGCTGCTGCTTGTGGTGCTGTCGGTGGGTGAGCCGCCCGAGGCCCCGCCGATCCCGCTGAGATCCGCGGAAATCGACTGCAGATCCTGCTGCAACGAACTGAAGAGATCGGTTGGGCCGTTCGCGCCGGAGGCGGCAGTGGAGGCCGTGCTGCTGGTGGCCGTCGTGCTGGATGCGTCGGTCGAGCCGCCCGAGGCCGCGCCGATCCCGCTGAGATCCGCGGAGATCGACTGCAAGTCCTGCTGCAACGAACTGAAGAGATCGCTGATGCCGCTCGTGCCGGAGGCGGCAGTGGAGGGCGTGCTGCCGGTGGCCATAGTGGTCGATGCGGCGGTGCTGCTGGTGGAGGCGCCGCCGCCCTCAAGACCGGAGACCAGGGACTGCAGGCCGTCGATCAGGCTGGACATGCCGCCGCCGAAGCCGCCTTCGCCGTCCGTGGCGCCTGGTGGCGAGAAGGAGGGCAGCCCGCTCGGCGAGCCGACGCCGACCGAGCCGGTCCCCTGGGAGGTTCCGCTCGTGGCCTCGGCGCTGTCGCCGAACATGCCGCCGAACGACAGAAATTGGGACATGAGGCCGCTTGACAGTGTCGGGAGCGTGCTGCCGGTGAGCGCGCTGCCCGATGCGCCGGCGGCGGCGGAGTCGGCCGAGAATGTCGTTGCAGTACTGTCGGTTGATCCGCTGCTCTGTCCGGATGGCGAGGCCGACTGTGCGGCCCGCTGCGCGGCGAGCTGCGCCCAGAGTTGGCTTTGTCCTGATATTGAGCTGAGCATTGGGTCTCTCATGTGCGATGATGTGCGGATCACGCAGGAAGCGTGCCAGCCCCGAAGCAGCGCGATCGCAGGCGAGTGCCGCGGGTCAGCGTGGCGATCGTTTCGGGTTGGACGGGTTCACCCGGCGATTTCTGCCGGGTTGGCCGATGCCGCCCGGCACGGTCTGCCGCATTGCGCGGCTGCCGCGCCATCGCGGTCCCTCGCGCGCGGTCACGGCGGACTCGCCGCCGCCGCCGAAACCAAATCGGCGGTCCGCAATGACCGATCGGTCGCCCTGGGCTGAGTTATTCCCGCATCGCGCGGGCGCGCTTGGCGGCCGGCCGGTCCCAGCACTTGTGCAGCCATGCGGTCACCGCCGGCCAGCGGCCGAGATCGAGGGACAGGCCGCGATATAGCGCCGAGGCGACGTTCAGATCAGCAACGGTGAAGTCGTCGCCCGCCAGCCAGGGCGATTTCGTCAGCGCGATTTCCAGCACGTCGAGTGCCGGCACCATTTCGTCCCACGCCGCCTTGGCCAGCGCCGCGTCGCGATTTGCCTCCGGCAGCACCGCGCTGTGGTTGGCGTAGGTGACGATCTGCCGATCCAGCCGGTCGGTCTCCCATAGGCTCCATTGCCAGGCCAGCGCCTCGTTGCGGGCACCCAACGGATAGAGCTTGCCGTGCTTCTTTGCGAGATAGAGGTTGATCGCCATCGATTCCGCCAGCACGAAGCCGTCGTCCTCGATCACCGGCACGCGGGCGTTGGGGTTCAGTGCCAGGAACTCCGGCGTGCGGGTGCCGGGCGAACGCGGCAGGACATCGTTGTGCTCGTAGTCGAGGCCGAGCTCGCCCACCATCCACAAGGTGCGGAGAGCGCGGGAGCGGGCGCTGCCGTGAATGCGAAGCATGGGGTTTCCTTTCGGTTATTGATGGTCTGAAGGCTAGAGCATGTTCGGCCCGACTGAAATTACGTACACCTCTCCCGCTCTTCGCGGCCCAAGCCCGCGAAGAGCGGGAGAGGTGAATCATTGCGGTGTCCGGCGCAACGTCGGCGCCGGGATCGATTCGATCATTACGTTGATGCAGGCGGGCTTGCCGCTGGCCAGCGCGCGCTCGATCGCGCCTTGCATCTGCCCTGGCCGGCGCACCAGCTCGCCGTGGCCGCCGAGCGCGGTCACGACGAGATCGTAACGTGCTGCGGTCAGCTCGCAGCCGACCGCTCGGTTGGCGCCGTAGTCACGCACCTGCAGATTGTACTCGGCGTTCCAACGCGCGTCGGTGCCAACCACCGCGACAAAGGGCAGGTTGCGCCGCACCGCGGTCTCGAACTCCGCCATATGGAAGCCGAAGGTGCCGTCGCCCAGCACGACGAACACCGGCGCCACGCGTTCCACCAGGCGCGCGCCGAGTGCCATCGGCAGCGAGCTGCCGATCGAGCCGGCGACGCCGTTGATCATGCGCCGCTCGCAGCTCAGCAGGCTCTGGCCCCATTGCGCGAACTCGCCGCCGTCGCAGATCAGCACGGTGTCGCGATCGCGTTCGACATAGGGCTTCAGGGCGCGGAACACCTCGATCGCGTGCAGTTTGTCCGGGGTCTGGCTGGCGAGTGTTTCCCAGGACCTGGGCCGGTCGGCGAACACGCTCCGCGCCTCCTGCAGCCAGGAGGCGCCTGCCGGGGCGGCTGACGGGGCGCCGGCCGGGGCGCCCGACCGGGTGCCCGACGAGGCGCACGCTGTGGCGCGGCGGATCAGCGCCTCGCCGGCGGGGTTTGTGTCGGCTACGCAACCGAAGGCTAGAAGCGGTCCCTTCTCGCTTCCGGCACGTTCCAGTATCGTTCCTTCCGGATCGACCATCACGAAGCGGCAAGTCGGATCGACGGCAGGTGCCGTGCCAAACTTCAAGGTGAAGTCCAGCGCCTTGCCCAGCAGCACGATCAGGTCGCAGCGCGCCACCAGCTCGGCAAACGCGCCCAGCGTGGCATCGGCAAAGCCGCGCGGGCTTTCCATGATGCAGGTGGGGACGTTGGTTGCCGCCTCGATCCGAGCCAGCAGCGCGCGGCCCGGGCGGTTGGCAAGCTGCGGCCCGGCGATCAGCAGCGGCCGCGCCGCGCCTGCGATCAGCGCCAGTATCGCGTCCGCCGCCGGATCGCTCAGCGCCACTGGCTGGGCAGTGAAATCGGCCGCCGCCGGCCAGGCGATGGTGGCTTCCGGCACCTCCGCGTCGAGCAGGTCGGACGGCAAGCTGAGATGCACCGGCCCGGGTCGGCCGGAGGTGGCGATGCGGATCGCTTTCGCAACGTCGAGGCCGAGCTGCGCCGCGTCGGTCGCCATCCAGGACGCCTTTGCCACCGGCGCCGCCATCTCCACCTGGCGCAGCTCCTGGAAGCCGCCGCGGCCAAGCTGCGTCGTTTCGGTATGGCCCGAGAGCAGCACGACCGGGGATTCCTGCGCGCGCGCCGTCATCAGCGCCGCCGTGGCGTTCGCGTGGCCGGGACCGCCGGTAACCATGGCGAGGCCGGGCCGGCCGGTCAGCCGGCCGAACGCGTCGGCGGCATGCACCGCTGCGGCCTCGTGGCGCGTGTGCACAAGGTCGAGCCGCGAGCCGATCGCGGCGTCGAACAGCGACATGATATGATTGCCAGACAGGGTGAAGATCGTGGTGTGTCCGGCGCGGTCCAGCGTGCGCACCACGATGTCGGCGCCGCGCAGGGTTTGGGTCATGTGGGTCGGTGTCCTTGGCAGTCTCGGTCCGCTCGGCGCCGCGCGCCGGGTGCAAGTGTGCGTGCGCGAGCCGGTTGCCTCAACCCTGGCACCGTTGTGCACCTGATAGCCGACCGGCATACGGCCGCTACCGCAATGGCCGGCCCACGCGAAACCGGCCCCACGCGAGGCTCGCCCTCGCGAGACCAGCCCTCAAATGACCGGCCTTCGAACGACCGACCGCCGGGTCAGGCGGCGGCTTGCTCCGCCGCGAAGCTGGCGACCAACGCCCGTGCCGCGGCCAGTTCCGGTCCCGTGACAATCAGCGGCGCGCAGCCGAACGCCTCCCACATCCGCGCGGCATGATCCGCGCACAACCGGAACGGGCCGGCACGGTTCGCATAGTTCGACCCGTCGCGCATATCCAGATAACTCTCCGCCGGCATTCCCTCGGCCAGCAGCACGTCGTGCTGCGACAGCTCCAGGTGGTAGTACGTCACCCGCTCCACCGGCACCTGCACGATGGTGCTGCCATTGATCAGGTGCCGCACCGGGATCAGCACCTCGTGGACGTAGAGCGAGTGGTCCGGCGAGAGAAACAGATCCGCTCGGGGCCGCCCCGGTCCGAACGCCCCGGCCGCCACGCGCACCGGCCAGACTTTCCGAGGTTGCGCATGGCGCGCGCAGTCCGCCTCGCGCCGCCCGACCCAGATCACCGGCGCCAGCCCGTCGCCCAGCACCACCCGCACCTTATCGCCCACTCGGATCGCTTCCACGGCGATTTCACCGCGTTCGGTGCTGATCTGCGTACCGGCGGCAAAGCATTGTACGAGGTTCGTATCGACGGGTGTATAGGTGTAGCTGATGGCGACCGTCCCGCCGGCCTGGTCGAGCAATTCGGTCAGCAGGTTGCCCGGACCGTCGAGGCTGGATGTGCCGACGGCGGACAGCGGGAGCGAGATGGTGCCCGACCCGGTGAACGGCGCCAGGTCCGCAGCCGAGCCCAATTGGGTCGAAGTGGTCGCCGCCCCGGTCAGGCCCTGGTCCAACTTGCCGGAGGCCCCGGAGAAACCCTGCGTGCCGTCGAAGCTGCCCAACGACATGCTGTCCGTGACACTCGGGGAGGTGGTGACGGATGTCGTCGGGCCTGGCAAGGCGAGGGTCAGCGTGGCCGTCTCGGTCGCACCGACCGTCGCCGGTGTGGCATCCAGGTTCGCCGCGCCAACACTTGCGATCTCGTTGCCGGTCACGGTGATGTTGACCGTCTCCAATGCGCCGAGCGCGGGATTGAACTTGGCGACCAACAGATCGTCGGTCCAACCGGTCGTTGCATCCGCGACCGTGAACGTTTGTGGGGAGGTGGTGAGGCTATTGGTGGAGATCGGGAAGAACGTAGGAGGAGAAAAAGTTGTTGTGACCACGCCGCTGGTGCTGCCGAAGCCCGGGCTAGTTCCGCCCGCCGCGATGTAGTCATATTGCAACGAGATCACCGCGCCGGCACCGGCGTGTGACAGCGCCTGCAGATTGGCCAGGCCCGTCTCGTCGAACAGGACGGAGGCGTCAACCGTCAAGGAGACCGGATCGGTGCCGCTGAACAACGCCAGATCAGAGGTGGTGACCTGGTAGAAATCCAGCAACGACTGCGTGCTCGACAGGCCCGCAAGCGTGGTGCCGGAGTTTCCCAGATAATTGTCAGTGCCATCGAAGGCCGCCAGGGTCGCGGAGCCGGTCGCGTTCGCGTTGACGTCGGCGATGAAAGCGCCGCTCGGATCGAATACCGAAATCTCGCCTGGCAGCGAGACACTTGCGGTGCCCGATGTCGCCCCAAGATTCTCCAACGAAACGCTACCGGTGACATCCGCTGTGATACCGACTTGCACGTCGACCAACGTGCCCAAAGTAGGATCGAACGGCGCGAATGTGACTGTTTGCGACCAATCAGAGGCTGTGGTCGCGATGGTCTGCTGTTGCAGGACGGTGGTGTCGGTGGTCATAGGCGTTCCGGTCCTGTTTATTCCGCGAGCATCCTAAAGAGGCGCGCTCCGAAAAACAAGCAGATCATACCGGTTGCCTTGCGGCAGAGCCTCAGTCGATTCGCCGCAAAGCCGCCTCCAGACGGGCGACTTCGGCGCGCGCCGTTGCGAGACGCTCGCGGTTCTCCTCCACGACCTCCTCGGGCGCGCGGCGGACGAAATCCACATTGTCGAGTTTCTGTGCGAGCTTCGTGGCTTCGCCGGCGGCCTTGTCGCGTTCCTTCGCCAGCCGCAAACGTTCCGTACCCAAGTCGATCACCTCGGCCAGCGGCAGGATCACCGTCGCCTCGTCGAGCACCGCCTGGGCCGAGCCTTTCGGCATCTCGCCCAGCAGAGGCTTCAGTTCCGACGCCCGCGCCAGTCGCCGGATCGCGTCGATCCAGCGGGCCGCGCGCGCCAACGTTTCGGGTGCGGCGTCGCGCAGCAGGATCGGTGCCGGCGTACCGGGCGGCACATTCATCTCGGCGCGCACCGCGCGGACCTCGGTGATCAGCCGCACCACCCAGTCCAGTTCCTGGCGCGCGGCCACGCCGTCGGTTACTGCGACCGGTGTCGGCCAGGGGGCGCGGATCAGGCTGTAGTCGGCGCCATAACCGAAACGATCCCACAGCTCCTCGGTGACAAACGGCATCGCCGGATGCAGCAGTCGCAAGATCACACCCAGCACATAAGCTGCCGTGCCGCGCACCTCGCGTGCCGCCGCAGTGTCGGCTGCGTCGGGTACCGGTGCCCCCGCGTCATGCCGGGGCTTGCGCCCGGCATCCATGGGCGCCCCGGCGTCATGGCCGGGGTTGTCCCGGCCATCCACGACTTCGCTGAGAGCGAAAGTCGTGGATGGCCGGCCTTGGCCGGCCATGACTGGGGAACCTGCACCCGGCGACCCAGGCCTCGAAGCCAGCGCCGGCTTGGCAAATTCCACGAACCAGTCGCAGAACGTGTTCCAGGTGAAACGGTAGCAGGCGGCGGCATATTCGTCGATGCGGTAACGTTCCAGCGCCTCGGTTGCCTGCGCGACGGCGTCGTTCGCCGCGTCGAGGATCCAGCGCGTCAGCGGCAGCCGTGCCGCAGCCGGATCGAATTCCGGATCGGGCACGATCCCGTTCATCTCGCAGAACCGCGCGGCGTTCCACAGCTTGGTGACGAAGCTGCGATGGCTCTCCACCCGCGCCGCACCCAGCTTCACGTCGCGCCCAGGCCCGGTCAACGCGCAGATGGTGAAGCGCAGCGCGTCGGCGCCGTAACGGTCGATCAGCTCCAGCGGATCGATGATGTTGCCCTTCGACTTCGACATCTTCTGGCCGCGCTCGTCGCGCACCA
>PLXO01000160.1:0-2020 GCA_003151425.1 Acetobacteraceae bacterium
GTCGGGGGCCATCCACACATGACGAAGAGGTCGCCGGCCGTGGTCAAAAGTGAAAATCACGACAAAGACCCTATGGACCCTTGCACGGTGCGGTGGCCTTGGGCTGGGCTGAAGGGGCGGCTGTGCGGCGGCACGCCCCTCGGCGGTCTGCTCCCGGGCGTCACCCTGGCCGGCACCTGGCAGGCCGTTCTCGAGGCGTCCAATGCAGCGGAGGCGAGGAAGACGTGGAGGCCGCACCATGCGGCGGCGATCATCCCCGCAGCACGGTGCCACGGTGGATGGCCGGGGACGACCCCCGGGACGAGCGCCCCGCCGGGTCAACCCCCGGGGTCCAGCGCCCCACCGGGTCAACCCCCGGGACAAGCGCCCGGGGCAAGGCCTACCGGTGGCAGGCTCTAGTGGGGCAAGGCCTAGTCATTGCGCCTCAGAACCTGGTGCCATAGCCTGGGCGCGCATAGCGGACAGCCAGAATGACCGGTCAGAACCAGACCGTCGGGGACGGCAGTGTCGCCATCCAGGTGGCGGGCGACAACGTCATCATCTCCATCGGTGCCGCGTCGCTGACCCTGGCGCAGCGCCACCGGCTGAAGGCGGTCCCGACCTCGGAACGCGAACTGCTGCTGACCGAGTTGCGCGGCACCGACCTGGTCGGGCGCGACGGCGACCTGGCATCCTTGCGCGCCTGGCTGGACGCGCCTCGTCCGCTGCCGGCGGTGCGTTGCCTGACCGGACGCGCCGGGGCCGGCAAGACGCGGCTGGCGATCGAACTCTGCGAGCGCGCTGTCACCGCCGGCTGGACAGCCGGCTTCGCCACCCAGGCCGAGTTGCAGCGCTTCCATGACGCGCGCAGCCTGGACGACTGGCGCTGGGGCAAGCCGACCCTGATCGTGGTGGACTACGCCTCCGCCTCCTCCCGTGTCCTGCGCGCCTGGCTGGAGGCGCTCGCCCGCCGCCGCCCGATCCGGGGCGAGGCGCCGCTGCGCCTGCTGCTGCTGGAGCGGCACGCCGATCGCGAGCTGGGTTGGTGGGCGGACCTGATCCGTCCTGGCGGGCTGGCGGGCCGCGGCCCTGATGAGCTTGCCGCCCCCCCCCCGAGCCCATCCCGTTGTCGTCGCTGGGCGATACGGCGGACCGCTGGGCGCTGGTGCGCCAGGTGGTTGGCCTCGCCGCTGGGTTCGCCGGCAAGAAGGCGCCGGTGCTGCCGCCGCCCGGCGAGGATCCGGACTTCGACCGCCGGCTCGGCGACGCGGCGCTGGACACCGAACCGCTGTTCCTGGTGATGGCCGGCATCGTTGGGGTGACGACCGGCGTGCCCCAGGCGCTGGCGCTCAGCCGCACCGACCTGGCCGAGCGGATCGGGGACAGTGAGCTGCACCGGCTGGGGCGGCTGTCCGCCGGCTGGGGCATCGACACCGGCGGCGACACGACGATGCTTTCCCATCTGGTGGCCTGCATCACGTTGCAGGGCGGCTGCGACCGGGAGGCCGCGGTCACGCTGATCCGGCAGGAGCGGGAGGCGATGGATTGGCCGCCCGGCCGACCGCCGGACTGGATTGCGGCCCGGCTGGCGGAGGCGCTGCACCGGCCGGGGGGCGGGGTGGACGCGGTCCGCCCGGACATTATCGGCGAGGCGTTCCTGCTGTGCCAACTCGCCGCGGACGGCCGAGCGATGGACGAGCAGGCCGCGATCGTCGCGCGCGCCTGGCGAAGGGACGCGGCTGCGGTGGTGGGCAGCGTGATCCGCACGGTGCAGGACCACGCGGGGGATCGCGCGGACCATCCCGCGTTGGGATGGCTGGATCACCTGGTGGCCGGTGCCGATAGCCTGGGTGTGCTGATGCTGATCGCGGACAGCATGCCGCAACGTACCCTTGCACTGCGTGAACGAGCGTCCGCGGCCCAGGGCGCCATTGTGCGAGCATTGGTCGAGTTTGCCGCGGATCAGCCTGATCTCGCTGCTGAGAAAGCCAGGGCCCTGGGCAATCTGAGCGTCCGGCTGAGCGACCTCGGCCGGCGGGAG
>PLXO01000160.1:2036-2163 GCA_003151425.1 Acetobacteraceae bacterium
GGCGGCGGAGGAAGCGGTCGCGCTCTATCGCACTCTGGCGGCGCAGCGCCCCGACGCGTTCCGGCCCGATCTGGCAACGTCGCTCAACAACCTGGCCAACATGCTGAGCGACCTCGGCCGGCGGGAG
>PLXO01000160.1:2274-2537 GCA_003151425.1 Acetobacteraceae bacterium
GCGGCGGAGGAAGCGGTCGCGCTCCGCAGCACCCTGGCGGCGCAGCGCCCCGACACGTTCCGGCCTGATCTGGCAATGTCGCTCAACAACCTGGCCAACATGCTGAGCGACCTCGGCCGACGGGAGGACGCGCTGGCGGCGGGGGAGGAATCGGTCGCGCTCCGTCGCACCCTGGCGGCGCAGCGCCCCGACGCGTTCCGGCCCGATCTGGCAACGTCGCTCAACAACCTGGCCAACAGGCTGAGCGCCCTCGGCCGGCGGGA
>PLXO01000171.1 GCA_003151425.1 Acetobacteraceae bacterium
TTGGCGGGGATCCAAGGGGCAGCGCCCCTTGGTGGGGTCCAGGGGCGAAGCCCCTGGCCTTCTTCTGTCTGACAGGGCTGCGGTCAGCCGGCGGCGGGGCGGTTTGGGGGGTCCAGGTACAGCGGGCTGCTCAGGTAGCGGCGTAGCCAGAAGCGGCACAGCACGCCGATTGTCGCTGCGACTGGGACGGCGAGCATCACGCCCAGGAAGCCGAACGCGGCGGCGCCGGCAAACAGGGCGAAGATGACCCAGACTGCCGGCAGTTCGACGCGGTCGCCGAGGAAGCGTGGGTAGATGACGTAGCCTTCCAGGATTTGCCCGACGACCAGGATGCCGGCGATCACGAACACGCCGCGCCAGCTCGAAAACTGCGCCAGCGCCAGCCCGATCGCGGCCACCCCTCCGGTGATGGACCCGACATAGGGGATGAACGACAGCAGCCCCGCCGCCAGCCCGACGATCAGTCCCAGGTCCAGCCCTGCCATCGACAGCGCCGCGATGTAGTAGGCCGCCAGCAGCAGGCAGCACAGCGCCTGGCCGCGCACCCAGGCGGAGAGGATGCGATCCACCTCGCGCACCTGCGCGCGAATGACGTCGGCGTAGCGCCGGGGCAGCCAGGAATCGATCATTGCGATCAGCCGTGGCCAGTCGCGCAGCAGGTAGAACGCCACCACCGGTGTGACCACCATCAGGGTCAGCACGTTGAACAGCGCGAAGCCGCCGCCGATCAGCCGCGACAGTGCGCCGGCAATGAAGGACAGCATCGACCCGGCTTGGCCGCTGACCAGGTCGCGCAGCTTGTCGTTCACCACGTCGGAGCCGAAGCTTTGTTGCAGGCGGACGATTTCTTGATTGGCCCAGCCCTGTACCGCCGCCACGTATTGCGGCACGCGGCCGAACAGGATGCCTACCTGGGCGAGGATCAGCGGATACAGCAGCAGCGCGAACAGCAGCACGGCTGCGATCAGCGCCAGCAGCATCAGCAAAGCCGCGGCGCCGCGCGGCATGCCGAGCCGGGTCAGTCGCGTGGTCGGCGGATCGAGCCCATAAGCGATGCCGGCGGCCGCGACGAACGGCAGCAGTACCGAGGCGAACAGTTGCAGCGCCAGCCAGGTCACCACCAGCAAGGCGATCACCGCAGCGATGCGCTGCGCGCGTGTGGCTCGGGCGCGGGCGGCCGGCGCCTCGGTGGGCCGCGGTGGTTCCTCGACGGCTGGGATTCCCGCAATGCTCCCAGCCGTGGCCCCGATAGGGGTCTCGACTGTCGCCCCGACGGTGGCCCCGACTGGCGTCCCGACCCGGGTCCCGGCTGGGGCCCCGACCGGGCTCCCGGCGCGGGCCCCGACCCTGGCCCCGGCCGGGGTTTCCGATGTGGTCCCGGCGATGGTCTCGGCTGGGGTGTCGCTTGGGGTCATCGTCCGCGCGCGGCCTTCCACACATAGGCCGCGCCGGAGGCTAGCGTAGTCGCTCCCACCACCCAGATCAGCAACAGCTTGGCCAAGGGTGCCTGCAATCCGTAGCCGGCCAGCAGCAGCGTCAGCGCCACCAGGACGATCTGCGCCGCGGTATTCAGCTTCGAGACATACAGCGGGCGAATCGCCACAGGCATTCCCAGCACACTGAGCACGATCACCCCGCCGACGATCACAAGGTCACGGAACACCACCAGGATCGCTAGCCAGTCCGGCAGCTCGTTCACCGCGGCGAGGGTGACATACATCGACACCAGCAGCGCCTTGTCAGCCACCGGGTCGAGCAGCGCGCCCACCGAGTTGCCTCCGCCATTGCGCCTTGCCAGCCAGCCGTCGAGCGCGTCCGACAGGCCGGCGGCGACGAACAGGAAGAACGCCTCGATCAGCCCGTGCTCCAGCACGAACCACACCGCCAGCGGCACCATGCAGAGCCGGGCAAACGTGATGACGTTTGGCAAGGTGAGCAGCGCGGTCGATCGGGTGCCGTTCACACCGGTTCCGTCTGGCATCGAGCAAGCCTTCCCTGCGCCTGCGTTCCTCGGGGCCGTTCCCCTGGGCGTTCGTCGGTGGGCTCCCCTTGGGTTCCATGGCGGTTTCCCGGGGGGTGTTCCTGACACGCGACGTTGCGCCCGTCCTGCGCCTTAGCGTATCGAGGGCCGCCATGACCAGTGCTGAACACACAAGACACGACACCCCCAGTAATCCCGCCGGCAGCCCGACCCGGGGTCCCGCCGACGGCCCTGCTGACACACCCACCCATGGTCGCACGCAAGGTCCCGCTCAAGGTTCCTCGGGCGGCCTCAGCTACGCCGACGCCGGGGTCGACATCGACGCCGCCGACGCGCTGGTCGAATCCATCAAGCCGCTGGCACGGGCGACCACGCGGGCGGGCGTGTTGGGCGGCCTTGGGGGCTTCGGCGGGCTTTTCGACCTTAAGGCGGCGGGGTTCGCCGATCCCATCCTGGTCGCCTCCACCGACGGCGTCGGCACCAAGCTGATGGTGGCGATCGCCACCGGGCTGCACGACACCGTCGGCATCGACCTGGTGGCGATGTGCGTCAACGACCTGGTGGTGCGGGGTGCCGAACCGTTGCTGTTCCTCGACTATTTCGCCACCGGCAAGCTGGACGCGGCGCAGGCGCGGATGGTGATCGCCGGCATTGCCTCCGGCTGCAACGAGGCCGGCTGCGCGCTGGTGGGCGGGGAGACCGCCGAGATGCCCGGGCTGTACGGCAGCCAGGACTACGATCTCGCCGGCTTCGCGGTGGGTGCCGCCGAGCGGCATTCGCTGCTGCCGCGCGGGGTCGGGCCGGGGGATGCGGTGCTGGGCCTGGCGAGCAGCGGGTTGCACTCCAACGCCTTCTCGCTGGTCCGCCGCGTGGTGCAGCTCAGTGGGCTACCTTGGGACGCGCCTTCCCCGTTTGCGCCGGACCTGCTGCTCGGCGCGGCGCTGCTCGAGCCGACGCGGATCTATGTGCGGCCACTGCTGGCATTGCATCGCGCCGGACTGATGAAGGCGGCGGCGCACATCACCGGCGGCGGCCTGCCCGGCAACCTGCCCCGCGTGTTGCCGGACGGCACGGTCGCCGTGCTCACACCCAACTGGCCGGTCCCGCCGGTCTTCCCCTGGCTGGCGCGCGTCGGCGGCATCGCGTCGGGCGAAATGCTGCGGGTGTTCAACTGCGGTATCGGCATGGCCGTCGTGGTCGCCGAGGCCGACGTGGCGGCGGCGACGGAATTGTTGCGCGAGCGGGGCGAAACGGTCATGCGGATCGGCCACATCGAGGCTGCCGCCGGCCCGGCCTCGGTGCGGGTCACCCTGCCCGATGGGTGGCCGGAATGATGCCATCCGTCCGGAATGACGGCCGGTCCGTCATTTCGGGCGGTTGGCATCACGCGCCAGGTTTCCCGGGACAGGCAGCTTGCGGTCGCGCGCCGAACGACCTGTATCAGCCGTCCGACGACCTTGCGACGCCGGTTCTCTTTGGGGCTCTCTTTGGGGCACCGGTATGAGACAGCGCGCGGCGGTGCTGATCAGCGGCCGCGGCTCCAACATGGCGGCGTTAATCGCAGCGGCGCGCGATCCGGCCTACCCGGTCGAGATCGTTCTGGCCGTGTCCAACCAGGCACAGGCGCCCGGCCTCGGGCTGGCGGCCGCGTTGGGTGTGCCGACCGAAGTGGTGGAGCACCGGCGGTTCAAGGGCGATCGCGCCGCCCACGAGGCGGCGATCGACGCGGCGCTGCGTGCGGCCGAGGTCCAGATCCTGTGCCTCGCCGGCTACATGCGGCTGCTGACGCCGTTCCTGGTCGGGCGTTGGGCCGGTCGCATGCTGAACATCCATCCCAGTCTGCTGCCCGCCTTCCCGGGTCTCGACACGCACGCTCGGGCGCTTGCCGCCGGGGTTAAGCTGCACGGCTGCACGGTGCACCTGGTCACCCAGACGACGGACGAAGGCCCGATCCTGGCCCAGGCGGCGGTCCCCGTGTTGCCGGACGACACCGCCGAGACGCTGGCCGCGCGCGTCCTGGCGCAGGAGCACATCATCTATCCCCTGGCACTGCGGGCGTTCGCGTCGCGCCGGTCGGGCATGTCGCCGCCGGCCGACGCCGCGCTGCTTAACCCGCTGCCGCCCGAGGGCGCGCTGCTCAACCCGCTGCCGCCGGAGGGCGCGTTGCAAAGTCCCTTGCCCCCGGGTACGGCGCCGCACGACCCCAGGTCACCGGAGGCTGTGCTCCGCGACCCCTTGCCGCCGCGCGCGGCCCTGCCATAGAACCAAGCGAAACCAATCGTCTCCCAGCCGAGGCACCGCATGGCCGAACACAGCTCCGTCTTCACCGGACCCGAGACGCAGGAGGCATTCCTCGCCGACCGCGAGCGGTTCCTGCACGGGTTCACTCGCTTCACTTTCGGCATGGTCATCCTGGTGGTGCTGTTGCTGGTCGGGATGGCGGTGTTCCTGCTGTAGCGGACCACGCTCGGCAGGACCTGTCCGAATGGCGGTCGACGACCGCCGATTGATTGGCTGACCTGGGCTCGAGGTCGCGAGGCCAGCCATGCAGGCCCCGCATGACAAGAAGATCCACCGCGGCTCGTGCGGAGAATGCGAAGGAACAGTAGCGCTGCCCGCGAAGCGCCAATCTTCTTCCTCCGCAGGTTCTGCGGTCTCCGCCCTCGACGCGCCACCGTCCAGCGCCATTACTCTATGCAACACCGCCGACATACTGTTGCCGCGATCGCCGCCTATATGTTGGGAAGGTCAAGTGGAGTGTGACGCAATGCGCGCAATCTTCTCTACTACGCTTCGTATCGCGGCCCTGGCTGGTGCCCTGGCCCTGCCTCTGGTGGCGGCCGCCCCGGCGCACGCGGAGTGGCACGGCGGCGGAGGTGGCGGTGGACGGCACGGCGGTGGCGGTGGATGGCACGGCGGCGGCGGTGGGTGGCACGGCGGCGGCGGGTGGCGTCCTGGCTGCTGCTGGCGGGGTGGCATTTTCCTTGGGCCGCCCATCGTCTATGCGCCGCCGCCCGTCTACTACGCGCCGCCGCCCGTCTATTACGCGCCGCCGGTGTACTACGCCCCTCCCGGATACTAGCCGGGCCGTATAGGCGCCGAGCGCGACTGGCACGCTCGCGGCGCCATCGGGGCCGGTGCAGGGCAAGCCCCGGGAACTTTCCCCGGGCCGCGCCGGGCGAGCTTGTGGTGGGCAGCAAGCGCGCTGGAGCTAACTTGCCGCCGATCGCCTGGCATGATTGGCGGCTCAACTGGGCGCATACCAGACCCCCCGACCGGCGCCATGGCGCGTCAGATGCCGCCGATTGACGAGCGCCCTGACGTGATCCTTGAGCGTGTTGCGGCTCGCTCCCGTAACCTTGACCGCCTCGGCGATCGTCACGTGACCATGCTCGCGCGCCAGCTCCAGAATCCTGACGGACAGCTCTGGCAGATCGCCCAGATGGATGCTCTCGCGGCCGATCTTCCGTTCCAGGGCCTGCTTCTGCTGTTGCAGCGCCCGTAGGAAGAACGCCAACCAGGAAGTCCAGTCAGGCTGGGCGGTCCGTATCGTGCCCTGGGTTCGCCGCAGGGCCAGGTAGTAGCCGTTCTTGTTCCGCTCAATGATGCTTTCGAGCGAACTGTAGGGCACGTAGGCATACCCGGCCCGCAGCAGGAGCAAGGTTGTCAGGACACGTGAGAGCCGGCCATTGCCGTCTTGAAACGGATGAATCTCCAGGAACACAATCACGAAAATCGCGGTGACCAGTAGGGGGTGGAGCGCCTTGTCGTGGTCTTGCACCCGCACCCAGGAAACCAGTTCGGCCATGCATGCGCCGCGGCGTGTCGAACGGCGTCGCCGTCGCGAACACGACGCCCAGCCTGGCGCCGTTCTCGTCGAAGGCCTCTACGTGGTTGGGCAGCGTCTTGTAGTCCCCGCGATGCCTCTCATCCTTCGCGGAGTGAGCCAGGAGATCGCGATGGAGCTGCTCGATGTGGTTCTCGGTGAGGGTGATCGCCTCCCAATAGGCGAACACCGTCTCCATGACCTCAGCGTAACCGGCTACCTCCTGCTCGTCGCGGTTGGCGAAGGATTGAAGGTGGACGTTTGACAGGAGGCGTTCGATTTCGCGATTGCTGAGCCGGGCGCCCTCGATTCGAGTTGACGAGCCAATGCTCTCGATGGTGGCGACATGGCGCAGTCTCGACAAGCGGTCAGGCGCGATCCGGCCGATGGCGCGCCAGGCGCCCTTGAACTCGTCGATCTCGGCAATCAGCGAGAGTAGTTCGGGTGTGATGTGAATTGCGCCGACTTCGAGCGGAGACGCCATTTCACCATATGTTTCCATCCGATTAGGTTCTGCTTCTTCCCTCCAATTGTCCATCCAATTTCATCCGATTTGCCCGCGTGCGGCGGCGGGAAGCGCCGCGGTAATGCGGGGACGTCGCGGTAAGCTTCCCGCGCTCGTTGGTCAGAGAACCGTGCCGCCGGCGTCGCGGCAGGCCCGAGCCAAGTCTTCGTCCAAGGTCGCGAGCGGCAGGTTTTTCCGAAGCGCTAGTTCCAGATAGACCGCGTCATAGCCGGTGAGACGATAGGCGATCGCCAGGCGATACACTTCGGTCAGCACCCGGTCAGTGCCGTCCTGGTCAATCGCGATGTTGAACGATCTGAGCGCTGTCAGGAACTCGGCGGCTTTCCCGGGAGAGATGGCCCCACTACGCTCGGCTTTTGCCAGCACTGCGCCGACCTCGTACTGCCAGAGCACGGGTGCAACGGCGTCGCCTCCGGAAGCTAACTGCTGAAGGATGCTTTCGGCGTAGGGATTGGACGTGTTCTCAAAGCACCACCGCATGGTGACAGAGTTGTCGAGGACAAAAGGTGTCACGCACGCCCTTCGTCAATCATCGCCCGGATCGTCATGCCTTCAGGCAGCATGTTGCCTTTCCGCAGCTCGCGAATGCGTGCTGCAGCCTCTGCCGGTGTCAGGGGTGCCGACCGGGCAGTGGCGTCGGCAGGCGTGGACAGCGAGCGCAATGCTTCGTCGAGCGCCTCGTCTACCGACTGGAAGCGCCCCTGCTGCAGGGCCTTGCGAAGGATGCCCTCCTGCTTCGGGGTTAGCGAGATGGTCATGCCACGCCCTCTCTCAAAAATGCGATTATCTCTGGCGGTCCATGGAGTCAACGCCGATGCATGGTGTGTCCATGCTTGTCCGGCGCGGGAGTATTCGCCGGCCTCGCCATCCACAGGCTTCATGCGGGCGCGAGTCTTGTTCGCACATTCGGTAAGACATCACACTCAGGGATCGAACGCGCCGCTGCCTGCCGAGACGTTGTCGAGGCCAGCATTGGCGCTACGCGGTGCCACCTTGCATGGCGACCGCATCACCCGGCGGTCGTTCAGCTTCGATAACTTCCATTGATGTCGATATACCCGTGCGTCAGATCGCACGTCCACGCCGTCGCTTTCCCCCGCCCCAGCCCAATATCGATCGCGATCGACACCTCGCGCCCCTTCATGTGCGCCACCACCGGCGACTCGTCGTAGCCCGCCACCACGCCGCCATGCCGCGCCATCCACACGCCCCCAACAGCGATCGACAGCTTGTCGCGATCCGCCGGCTCGCCCGCCTTGCCCACCGCCATGACGATGCGGCCCCAGTTGGCGTCCTCGCCGGCGATCGCCGTCTTCACCAGCGGCGAATTCGCCACCGTCATCGCGATCCGCTTCGCCGAGCGCGCCGTCGTCGCGCCACTGACCTCGATTCGTATCAGCTTTTGCGCGCCCTCGCCGTCGCGTACCACCTGCAGCGCGAGGTCCAGCAGCAGCTCGTCCAGCTTGCGCGCGAAATCCGCCAACAGCCGGTGGCGCGCCGCGGAGCCGTCGGCGGGCGGGATGCGCGGATGCTTCGCCTGGCCGGTGGCGAACAGCAGCACGGTGTCCGAGGTAGACGTATCGGAATCCACCGTGGTGCAGTTGAAGCTGGCATCCACGCCGCGCGCCAGCATGATCTGCATCGCGTCGGCCGGCAGCTTGGCGTCGGTGAACACGAAGCACAGCATCGTTGCCATGTCGGGTGCGATCATGCCGCTGCCTTTGCAGATGCCGCTGATGCGCACCTGCGCGTCGCCGATCTGCGCCACGCGGGTCGCCGCCTTGGGAAATGTGTCGGTGGTCATGATGCCGCGCGCCGCCGCTTCCCACGCATCCTCGCGCAGGTCCGCGTACAGCGCCGGCAGCGCCGCGGTCAGCCGCTCATGCGGCAGCGTCTCGCCGATCACGCCGGTGGAGGCGATGAACACCTGCCGCGCCGGGCTGTCGACCAGCTTGCAAGCGGCCTCGGCGGTCGCCGCGCAGGCCTCGCGCCCGGCCCGTCCGGTGAACACGTTCGCGTTGCCGGCGTTCACCACGACCGCGCGCGCCCGCCCGCCCTTGAGCGACGCCCGGCACCAGTCGACCGGCGCGCCGGGGCATTTGCTTGACGTGAAGACGCCGGCGACCGTCGTGCCGGCGGCCAGCTCCATCATCACAAGGTCGTTGCGGTCCTGATAGCGAATGCCCGCGGCGGCGGCGCCCAGGCGCACACCGGCCAGCGGCGGCAGCTCGGGCAGGGTCACGGCAAGCGGCGAGGTCGGTATGGCCATGGTGTTTCCTCTGGCGTTTCCTCTGGGCCATTTCCCTGGGCATTTCCCCTAGGGGCGTTTCCCATGAGGGTGTTTCCAGGGCGTGTTCCCTTGGGGCGTTGTCGGAACATCCTGCGACAATAAAGGAACTGCAGGCTACGGCTTGGCCGCGGGCGGCGGCACGGCGTTGTCGGTGGCGCGTTTGGGCGAGCCGTCGAGGTTGAATTCCTCCACCGCTACGCGCGATCTTGCCTCCGCCAACGCCTTCTGAACGCCCTCCTGGATCACCCGCTGGCGCAGCTCGTCGTGCACCTGCTCGAACGTCGCAGGATCGGCATGCCGGCGTTCCAGCACCTGGATCACGTGCCAGCCGAACTGC
The DNA here is from genome assembly GCA_003151425.1 of Acetobacteraceae bacterium. Classification (GTDB taxonomy): domain Bacteria; phylum Pseudomonadota; class Alphaproteobacteria; order Acetobacterales; family Acetobacteraceae; genus Palsa-883. Next base: position 8,961 of record PLXO01000171.1, read on the forward strand.
GTGTGCACCGGCGTGTCGGAGATCTGGCCCGGCTTCATCGCGAAGGCGGCGGTGGCGAATTCCAGCACCATCTCATCCTTCTTGAAGAAGCCCAGGTCGCCGCTCTGATCGCCGCTCGGGTCCTTGCTGTCCTGCTTGGCCAGGGCCGTGAAGTCGCCGCCAGTCTTGAGGTCCGCGATGATCTTGTTGGCCAGTTCCTCGTTGTCCACCAGGATGTGGCGGGCGTGCACCTCGTCCTCGCCCGGCTTGTTGGCGTAATCGCGCTGATAGCGCGCATGCAGCGCGTCCTCCGTCAGCATCGGACCGATCACCTGGCCCAGCATCGCCGTCTGCAACACCCGCTGGGTGGCGGCGGCGATCTGGCGCTCGACCGCGGGATCGTTCTGCAACCCCGCCTTGTCCGCCTCGATCGAGAGCGCCCGGCCATCGATCAGTTGTTCGAGCAGCATCGGATACAGGTTCGCCGGCGGCATCTTGTGGGCACTTGCCGGAAGCTCCTTCGCCGCGCCCTGCAGATCGCTCAGATGGATCGGCTGGCCGTCCACCTTGGCCACCACCGGGTCGGTGGCAGCGTCAGTGGCGGCGCCCACCGCTTGCGGGGTCGCCGGCGCCGGGGTCGCAGACGGAGATGGAGCGGGAGATGGGGCGGGATGCGGGCCAGGCTGGATTGGGGCCGGGGCGGGCTGGGCGCTCACGCCGGCGATCAGCAGCAGCCCCAAGCCGAGGGCCATGAGCAGCCGCCGCAGCGTGCTAACCGCGAGGCGGAGCCGAAACAGAGGCATGAATATTCCTGTCGAAAGGGGTGGCGGATCATGGCGGAAGCGTCTGATCGCCACAAGGCGACCAGCCCCTCGCCACGCGGCGATCAGTTCTCCGGTTTTCGCGGTCCCGTCGCGTTTATGGTCGTGCCGGCTTTTGCGGTGCCCCCGGCGTCTGCGGTGGTGGGCCCGAAGTGGTGGCCGGCGCCGCAGCGGCCGGCTGATCGTTGGTGTCCGGTGTCCGGCCATCTTGCCGCACCCGTTCGCCGTTGGTGGCGGCGTCCGCCGGATCGTATATCGGGGCCCCGTTCAGACTGAACTTGTGCACCCGCAGTCCCTCGCGCGCTTCCGCCACCACCCGCCGCACTGCTTCCTCCAGCAGCTGCTTGCGGATCGCGTCCTGCGCTTGCACCAGGCTCGGCAGCGGCACGGTCCGGCGCTCCAGCACCTGGACCACATGCCAGCCGAACTCATTGAAGATCGGCGCCTGCGCGATCTCGCCGGGTTTCAGGGTGAAGGCAAGGTCGGCAAATCCCGGCCACACCTGGTCATGGCGGAAGAATCCGACATCACCGCCACGCGCGCTGTCCGGATCCTTGCTGAACCGCCGGGCGAGGGTGGCGAAATCAGCCCCCTTGTTCAATTCACCGATCAGCCGCTTCGCCTCCGCCTCGGTGCCCACCAGGATGTGCCGCGCGTGCACCTCCTCGACCGCCGGCCGGTTGGCATAATCGCGTGCGTAGCGCGCCTGGATCGCCGCGTCCGTCACCTGGGGCACCGCTATCCGTTCCAGCAGCGCGCCCTCCAGAACGCGTGCGGTCGCCGCTTCGATCTCGCGCTTCACCTTCGGATCGTCGTCCAGCTTCTCGCGGCGGGCCAGCAGCACCAGCGCCTCATGGTCGACCATCCGATCCAGCAGCGTGGGATAGATCACCTCGAACGGCATCTTGCGCAGTTGTTCGGGCAGTGACTGCACCGCATCGCCAAGGTCGGACAGCAGGATCGGATGACCCTCGACATTGGCCACCACCGGGTCGGCGGGGACCATGATGGAATGCGCGATCCTGGTATCCGGCGGCCGGATGCCGGCAAACGGGCTGACCACCGGGGCACTCGACGGATCGAGCGCATTGGCGGCATTCTGCTCGTCCTGGTCGGAAAAGACGCCGCTCGACAGCATCTCGGCCCTGGCGCGCGCGCCCCCGGACCCCGCGACCGCACAGCTCATGATCCCAACGGCCACGACCCCGGGAATCGTGACCCCTGGGCCCCCGGCAAGCAGGCAGCACAACCCCAAGACAGGACTGGCGATCCAGCGCGGCATCGAACCCTCGGCCAATGGCGGCGACCGATCTATCAGCCGGGTTCGCCGCGGTCGAGGCGTTTCCCATCCGCGTGCAGGGCAATCGGGTGAACGGCGGAAAGGCGGAGGAGACCCGGCTGCCTGTCATTGGAGGAGGGAAGTGCCCCTCGGGTCAAGCGCCTGAGGGCATGCCCTCGGGTCAAGTGTCCCACCGTGACAAGAGCCCCACCGGGTCAAGTGCCCGGTGGCAGGCTCTAATGTGGCAGGCTCTAGTGGGGCAGGCTCTAGTGGGGCAGGCGCGGCAATCCCCCCGCCGTGCGCAGCCACGGTGGTGGGCTAGGTTGAAGGTCGTCCGCCAATCCGAGGCAGCGATAGCCGGGGCGCTTTGCCTGAACCGCCGGATTCGACCCACAGCAGACATGCGCCGCGTCGACCGGGACGGCTTGGTTTGGCTGGAGCTGGCCGAAAGCTGCCAGACCGGCTCAGGCGATTGCCGGCCCGAAGCGGACATCCGTGTACCCGAAACCGGATGGTTCTGGATACGGTCATGCCGACCGTGGAAACCACGGTTGAAAGCCAGCTTTCAGCGACGGTCAGCGAGGGGGATTTCTGAACGGGTTGGGATGATCCCGCCAGTCGATTGAGCGCAATTAACTAAAGGAAAATAGGATCGCGTCTTTCAAACAGTCGCCAACCAAATCCTCATCAACCCAAGAACTCCTCACGATAAGTCGCTTTGGGCTGGTGCGGTCCTTGAGAATATCACCGAGTTCGTGTTCATTCCACACAACGATGGGATTGTTGTGCGCCATGACGAAGAGCTTCAGTGGAATGCTGACGGTGCCGGACGGCAGATTGTTCAGCGTTTGTGCAGTATATGGTATCGTATCTGATAAGTCTACACCTCCAAATATATTAGAGTCGTCATACGAAAGAAACACGACCATTCCTTGGCGAATTTCAGTTGATAAGTCGAGCCGTCCAGTTGACGTTCCTCCTAAATCTATGGATCGAATTTGTGCTTCTTTGAGGAGTTGACGCTCCTTTATGGCTACCATCCGAGTTGGATCATCTATCGTAGCTCCACACGCCGCCACGATTGATACATCCAGACGCCAATCTGTCGTGGGACCTGTCATGACGCTGGCAGCTAGCCGATCGCTCAACTCTTTCTTCGACCAGCCAGTGATTGATATAATGTGCTCCTCAATCCTGCTACGGATACCAAGCGTGGAGGCCAGCCCAAGATGCACCCCGAGATGGCATTCCTTGCAGAGGCACATGATGCGTACTAGTCTCTGCGTCTTCGTCCGTTCATCGAATTTCCAGCGCTCATGAGCCTCTAGCCGGTTGCTCGAACCACAAATTTCACATCGGTTCCCAGCACGGTCCCTGACATAAACGCCCAGCGCTTTCCACTGGCGCAGCGGCATCATGCTCCGCAGGTTCTTGAACCATGAACTTCTCGGAAGCCCTTCAACGTAGAACTCATTGCCGCCGAACGACCTGTCCTCGCCGGGAAGCTCTTCGGCATACCGGGTAAAGTCGTTGGGACAGATTGTTGGATGGAGACGACGTACCCGATGTTGCGACCCTTCTTCACCTGCTGACCGTGTTTGCTGGTGTGCCTTGGCGTACTTGGCGTGCAAACGAGCGGCTACGCGTTCTGGCCATTTTCCCATTGCCTCGTTCTGAATAGCCGTGAGTGTTGTTTTGGCATATGTAAGATAGCCACTTTTCTCGGTGAAAACCGGCTCGAATTCGACAATGGCTCTCGCGCCGGTTGCGGCCTTGAAAATCCAGTCATTGCCCTGCCGTGATGGTCGTTCATAGCCGCGCTTCTTGGCATGAACGAGGAGCTTCTCGCGGTATTCTTGTCCGTCCATTGCATCAGAAGGAGCTACGCCCCCCCCCTTTTTCAGTAGTTGCAGAATGGCGGTGACTACCAAAAGTCGGATTTTGGCCTCCTCCAATTGCAGGGCAAGTTTGCGGGAGCCGGTTCTGGGGTCGTGCTCAAAGCGTGTCGCAGTGGCCCCTGCTACCGTGTCGAAAATGATGCGCGCAATAGCGGCATCGAATGGCATGATGTGTTTCGTCAGAGTCCTCCCTGGGCGATCCATGAATCTTCCCGCCGAACCATCTTCGCAAGTATCGCCTCCTTTTCTTGCCACATACTGCGCGCTTTGTCGTTAGAATCCTTGTCCACCTCGTGGTGGCAGTTACGACAGAGTGCGACAAGTGGGGAGTCGTCCTCGCCGCGCAACACACGAGGGCGGTAGTCGCGATGGTGAACCTCGGTTGCGCGGGAAGGGCAGCACGCACATTTGTAGGCTGCCGATTTGAGAACGCGTGCCCTGATAGCCTTCCACAATGGACTGGCGAGATATTCGTCGTAGCCATTGTTATCGTCTGGAAACGCCCATTCTACAAAGGGAACTAGGAAGTCATCGGGGGTTCGCCTCTGAGTTATGCTGTACCACTCGACACGCGCCATCCCACGCGGGTCAAACGATGGGAAAGGAGGCCCGTCATCCACGTCCGTCGTTTCATCTAGTGAAGAGAGCATCTTGTCTCCGGTGATGATCGTGGCGATCTCTGCCTCGGTCGGCTCAGGATCGGCAGCTATGGGTGACAGCGGCATTGCTTGTGGAGTCCCGTGGATGCGTTGGGTGATCCGGTGCTTTGGCCGAAACTACGAGAAGCGGTCGTCTGATCCTCAAGGCATACCATACGCTTCACCCCTGTCCATGTCAACTATTAGAGGCAGGACTCGTCTACGACGGTCCTGGACTCTGCTGCATCTTTATGACGCAAATAGCTGAATAATCTATACGATGCAACTGGTGAAAGATTCCAGCAGTTTGCCGGTAATGTAGCGGCGTGTTTCCGTGATCAGATTTCCTCGCGGTGATAAGGTGTCAAAAATCCGGTCGAAAATGGTGCCGGCGATCTTGTCTCCTCCAAGTTTAGCGAAGGAGCGGAATTGCATGATGCGGAACGCCGCGTGCGCTCAATCGACTGGCGGGATCATCCCAACCCGTTCAGAAATCCCCCTTGCTGACCATCGCTGGAAGCTGGCCTTCCACCATGGTTTCCACGGTCGTGCTGGCCGTGTCTGAAACCATCTGTTTTCGGGTACGGCCTTTTTTGGAGGCCGCTGCGTTCGACCTCGTCCAACTTGCGATGCTCGTAGATGTCCGCTCTCGAGAAGGACCGTAGCCCGATAGGACGACCGCCATGGGCGCGAAGCCGCCGGTGACGGACCAGGCGACCTATGTCTGGTTTCCACCCATAACGGCGGTAGGGTGCCCGCAGCCGCTACACCACTGGCGTCCCGCTGCTGGTGAGCCCCCGGCCCCCGTTGGCGTGGGGTGTCAGCGCGGCCCAATGGCGATTTGGCTGGCGCAGGAGGGGTTGCCTGTGTTAGAATATCTAAACTAACCTCTGGCACACAGGATTGCGATGACCCCTATCACAGCCCCGCCCCCCGCCACCGCCGCCCCGGACGCCATTGCCGCGCTGCCGGGGCAGGCCCCCGTGCAACAGCCTGCCGCCGGGCTACGGCCCGGTGGGCGCGACGGCCCGCTGCGCAACGGCAATCCGCGCGGCAACCCCAACCTGGCGCCGCGGTGCGGGGCGAAGGTGCGGGCGACGGGCTGCGCCTGCCGGGCGCCGGCGATGGCGAATGGGCGGTGCAGGTGCCATGGCGGAAAAAGCACCGGGCCACGGACGGCGGAGGGCCGCGCCAGCGCGGCGCGGGCGCACACCACGCATGGGAATTACGCGCAAGCGGGGCTTGGCGCGAAACATTGGGTGCACACCCGGTACTGCATGGTGATGGCGCGACGGAGTCGGCTGGCACAAGCGTTAACCCGCCATCTGCGCTGGTTGCCGCGGGCGTTGGCGGAGCGGGTGTGGGCGTATGACGTACCGGAACTGCGGTCGCAGGTGCACTACTCGCAGTTCCAGGACGTGCCGGTGTCCCCCGGGTCAAGTGCCCCACCGGGTCAAGCCCGGTGGCAGGCTCTAGTGGGGCAGGCTCTAGTCGGGCAGGCTGTATGCAGGGCGGGACGGGATGCGCGGGGGCGGTTCGCCGCACCGCCACCGCCGGTGCTGCGTGGGCGGAAAGCCGAGCTGGCGGCAGCGCATGCCGAGGCGGCGGCGCTGGCGCCGTGGAAGGCGGCGCTCAAGCGGGCGCGGATGATCAAGCGGCTGATGATGTCGCAGGACCGGGCGGCGCGCCTTGCGAAACCGGGACGCGGCCCACTGCATGGCGTGCCGCCGGGCACTTGTCCCGGTGGCAGGCCACCGGGCGCTTGTCCCGGTGGTGGCACGGTGCGGCCGGGCGGGGTGGCAAGCGAAGGTTCCGAGACTCAACCCATGAACCGTGGCGCCGGTGGTGGAACGGCGGCGGCACATGCCGAGGCGCCTGCCGCGACCCTTGCCGCCAAGGGCGGGACGGCAAGCGAAGGTTCCGAGACTCAACCCGTGAACCGTGGCGCCGGTGGTGGAACGGCGGCGGCACATGCCGAGGCGCCTGCCGCGACCGTTGCCCCCAAGGGCGAGGCGGCAAGCGAAGGTTCCGAGACT
>PLXO01000217.1 GCA_003151425.1 Acetobacteraceae bacterium
CGATTCGAGTCAGACTCTAAGAGGAAGTCAGCATGGCGCAGGCGCAAGAAGACGACACACGCAAGTTACTGGACTGGGAGACGCTGGAGGTTGGCGAGAGGCTGCCTTCGTTCTCCTATGTGCTCACGCAACGGATGATGGACGAGTTCCGCCAGGCGGTCATGGACGTGGAGGCCGCGTTCCCCACCATCTCACACAAGGTGGACGTCAATTCTTATCACATGGTCTATCGCGACAACGGTTCGGTGAATGCGCGTTGTGCGTTCTACTGCTACAACCCGCCGATCGCCGGCAAGCGCATCACGGTCCAGGCGTGGATTGCCGACAAGTACGCCCGCCGTGGCAAGAACTACATCGTCACCCAGGCCGTCTCCGTCGATGAGGACGGTCGCCTGCTGGATCGCGTCATCACGCATGAGCTCAAGCAGCCCGCCGAGGTCGGCAAGAAATGGCAATAACGCGCAGCTACATCGTCGGCGATCAGGTGCCACCCCTGAGCAAGACCATGACGCAAGAGGCGATCAACCTGTTCGAAAAGAGCGGCGGCAAGACGGGCCCGAGCCAGTTCACTGACGCGGAGACCGCGCGCGACACGCTGGGCACCAGCGGCACCGTTGCCTCGGGGCGGATGTCGCTGACGTTCGCCACCGAGTTGTTGCGGCGCTACTTCGGGTCCGACGTTTACAACCGCGGGGGCATGGTGGAGCTGCGTTTCCTGCGACCGGTGCGCCCGGGCGACATCGTGACCTTTAGCGGCAGAGTGACCGCCATTACGAAGGTGACTGATGGCGGCCGCGTCAGCGTGGAGGTCACCGGTAGCAACCAGAAGGGTGATGTCACAGCGGTGGGCGCGGGGGCCTGCATCGTTCCCAGCAGCTGCGTGCCGGCAGAGGATACCAACGGTCATTCTTTATGACGGCTGGTATAGGAAGTCCGGCCTAGCGCGCAGCCGGAGGGTCGGCCCTTGCGGTTTGCGTAGCGCGGGTGGGCTGATCGGATGTAATACACACTAACTATCTCTAGCGCATCAGGATCGCCGAAGAAATCATGGCCAGTTTCTGGCGCGTCGCCGCCCCCTCATCCTTCGTGCCCGGTCAGCAGGAAGACCTCCGTCGTCGCCGCCTTCAGCCGAATCGCCAGCGCCTCCTGGTACTGCGCCGACTTGTACCAATCCATCGCCCGTTCCGGACTCGGAAACTCCAGCAGCACCGTGCGCGCCGGGGTGCGTCCGCCCTCCAACATCTCGGTCGCGCCGCCCCGCACCAGGTATTTCCCGCCGAACGCCGCGATCGCGGCCGCCGCCAGCGGGCGATAGGCCTCGAACATCGCCGGATCGGTCACCTGGACCTCGGCCAGAATATACCCCTTGGGCATCATCGCCTCCTTTGCCGCCGCCGCCGGATTTGACGGATCGGCTCTGGCTTCGTGGAATACGCGCACTGAATGGGGGAAACCAAGTGCCGACCATGACCAGCGACGCCGACACCTACGATTTCATCGTCACCGGCGCCGGCTCAGCCGGTTGCGCGGTCGCCGCGCGGCTGTCGGAGTCCGGCCGCCACCGCGTGCTGCTGCTGGAAGCCGGGGGCAAGGATCGCAACCCGTGGATCCACATCCCGCTCGGCTACACCAGGACCTACACCAACCCGGCGGTGAACTGGATGTTCGAAAGCGAGCCGGAGAAGCAGCTTAACGACCGCACGATGTACCAGCCGCGCGGCAAGGTGCTCGGCGGCACCAGCTCGATCAACGGCATGGTCTACATGCGCGGCAACCACGCCGACTACGACGACTGGCGCCAGCGTGGCTGCACCGGCTGGGACTGGGACTCGGTGCTGCCTTACTTCAAGAAAGCCGAGGACCAGGCACGCGGACCGAGCGAATTCCACGGCGTCGGCGGCCCGCTGCGCGTCTCCGACCAGCCGCAGCGCTGGGAGCTCGGCGACGCGCTGCTGGAAGCCAGCATCCAGGCCGGCATTCCGCGCAACGACGACTTCAACGGCGCCAAACAGGAGGGCGCCGGCTTCTTCCAGACCACGACCTCCAACGCCCGCCGCTGGAGCACCGCGGTCGCTTACCTGCGTCCGGCGCGCAAGCGGCCCAATTTCGTCGTGCGGACCAAGGCGCACGCCACGCGCCTGCTGATCGAGAACGGCCGCGCCGTCGGCGTCGAATACCACACCCCGTCCGGCCGCAAGACCGCGCACGCGCGCCGCGAGATCGTCGTCTCCGGCGGCGTCTACGGCTCGCCGCAACTGCTGCTGCTGTCCGGCCTGGGCCCCGCGGCGCATCTGCAGGCGATGGGGATCGCGGTGCTGCGTGACATGCCAGTGGGCGAGAACCTGCACGATCATTTCAACACCTACTTGGCCTATCGCTGCAGCAAGTCGATTACCCTGAACGAGCTGCAGCACAGCCTGCTGCGCCGGGTCAGCGCCGCGGCGCAGTACGCGCTGTTCCGCAAAGGGCCGATGTCCGGCAACGGGCTCTACGTCGGCGCCTTCTTCTGCTCCGACCCGCGCTTCGAGCGGCCGGACATCCAGATGAACATGACCGCCTGGAGCACGACCGAGCGCACCCGCGACGGTATTGTTTCGCACCCGTTTCCTGGTTTCACGCTGAGCCCGGTGCATCTGCGTCCGGAAGGGCGCGGCACGCTGCGCCTGAAATCGCCCGACCCGCTGGCGCCGCCGGAAATTCGTTTCAACTTCCTCCGCAGCGACTACGACTACCAGGCGCTGATCGCCGGCATGCGCATGGCACGCCGCATCGTGGCGCAGCCGGCGCTGGCACCTTACGTCGTCGAGGAAGTGATGCCCGGCCCCGCCTGTCAGACCGACGTCGAGATGATTGCCGATATCCGCGCGCACGGCGTCTCCAACCTGCACCCGGTGGGCACCTGCCGCATGGGCACCGGGCCCGACGCGGTGGTCGATCCACGGCTGCGCGTCTATGGTATCGAGGGGTTGCGCGTCGCCGACGCCTCCATCATGCCGCAGGTGGTCGCCGGCAACACCAACGCACCCAGCATCATGATCGGCGAGAAATGCGCTGCGATGGTGCTGGAAGACGCTACCGCCACGGGAACCGGCGGCTTGAAGAGCGGGCAGCGGAACGAACGGGCGGCATAACGAGCGGAAAGGAACCAAGACCATGCGCTGGGCACGCTTCGACAACAACGGCACCGCCCTCTATGGCGTCGTCGAGGGCGACACGATCATTCCGGTACGCGGCTCCCCGTTGGCGACCTGGGAACGCACCGGCACGCGGCACAAGCTCGCCGAGGTCAAGCTGCTGGTCCCGCTCGAACCGCTCACGTTCTACGCCTGCGGCATGAACTATCCCGAACACGTGCGCGAGGTCGCGGTGAAGCTCGGGCAGGAGCCCAACCTGCCGAAGCAGCCCGATATCGGCTATCGCGCCAACAACGCGCTGATCGCGCACAATGAGGCGATTGTCATCCCCAAGGACGCCACCGACAAGGTGCAGTACGAGGGCGAGCTCGTCGCGGTGATCGGGCGAAAGTGCAAGCACCTGACACGCGACGACGCCCTGACCGCGGTGCTCGGCTACACCATCGGCAACGACGTGAGCGAACGCACCTGGCAACGTGGCGACCGCACGCTGTGGCGCGCCAAGAACACTGATACGTTCAAGCCGATGGGCCCGTGGATCGAGACCGATGTCGATCTGGAAAGCCTGGTCACCAAGGTGCGCGTGAACGGCAAGCAGATGATCGAGTTCCACACCAACCACATGATCTTCGGCGTGGTGGACTTCCTGGTGGCGATGACCAAATACCTGACGCTTTTCCCTGGTGACATGGTTTGGATGGGCACCGAGGGCGCCACCGCCGACATGAAGCACGGCGATTTCTGCGAGGTCGAGATCTCCTCGATCGGCACGCTGCGCAATCCGGTCGTGCGCGAGGCGTAACGAACCAGGCTGACGACGCGCCGCCGACGGTCGTGCCGATGCCTTGTCACGTTTTTGTTGCGACCGTTCCATGGTGCTGTTGTGGCACTCTTCGCGCCGGGCGCCGGGCATCCAAGGCGTCGGAAGGAGGGTGGCTGCATGCGGCACTTCATCCCTGGCGCAATCCTGCTGCTCGCGTCTCAGGCGCATGCCGCACCGCCTGACGACGCCGATCCGAAACTGGCGCCCTGGTTCAACAGTTTGCGCCAGCCCTGGACCAACGCGCTGTGCTGCTCGATGGCCGACTGCCGGCCGGTGCCGTCGCGCCTGCTCGACGGTCATTACGAGGCCTTCGTCGGCGGCGACTGGCGCGTCGTGCCGGACGACCGCGTGCTGACAATGTCGGACAATCCGACCGGACGCGCCGTCGTCTGCTGGACGCCGCGAGCCGGCGTGCTGTGCTTCGTGAGGGCCCCGGAGAGTTGAGCGGTTTGCCGCGTCCGCATAGGCTTCGCCTGTCGCCCGGACACTGAGCTCGACAGTGAGTTTGCGTTTTTCAGCAACCCCCGATAGGCTTCACGATCGCTTCCCGGAGGACGAATGTCGTGAACCTGATACTCCTAGTCATCATTCTACTGATCGTGTTCGGCGGCGGTGGTTTCTACGTCGGCGGCCCGTACGTTGGTGGCGGGATTGGCACCATCCTTCTGATCGTCCTGATCGTCATGCTAGTGCGAGGATGATCGGCGCCTCGACAGTGATGCCGGCGGAGGCTACACGCCGCGCGCCATTGTGAGAGGTGGGACGCTTGCCGATCAGACGACTGCCCCGACGCGGCTTGCTGGGGGCAGTGCTTGCGCTGGTCCCTGACCTCGCGCAGGCGCATGCCATTCTGGAGGACAGCCAGCCGCCGGCCGGAGGATCGGTACCGGCCGGCATGGTGACGTTGCGATTCCGCTACAACAGCCGTGTCGATCGCGCGCGCTCGCGCCTGACGCTGACGCGGCCGGACCATAGCCAAGTGGTGCTGCGGATCGATCCGGATGGGCCGCCGGATATCATGACCACGCAGACCGAGCTGGCGCCCGGCACCTACTCGGTGCGCTGGCAGGTGCTGGCGATCGACGGCCATATTACCCGCGGCGACGTGCCGTTCACGGTGACGGCACCCTGATCCATGGCACTGCTCATCGATCTTTTCGGCTACTTGTCGATCGTCTTGCACGGGCTGACGGTGACGGCGCAGTCGATGGCGCTGGGAGCGGTGTTGTTTCTGGCCCTGCTCGCGCGGCCGCTGGCCCTGGCGCTTGGTTCGCCGGCGGCCCCGATCCTGCGAGGCACGGTGCGCATCGCCGCCTGGAGCGCATTGGCGCTGGTGGTGTGCGAGGGTGCGACCGTCGCGATGCAAACAGCGGTGCTGGTTGGTACCGTGGACCTGCCGGTCGGCGATGTGCTGGGCGCCAACTTCGCCATTGCCGGTTTGATCAAGACGGCTGCCGCGGCACTGATGCTGGCAGTGCTGTTGTTGCGCGGGCGGCGCTCGCCGATTTCGGTGTTGCTTGCCCTGGTCGTTGTCGAACTGGCGGCGGCGACGCTCACCACGCATGCCGCGGCCCGGCTGGACAACCGCGCGCCGCTGCTGGCGGTCGAGTTCCTGCATCAGTTCGGCGCGGCAATCTGGATCGGCGGCATTCCCTGCTTCGTACTGGCGCTTGCGTGTGCCGGGGATGGCGCTGCGTGGCGGCTGATCGGCGCACGGTTCTCGCGCATGTCGATGGCCGGCGTCGCCTGCATCGTGGTCAGCGGCGTCACCATGTGCGTCGCCTATATCGGCGACTGGCAGGGATTCTACGGCACCGCCTATGGCGTGATGGTCTGCGCCAAGATCGCAATGCTGCTGATGCTGTTGGGCCTGGGCGGAATGAACTTCCTGCTGGTGGAACGACTGCGCGGACGGCCCGACACGAAGATCACCCGATTGCGCCGGTTCGCCGAGGTGGAGATCGGCATCGGCATCACGATCTTCTTTGCTGCTGCCTCACTCACTTCGGTGCCGCCCGCGGTAGACCTGCAGCAGGATCGCGTGAGCTGGCACGAGATCGTCGAACGCAACACTCCGGAATGGCCGCGGTTCAGCAGCCCCGACCACGACGTGCTGGCGCTGCCGGCGTTGCAAGCGAAGCTGGACGCCGAGGCAGCGCATCGCAGCGCGGCACCGCAGGCGGCGTTTGTGCCGGGGTCTGGCGATCTGCCGCCGCGCAACGCCGCTGACATTGCGTGGTCGGAATATAATCATCATTGGTCCGGATTGTTCGTCGTTGCGATTGGCTTGCTGGCGATTCTCAACCAGGCCGGTCTGCGTTGGGCGCGACACTGGCCGCTGCTGTTCCTGGGATTGGCGGGGTTCCTGTTTTTCCGTTCCGACCCGGAAACGTGGCCATTGGGCGATATCGGGTTCTTCGAAAGCTTCCGTGACGTCGAGGTGTTGCAGCATCGCGCCTTCGTGTTGCTGCTGGTCGTGTTCGCGCTGTTCGAATGGCGGGTGCGCGCCGGCGGCTGGCAAAACCGTAGGGCAGCGCTGGTGTTTCCGCTGCTGACAGCGGTTGGTGCCGCATTGCTGCTGACGCACAGCCACGCCATCGCCAACCTGAAGGACCAGTTGCTGATCGAGGTGACTCACACGCCGCTGGCGCTGGCGGGCGTCACCGCGGGGTGGTCGCGTTGGTTGGAGCTGCGGTTGGATCGGCCGGGCAACCGGATTGCCGGATGGGTTTGGCCGTTTTGCCTGCTGATCGCCGGCCTGATTCTGCTGGATTACCGCGAGGCCTGAACCTCTGCCGCTGGAGCGGCGCGCGGTTTCGGTCAACCCGCGTTTTGCGCCAGCCACCATGTCAGCAGCGCGGTGCCAGCCAGAAAGTCGTCGATGGTCATTGCCTCATTGGGATTGTGGCTGCCGTTGGCATTGCGCACGAAGATCATGCCCATGGGCACGCCGACCGCGGCGAAGGCGGCGGCGTCGTGCGAGGCGGGGCTGCCAAGGTCGAGCGTCGGCAGGCCGAGCGCGGCGGCGCCCTCGGTCAGCGCCTGGCGGATGGTGGAATCGACCGGGCCGACGGCGGCGCGCGCCTTGGGGCCGCGGTGGAAGCGCACGCCGCGGTGCTGCTCGATGCCGGCGATGATGGCATCGACGCGCGCGTCAAGCGCGGCCAGTACCGTTTCGTCATAGGCGCGGACGTCGAGACTGAAATGAAACGTACCCGGTACGATGGTCATGCCGTGTTGGGCCGGATCGGTATGGAAACGGCCGATGGTGCAGGCCATCGGGATGGATTTCGCGTCGTGTTCCTCCCACATCTTGTCGAGCGCCATGGCGAACTCCGCGCCGGCCAGGGCGGCGTCGCGGCGGAAGCGCCGGGGCAGGCCGACATGGTCGTTGCTGCCCTCGATGCGTGCGTCGGGGTAACGGAAATTGCCGGGGATGCCGGTGCAGATGGCGACGGGCCGGCCGGCTTCGACCAGGCTGGGGGCTTGCTCGATGTGCAGCTCCAGGTAGGCGCGCAGGCGGGCGGGGTCGAGGTGGCGGGCGCCGGCGCGCAGTGCGTCGGGGTTGCCGCCGCACTCGGCGATGTGCTCGGCGAGGCTGCGGCCGGTGTCAATGCGCCGGACCTCCAGCGCGCCGTCGGGCAGCGTGCCGAGCGCGCCGCGGCTGCCGATGTAGGAGACCTGGAACCAGATGCTCTCCTCGGCGCGGATGCCCATGACCGTCAGGTCGCAGGCGAGCGGAATGCCGAGGCGACGCAGGGCGGCGGCCGCGACCAGTCCGGCCACCACGCCGGCGGCGCCGTCGAAATTGCCGCCATGCGGAACGCTGTCGAGGTGCGAGCCGACGATGATGGAGTTCGCCGTCCGGTCGCGCCCGGGCAGCGTCATGTAGAGGTTGGCGGCGGCGTCACCGGAGATCTCCAGGCCGAGGGATCGTGCCGCCGCGGCGACCGTGGCATGGGCGCGTTGCTCGCCGGCGCCGTAAGGATCGCGGCTGACGCCGGGTTCGTCCAGGCCGTCGCGGCGCAGCGCGTCGAACAGGGCGGTGGCACGGTCGCGCTCGGCGGCGACGGCGTCGGCGATGCGGGAGGCATCCATCGGAAGGTCTTTCGGTCGGTCTTGGCGGCGGTAGTTTCGCTTGGTGGGGCGCAGGCGCAAGAGGCAGCGCGGAGGCAGTCGGCAAGTTGCCGCGTAACGTGTTGTGTACTGCGTAACGTGTTGTGCCGAACCTGCGCGGCCGGTGTTATGCGTCAGTTTGGATGTCGCCTGTCTCCTTTCGGATCTCTGGCAGGCAGCGGTTAGCCTGTCGCTCGTCTGCGCCCGGCAACATGGCGTCCGTAGTCCCTCACTCGGTGAATGCAGCGAGGTTCTCTAACGTTGACCTAAATCCCGCCTCGTGATCGTCCGCTGTATTCCTTCGGGTGCGTTCTCGCAAAGGATGGTGACTTCTGTGCCTCCCGGGGCATCAGTCAGGGTCCAGTTGAGCGTCATCGGATCTGCGAATGCAGGGTCTTTCGACTCGAATTCGATCAACTGAACGATCCGCTCGTACGGGACCAACTCCAAAAATCGCGCTCGGAACACGTCAGTGTGGTCCGAAGTTTTGCCGCGCGGTGAATGGTCCGAGTCCACATAGGTGAGCGACATTCGATAGGCCCCGCCCTCTCGCGCGTCGAACTCGTACACACGCCCTTTCATGCCTGCCGGCGGAAGCCACGAAACCAGGGCCTCCGGGTCCAAGAACGCCCGATATATGGTTCGGCGCGGCGCCTTGATGATCCTCGAAACGCAGGAGCTCCTCTCCTGGCCGGACTCGGTCGCCATGGCGCGCTTCTCCCTGCGCACACGGCTGCGCACTTGATTCGATTGCTCCCGGCCGGCGCCCTACGCCGCGAGCTCCATCGCCGGTGGCACGAGGGGGCTGTCCGCGTCATGCAGCGCTCCCGCCCGCAATGCGAAGGCCGGCGCGATCAGCTCGCTCGCCACCACCACCTCGCCGCTGTTGTCGCGCAGTTCGAACCGCCCGTGCCGCAGTTCCAGCACCGAAATGTCCGCCTCGCGCCCGACCTGCAACGACCCGATACTGTCCTCCAGCTTCAGCATCTTCGCCGGATGGCTGGTGACCATCGCAACGATCTCCGGCAGCGTCACGCCGAGCGTTAGCAACTCCGTCATCGCGTGCGTCAGGTTGAACGGCGCCACCCCGGCGAACGGGTTTTCGGCGCGCTCCGCCGCGTCCCCCACGCCCGGCACTCGCACGTTGTAGCCGTGCATGTCCGCGCCCAGTGTGGTCGGCCGCAACCCCGCTTCGATCACCTTGCGCGCCATCGAGAAGCTGAAATGCGAGCCGTGGCCCACATCCACGGTCACGCCGCGCTCCAGCGCCGCCCAGACCACCGGATGCACCTCGCCGGTTTCTTCCGAAATGAATCCACCGGGATGCCGGGTGAATGGATGCGCCAACACGTCGCCCGGCTCCATCAGCGGGATCAGTGCGCGCACCACCTCGTCGGCATCGACGGTCGCGCCGTCCTTCACTGGCCATAACTGACCGAGATGGATGTAAAGCGGGATCCCCGCCCGGCGCGAAATCTCCTTGCCGAGTTTGATCACCTCCAGCCCCCAGCGCGACGCGCCGCCGATCTCGGCATGCGCCTTGATGCCGCGCACAAGGTCGGCGTTCTCGCGCGCCACCTTCGCGGTCGCCCGCACATCGAGCTGCCCGGGGCCATACAGCTCCGGATACAGATGGCCCTCCAGCCCGCCCACCAGATAGGCGGAGATGAAGCACAGCACGCGCGTGGCGGCGGGTTCGGCAATGAAATGGCGGAAACCGCCCAGGGTCATGCAGCTCGGGCCGCCCTGATCCACCACCGTGGTGACGCCGGAGCGCACGCCCACCAGGTCCGGCTGCAGCCCGAATCGCCCGGTGACGTGCTGGTAGACGTGCGCGTGGGTATCGATCATCCCGGCGATCACCAGCTTGCCGGTAACGTCGATCACCTCGGTCGCTGTTGCCGGCGGAATGCCCGCCTCGATCGCGGCGATCTTCGAGCCGGTGACTGCGATGTCGGCGAGTCCGTCGCGGCCCGTCGCCGGATCGACCACCCGCCCACCGCGCAACAGGATGTCGTAGTGCTGATCCATCTGTGCCTCTCCATTTGCCGCCAGCCCAAATCGTCAGCACACTGACGATCCTCAGAGGGGGCGATCCTCGGAGGGGGACAATCGTCGAGTGGCGCAGGCATTGCAAGACTTTGCACCACCGGCGCCGACTTGGAGGATGTATACCGAGGCCCGGCGGTCGGTCAGTTTGGTCGGCACCGTTTCTTTTCGTCATGGCCGGGGAAGGCTCTCCCCCTCCCCTTGAGGGAGGGGGGCGGGGGGAGGGGTTGGTACCAGTATCGTAGCGAGGTATCTCGCGCGCCGACCCCTCCCCCCAACCCCCTCCCTCTCAGGGGAGGGGGAGAACAGGGGACACGCGCGGCCATGACGTGGCAAGGCCCGGAACGGCCATGACGAAAGGGAAACGGTGCCGACCAAACTGACCGACCGCTCGCACACCGGCTACGGCATTGGCCACAGCGTGCCGCGCAAGGAGGACGACCGCTACCTGCGCGGCCGTGGCGAGTTCATTGCTGACATCCGCCTGGCGGGCATGCAGGACCTTGCCTTCGTGCGCAGCCCGCTGGCCCATGCGCGCATCCGCGGCATCCACGTTCCGGATTACGCGGTCGGGTGCGTCTTCACCGCCGCCGATCTGGACGTGCGGCCGATGCAGGTCGTTTCGGCCCTGCCCGGGTTCAAGATCTCCGACCAGCCCGTGCTCGCGCACGACAAGGTGCGTCATGTTGGCGAGCCGATCGCCGTTTGCGTCGCCGCCACCCGCGCCGAGGCCGAAGACCTTGCCGCCGCGGTCACCGTCGACTTCGATGAGCTGCCGGCGGTGGTCGACATGCTGGCTGCCCGCCGCCCCGGGGCGCCGCTGGTGCACGAGCACTGGGGTGACAACGTTTTCCTGGAAACCGTAGTCGAAGACGACCTGACCGCGATCCGCGCGAGCGCACCGATCGTCGTGCACCGCAGCTTCCGCACCGCACGGCAATGCATGTCGCCACTGGAAGGCCGCGGCGTCGTTGCGGTCTGGGACCGAAGGCTGGAGCAGCTTCTGGTCTACAGTTCCGCGCAACTGCCGCATATCGTGCGCACCGGCCTGGCGGAGTGCCTCGGCCTCGACGAGGGTCGGGTTCGCGTGGTCGCGCCCGATGTCGGCGGCGGCTTCGGCTACAAGGGCATCCTGCTGGCGGAGGAGGTGGTGGCCGGCTGGCTCGCCCGCCGCCTCGGCCACCCGGTGCGCTGGATCGAAGACCGGCGCGAACAGCTTACCGGCAACGCCAACTGCCGCGAGCACCAGTACGAGATCACCGCCTACGCCGCCGCCGACGGTCGCCTGCTGGCGTTGGATGCCGAGGCCACCGTCGATGCGGGCGCCTACTCCGCCTATCCGTTCTCGGCCTGTTTGGAAGCGGCGCAAGTCGCCTCCATTCTGCCCGGCCCCTACATGATGGACGCGTATCGTTGCCGCACCTGGTCGGCCGCAACCAACAAGCCGCCGATCCTGCCGTATCGCGGCGTCGCCCGCGCTGGCGTCTGTTTCGTTATGGAAGTGACGCTCGACGCCATCGCCCGCAAGGCCAGGCTGGAACCGTACGAGGTCCGGCTGCGCAACCTGGTGCCGCCCGAGGCGATGCCGTTCGACAACATCACGAAGAAACATTTCGACAGCGGCGATTATCCCGAATGCCTGCGCCGCGCCGTCGCCGCGATCGATCTGCCGGCGATCCGGACGCGCCAGGCGCAGGAGACCGGCCCGCTGCGCACCGGCGTCGGGTTGTCGATCTTCTGCGAGCAAGGGGCGCACGGCACCTCTGTCTACGCCGGCTGGGGCATCCCGATGATTCCCGGCTTCGAGCAGGCGGTCGCGCGCATGACCCCGGATGGCGGCCTGGAGCTGCGCGTCGGCATCCAGAGCCACGGCCAGGGGTTGGAGACGACGCTCGCCCAGGTCGCGCACGAAGTTCTAGGGCTGCCGCTGCACAAGATCATGGTGGTGCACGGCGACACCGCACTGACGCCCTATTCCACGGGGACCTGGGGCTCGCGCTGCGCGGTGATGGCGGGCGGCGCCGTCGCCACCGCCTGCCGCGAGCTGGCCGGGCGCATCGCGGCGATCGGCGCGCATCTGTTGCAGGAACGTGTCGATACGGTGCGAGTAGGGAACGGCGTCGTCGCCTCCGCCACCGGCTCCGTCGCGATTGAGGAGGTTGCACGCACCTGGTATCGCCGCCCCCAGGACCTGCCGGCCTCGGTCGACCCGGGTGGGCTGGAGGTGACCGCAGGCTACAAGCCGCAGCGCGACTCCGGTACGTTCAGCTATGCCGCACACGTCGCCGTGGTGCAGGTGGACACAGAGCTCGGCGAGGTCCGCATCATCGACTACGCCATCGTGGAAGATGGCGGCGTGCTGCTGAACCCGATGATCGTCGACGGCCAGGTGATCGGCGGCACCGCACAAGGCATCGGCACTGCGCTCTATGAGGAAATGCCGTTCGACGCCAACGGCCAGCCGCTGAACGGCACGCTAGCGGAATATCTTCTGCCCGGCGCCACCGAGGTGCCCGATGCGCGCATCGGCCACATGGCGACGCCGTCGCCGTACAGCGCGTTCGGCCAGAAGGGCATCGGCGAGGGCGGCGCGATCGGCCCGCCGGCCGCCATCGCCAACGCCGTGAACGACGCGTTGCACCCATTCGGCGTGGAGATCACCGAACTGCCGATCACCCCACGCCGGCTGTTGACTGCGCTGATGAAGGCGCGGGCTTGATGAAAGCGCGGGCCTGATGAAAGCACAGGGCTGATGAAAGCGCGGGGCTGATGAAAGCACGGGTACCAGCATGAAGGCTGCGCCATTCGAGATGGTGCGTCCCGCGGCGTTGGCAGATGCCACTGCGCTGCTGACACGGACCGGCGCCCACGCGCTGGCGGGTGGGCAGTCGCTGGGGCCGATGCTCAACCTGCGGCTGGCGCGGCCGACGCTGCTGGTGCCGATTACGCATCTGGCAGCGTTGCGCGAGGTCAGCGAGACCGCGTCGTCCGTAACGATCGGCGCTTGCATCACCCATGCCGCAATCGCCGACGGGGGCGTGCCGGATATCGGCCTGCCAGATGTCGGGCTGAACCTGCTGGCACGCGTCGCGGAGGGCATCGCGTATCGTGCGGTCCGTACCCGCGGAACGATCGGCGGCAGCCTGTGTCACGCGGACCCAGCGGCGGATTGGGTCACGGTGCTGACCACGCTCAGTGCCGAGGTGCTGACCACCGACGGTCGCGTCCTGTCGCTGCGCGATTTCATTCTCGGTGCGTTCCGGACTGCGCTGACCCCGGGCGAGCTGCTGCGCGCGGTGCGCGTCCCCAAGCTGTCGCCGACGGCGCGCTGGGGCTACGTGAAAGCCTGCCGCAAGCCAGGGGAATTCGCCCACGCGATGGCGGCGGTGCTGGCGGATCGCGGCATGACGCGCGCGGTGATCGGCGCCGTGGGCGGCCCACCAATCGTGCTGGAAGGTGCCTCCGTGACGCGCACGCCGGACCTGCCTGGACTGGATGCGGTGGACGCGCATTTGCAGCGCGTCGTGCTGGGCCGTGCCATGACTCAGGCTGGGCTGGCATGACCCTAGAGCTGACGCCAGGCCAGATCCCAGGGCGGATCCCAGGTCGCAACGAAGTGTCGCTGACGGTGAACGGCCGCTCGGTCTCGGCCGAGGTCGCGCCCCGCACCCATCTGGCGGACTTCCTGCGCGAGCACCTGCTGCTGACCGGCACGCACCTAGGCTGCGAGCACGGCGTCTGCGGTGCCTGCACGCTGCTGATCGACGATGCCCCGGCGCGCTCCTGCATCGCCTTCGCCGCGGCGTGCGAGGGTGCCCGGATACAGACGATCGAGGGCCTGGAGCACGACCCGATCATCACCCTGCTGCGCGGCGCGTTCACCGCCGAGCACGCGCTGCAATGCGGCTATTGCACACCCGGAATGTTGGTGACCGCGCGCGACATCGTGCTGCGGGTGCCGGGGGCGGATGCCGATCGGATCCGCCTTGAGCTTGCCGGCAATCTATGCCGCTGCACCGGCTATGTGGGGATCGTGCGCGCCATTCAGCGCGTGCTGCGCGAGCACCCGCGCCTGGACCTGCGACCCGACCGCCATCCGGACGCTCACCCCGGCCCTCATACCGACCTGCGGCCCGGCCCTCGCCCCAGTCTTCACACCGACCTGCGGCCCGACCCTCACCCCACCCTTGGTCCGCTTCGCGGCCCAAGCCCAAAGGCGGGAGAGGGAGAAGCAAGCCCAGCTACCGTGCCGCCTGCTACCTTTGCGGGGGAGGGCAGGGGTGAGGGGGGCGCAGCGGCAGGCACAAGCGTCCCCGGCGACCAATCCATCTCCGAAACAGTCCACCTCGGCCTTCCACTCGACGCCGTCTGGGCCGCCCTGCAGGACCCCGCCCTGATCGCGCAGTGCGTCCCCGGCGCCCGCCTTACCGCCATCACGCCAGACCAACTGACCGGCGAGCTCGCCGCCACGCTCGGCCCGATCCATGCGCATTTCACCGGCGCGGCCCGCGTGACTTACCGCGCGGACCACACCGGCACCGTTGACGGCGAGGGCCAGGACCTGGCGAGCAGGACACATCTCCGCGCCAGCGCCGCGTTCGCCCTGACCGCCGCCTCGTTCGACACTAGCGAGCTGACCCTTATCGTTACTTATGCGCTACGCGGTCCGCTGGCACAGCTTGGCCGCGGTCCGATCATCCGCGCCTTCGCCGCGGAGTTGGCGGAGTCCGCCGCGCGGACGCTGGAGACCCGGCTGCGTGGCGCTGCGCCACAAGCTGCGCCACGTCTGCGCTTGCTCCCGCTGCTGCTGCGCGCGCTGCGACGCTGGCTTCGGGACCGCTGGCGCCGCTCGCCGCGACGGTAAGATGCGGCAACGTTCCGCGTCCCGCGACACTTAAATGCCGTAACGTTCCAATATAGATCCGTAGTGCGCGCGTTGTGGCGCGTAACGAGTTTCTGGTCCGACCGGCCGGCTCCATCAGGTCGGTCTGGCACCGGAGCGTGCCTGATTGGTTGCAGTTCAGTGTCCATTTGCGGACGCCGGAAACGCAGATAGACGCGCACTGATAATGCGGTGGGAAGCGATAAGATGCGACCGCCGGCCGCCGGTCAGGCGGACTTGCGTTGGCGACGCAGGCGGTCGCGCGCGGCGGCAGCGAGGAAGCGCGAGCGATTGACGGCAACCCGATCGATCGACCGCACCAGATCTTCCGGGAGAGTAACATTAATCCGCACCGCCCGCTCGGTCTTCTCGCGCACGTCGACCAGGACCGCGACTGCACCCTTGTTGTGTCGGTCGGCCATGACCGCTTCGAGAGACGACGGCGACGGAATGTCCTGGCCGTCGGCCCGCATCCCCTCGATATGGAATTCGAGGGCTTGCGCGGCCATGCGCCGGGCCTCGTCGAGCGCCCGCCCCGCGGTGACGCAGCCGGGGAAGTCCGGGAAGTCGACGCCGTAGTCGCTGTTGGGCTCCTTCCGGAGCAAGCCGATATAGGCGGTCATCGTGCTACCTCAACTTCACGCCGGCCTGTTGCTCGATGCTGCGCAGCGTGCCGATCGGGATGTCCCGCTCGGGGTGTGGCACGGTGACGCGCCCCGGTCGGGTGGGATGGGTGAACTGCTGGTGGCTGCCGCGGGTAGCGACATGCACCCAGCCAGCTCGTTCGATCGCACGGATGACCCTGCGACTGTTCACTGAAGCATGGTGGACCAGGACCATGGATGTGTAAAGAGATGTGTAATGGTTTGCGGCGAAAAGCTCCGTTCGCTCGCGGCGTCGGTAGCGATGATCGGGCCGCGCCATTCGGCGACGGTGGCGGAAATCCGCTGCGACGGGCTTGCCGTGCGGACGGCGCCTGCTCGATTCGTTATACCGTCGCCACGGCATTGGTGGTAGGAATGCCGCCGCCGGCCTGACCCAAGCGCAGGCCCAACAAACCGATCAGGGAGAGACCCACATGAATCCGCGTGCACCCGCCATCGTTGCGCTGTCCGCCGTCCTGCTGTGCGGCCCCGCCGCCCATGCGCAGCCGGCGCCGGCGGCCAACCCACTCGACGTGATCCCCGACAAGATGCCGTTCGATGTGCCCTACGGCACCCCGATCGCGCTGGACCGCGCCCAGGCGGCCATTGCCGCCGCGGTCGCCGAGGCGACGAAGCACAACTGGAAAATGAACGTGGCAGTGGTCGACTCCGGGGGCAACCTGGTCGCTTTCGCCCGCATGGACGGCGCCCAGCTCGCCTCGGTCGCGATTGCCGAGCACAAGGCCCGGACCGCCGTAACGTTCCGTCGTGAGACCAAAGCGTTCGAAAACGGCATCCAGAGCGGCCTCGTCTACCAGCTCTCGCTCGACGGGGTCATCGGCTCGCGCGGCGGCATACCCCTGGTCGACGGCGGCAAGCTGATCGGGGCGATCGGCGTGTCCGGCGGCACAGGCTCGCAGGACGAGGTCTGCTCCAAGGCGGGTGCCGCAACCGTCAACAAGTAGAGCAATTGAGCAGTGCCGATCGCCCGGCGGCTGCATTCGGTCGCGCCTGGTCACCGCCGCTCGCGCTCCCGCCGAGGTTGATTGTTCGGTTGCCGAATCAGTTGCATCCAGACCCCACGCTAGACTGGTCCGCGTGAGCCCGGCGCCGCTGTGCGACTTTGCCTGTCCGATATAGGCTGCGCGCCGCATCACAACCGGTGGCGGCACGACACGTCATGAAAATCTCCATCCTCGACGACTACCACGACACCGTCCGCACGCTGCCTTGCTTCGCGAAACTGGCAGGCTACGAGGTCGCCATCCACACCGACCACGTCCAGGACACCGACACGCTTGCCGCGCGGCTGCGCGATACCGAGGCCCTGGTGTTGATCCGTGAGCGCACCAAGATCCGCACGCCCCTGCTCGAGCGTCTGCCGACACTGCGGCTGGTCTCCCAGCGCAGCGTCTACCCGCATATCGACATCGAGACATGCACGCGGCTCGGCATTATCGTTTCATCTAGTCAGCATGCGGACACGCCGTCGTACGCCACCGCGGAGCTGACCTTCGGCCTGATCCTCGCGGCGATGCGCCAGATCCCGCAGCAGATGGCGGCGTTGCAAGCCGGCAAATGGCAGGTCGGCGTCGGCCACACGCTGCGCGGCAAAACGCTTGGCATCCACGGCTACGGCCGCATCGGCAGCGTGGTCGCCTTCTATGGCCGCGCGTTCGGCATGACCGTTCTGGTCTGGGCGCGCGAGGTGGCTCGCGCGCGCGCCATCGCCGACGGCCACGCGGCGGCGGCCAGCAAAGCGGCATTCTATGAACAGGCCGACATCGTCTCGCTGCACATGCGCCTGGTTGATGCCACGCGCGGCATCGTTACCGAAGCGGACCTGGCGCGGATGAAGCCGACTTCGCTGCTGGTCAACACCAGCCGCGCTCCGCTGATCGAGCCTGGCGCGCTGGTCGCGGCGCTGCGTGCCGGCCGCCCGGGCATGGCCGCGGTGGATGTGTATGAGGACGAGCCGCTGCGCGATCCCGCACATCCGCTGCTGACGCTGCCCAATGTCGTGTGCACGCCGCATATCGGCTACGTTTCGCACGAGGAATACGAGCTCCAGTTCACCGATATCTTCGACCAGATTCTGGCGTACGCGGCGGGTGCGCCGATCAACGTGGCGAACCCGGATGTGTTGAAGGCGCCGCGTCGCGGCACGTGACACGTCGTCATAATCACCGACGCTCGCCGAACCCTCACCCGCGTCGCCAGCGCTCCGCGACCCCCGGGTCAAGTGCCCGGGGGCATGCCTTGGTCCGCTCTTCGCGGCCCAAGCCCGCGAAGAGCGGGAGAGCTGTAAGAAGCGGGGTCAGTCCACCGGCTCGGCGACCTGCTTGGTCTTGCGCGCGCGGATCTCGGTCAGCGCCTTGTCGACGTGCCGGCTGAACACGAAGTCCGCCGGCCGCTGCCGGTCGAGCGCGATCTCCGGCGCCATCTCCCCCTGCGTGCGGATGCCTCGTACCACCTGCGCCAGGGCCCGCCACGGGCGGCGGATGGTCTCGGTTACCGCCGTCGCCTCGTAGCCGGAATGCACCATGCAGTTGGCGCATTTCTCGTAATTGCCGGTCCCGTAAAGGTCCCAGTCGGTCTCTTCCATCAGCTCCTTGAACGTCTTCGTATACCCCTCGCCGAGCAGGTAGCAGGGCCGCTGCCAGCCGAAATAGGTCCGCGTCGGATTGCCCCACGGCGTGCAGTGGAAGCTTTGGTTGCCTGCCAGGAAGTCCAAATACATCGACGACTGGTTGAACGCCCAGCGCTTCTTGCCCTTCTGCTGGCGCGCGAAGATGCCGCGGAACAACTCCTTCGTCCGCCGCCGATTCAAAAAATGTTCCTGATCCGGCGCTCGCTCATACGCATAGCCGGGCGACACGCTGATCCCATCCACCCCCATCGCCATCACGTCGTCGAAGAACCGCGCGGTCCGCTCCGGCTCGGCATTGGAGAACAGCGTCGCGTTGATGATCGTGCGGAACCCGGCCTGCTTCGCGCGCGCGATCGCCGCCACCGCGCGGTCGTAGACGCCGGCCTGGCAGACCGACTTGTCGTGCTCCTCCTGGTCGCCATCCAGATGCACCGACCAGGTGAACCACTTGCTCGGCTTGAACAGCGCCATCTTCTTCTCGAGCAGCAGCGCGTTGGTGCAGACGATCACGAACTTCTTGCGAGCGATCGCGCCTTCGACGATTTGGTCGATCTCACGATGCAACAACGGCTCGCCACCGGCGATCACCACCACCGGCGCGCCGCATTCGTCCACCGCCTCCATGCACTGCTCGACCGACAGGCGCTGGTTCAGAATTTCGGCCGGATAGTCGATCTTGCCGCAACCGGCGCAGGCCAGGTTGCAACGAAACAACGGCTCCAGCATCAGCACCAGCGGGTAGCGCTTGCGTCCGATCAGGTGCTGCTTCAGCACATAGGCGCCAACACGCAACGCTTGGTTCAAAGGCACGGCCATTCGTGATTCTCCTTTAGGCGTCGGCCTTCATGCGTCAGCCAGCTCGGCCGGGAAGCGGAAGCGCACGTCTTCCGCGACACCGGTCATGGTGGATACCTCGATCTCGTCGAACCGGCGCAGGCCGTCCAGCACGCCCTGCACCAGCATCTCCGGCGCCGAGGCCCCCGCGGTCACGCCCACCGAACGAACGCCGACAAACCATTCTGGTTGCAACGCCTCGGCATCGTCGATCAGGTAGGCCGGCCGCCCCAGCTCCTGGCCGATCTCGCGCAGCCGGTTGGAGTTGGAACTGTTGCGCGAGCCCACCACCAGAATCAAATCCACCTGCCCGGCCAGTTCGCGCACCGCCTGCTGGCGGTTCTGCGTGGCGTAGCAGATGTCGCGCACGTCCGGCCCGACGATCGCCGGAAACCGCCGCTTCAGCGCCGCGATGATGCCGCGCGTGTCGTCGACCGACAGCGTGGTCTGCGTCACATAGGCGAGCTTCTCCGGGTCGGCGACTTGCAATTGCGCGACGTCGCCGACCGTCTGCACCAGATGCACTTTGGCCGGAATCTGGCCGATGGTACCCGCGACCTCGGCATGACCGGCATGGCCGACCAGCACGATCTCGCGCCCGCCGGCGGCATACCGGCGGCCCTCGTTGTGCACCTTGGCGACCAGCGGGCAGGTGGCGTCCAGCACCGGCAACCCACGCGCGGCGGCGGTCTGCTCCACCTGCTTGGCGACGCCATGAGCGCTGAATACGGTGCGTGCGCCGGGGGGGATCTCATCCAGCTCGTCGACGAAGATGGCGCCACGCGTGCGCAAATCCTCAACCACATGGCGGTTGTGCACGATCTCGTGACGGACGTAGATCGGCGGGCCATACTTCTTCAGCGCGCGCTCGACGATCTCGATCGCCCGCTCGACGCCGGCACAAAAGCCGCGAGGCTGAGCCAGGACAACGCGTAACATGCAATCTCTCCGGAAACTCGGGCCGGCCGCGCGCCGGACAGTATCCTACCAACGGCGTCGGATATGGCACGCCCCCCCACCAGTCGCAAGGAAGGCCAGGGGCTCTGCCCCTGGACCCCGGCAGGGGGCGCTGCCCCCTGCACCCCCGCCAAGGGCGGAGCCCTTGGAACCCTCTTTTTG
>PLXO01000111.1 GCA_003151425.1 Acetobacteraceae bacterium
GTCCCCCCTCCCGCGCCCCAAACAACGGGCGGGTTCCAAGGGCTCCGCCCTTGGTGGGGTCCAGGGGCGGAGCCCCTGGCCTTGCTTCGTTCGGGCGATTGCGGTGCTGGCGGGCCGGCTGATACATCGCCCGCATGGATGCCATCCAGACGGGCCGCGTTCCGGCCGAGCCGGGGTTGCCGGTGGGGCGTGACTCCACGCGGGCGCTGCTCGGGCGGCTGTGGCGCGAGCACGTTCGCCACTACAAGGGCCGGCTCTTGCTGGTCCTGGCGCTGACGCTGCTGATGGCCGGCACCACGGCGCTTTATCCGGTGGTGATCGACCATGCCTTCGAGATGTTTACCGCGCGTGACCGGCGGATTCTCTACCAGCTTCCGGCGCTGGTCATTGCGGTGACGACGGTCAAGGCGCTGGCGCAATATTTCCAGAATGTGCAGGTGCAGCAGATCGTTCTGCTGGTGATCCGCGCGCTGCAGACCCGCATGTTCGCCCACCTTGCGCGCGCCGACCTGGCGCGGGTGGAGCGCGAGGCGCCGGCCCAGCTTGCCGCTCGCTTCACCACCGACGCCACGGTGATCCGCGAGGCGCTGACCCGTGCCGTGAACGGCGTCGCCGATCTGGTGACGGTGATCGGGCTGGTCGCCTCGATGCTGTATCTCGACTGGGTGCTCAGCCTGATCGCCGCGGCGCTGTATCCGCTGGCCGCCGTACCGATCCAGCGCATTGGTCGGCGGGTGCGCCGTGCCTCCGGCGGCATGCAGGAGCGCATGGGTGAGACCGCCGCGCTGCTGAACGAGAGCTTCGCCCAGGCCCGCACTGTTCGCGCCTATCGGCTGGAGGCGGCGGAGACCGAGCGCGCCCGCACGGCGTTCGACGCGTTGTACCGCTCCCTGGTGCGGATCATCAGGAGCCGTGCCAGGATTGATCCGGTGCTGGAGGTTCTCGGCGGGGCCGCGGTGGCGGCGGTGATTGGTTTCGCCGGCTGGCGCGCCGCGGTCGGCACCAACACCGTCGGCGACTTCACCGGCTTCGTCGCGGCGCTGCTGATCGCCTCGCGCCCGCTGCGCGCGTTGGGCTCGTTGAACTCGGCGGTGCAGGAGGGCCTTGCCGGGCTGATCCGGGTGTTCGGTGTGATCGATGAGGCACCACGCGTTGTCGAGCAGCCGAATGCCACCTCACTGCCGCCCGGGCGGGGTCGGGTGGAGTTCGACGATGTCCGCTTCGTCTACCCGGATGGGCGCGTCGGTTTGGCCGGGCTCAGTTTCGACGCCGCGCCCGGCACCACCGTCGCGCTGGTCGGGCCGTCCGGCGCCGGCAAATCCACCGCGCTGGCGCTGATCCCGCGCCTGCAGGACGTCACTGCCGGCGCGGTGCGCATCGATGGCGCCGATGTGCGCGATGTCACCCTGGCGAGCCTGCGCGATGCGATCGCCTATGTCAGCCAGGACGCCCTGCTGTTCGATGACACCGTCGCGGCCAACATCCATATGGGTCGGCCGGGGGCGAGTGACATCGAGGTGGCAGAAGCTGCGACCGCGGCCGCCGCGGCGGATTTCATTGCTGCCCTGCCGCAAGGCTATGCGACGCGGGTCGGGCCGGGCGGGCAGCGCCTGTCCGGCGGACAGCGCCAACGCATCGCGCTCGCCCGCGCCCTGCTGCGCGATCCGCGCATCCTGCTGCTGGACGAGGCGACCAGTGCGCTTGACACCGAGAACGAGGCGGCGGTGCAGTTGGCGCTTGCACGCTTGCGCCGCGGCCGCACCACCATCGTGATCGCGCATCGCCTTTCCACCGTGCGCGATGCCGAGCAGGTGATCGCCATGGATGCCGGGCGCGCGATGGAACGCGGCACTCACGCGGAACTAACGCAAGAGAACGGTCTGTATGCCAGGCTGGTTCGCAGTCAGGCTTTGGCCCAATAGCGCAATCACTTCCTACAATAATAGGTAGGACTGACGGACACGGACCTGTAATGAGCACTCCTATAACCGGCATCCCCGGGGGCGTCGTCGATGGACGATCTGCCAAGATCAGTTGAACCGGCCCTGACGACCGAGGCTCGGTACAGACAGCGACGCAGCCGAACCATCTGGGCTCGGCTGTCGCTGTTGTTCGTTCTGTTGGCGGGTGCGCTGGTCAGCGTCGGCTATTGGTACATGACGCTGGACCAGGTGAGCACGGACGACGCGTACACCGACGGCCAGTCGATCACCGTGGCGCCCCAGGTCGCCGGCACCGTCGTCGCGCTCGAGGTGACCGACAATCAGCGCGTCAAGGCCGGCGATACGCTGATCCAGATCGATCCGCGGGCCTACGCGGCGGCGCGCGACGAGGCGGCAGCCAATCTGCGGATCGCCGAGGCGCAGCTCGACAGCGCTCGGTTGAAACTGGAAACGGCGCGCATCGAATACCCGGCCCGGCTCGCCGGCGCCCAGGCGCAGCTCGATGCGGCGACGGCGATGCGGTTCAAGGCCGACGCCGATGCCCGTCGCCAGCTTGCGCTGCCGCGTCAGGCGACCACGCAGCAGGACATCGACGCCGCCACCGCGTCGCGCCGCAATGCCGAGGCGCAGGTCGCCCAGGCCCAGGCCGCGCTGCAACAGGCCGACATGGTCCGCCAATTCGTTGCCGAGTCGCAGGCGCAGGTCACCCAGCTCGAGGCGCAGGTGGCGCTGGCGCGTGCACGGCTCGACCAAGCCGCGCTCAATCTGTCCTGGACCAAGGTGACCGCGCCGCAGGACGGCTGGGTCACCAGGCGCAATGTGGAGCACGGCAATTACGTGCAGGCCGGCCAGGCGCTCATGGCGCTGGTCACCCCGGATCTCTGGATCACCGCGAACTTCAAGGAGTCACAGCTCGACCGCATGCGCGTCGGCCAGAAGGTGGATATCCGCGTCGATGCGTATCCCGATCTGCAGCTGACCGGTCACGTCGACAGCATCCAGAGCGGTTCAGGGTCCCGGTTCACCGCATTTCCTGCGGAGAATGCCACCGGCAACTTCGTCAAGGTGGTGCAGCGCGTGCCGGTGAAGATCGTGATCGACAGCGGGTTGCAGCCGGACCTGCCATTGCCGCTCGGCGTGTCGGTCGAGCCGACCATCCGGCTGAAGTGACACCAACTGCCCTCTTCCACGTCATGTCCGGTAGGCCTTGCCCCCGGGCGCTTGACCCGGGGGTCGACCCGGCCATCCCCGCAACCGCCGTACCAGCGGTCAGTTGCGCAATTCTCACGGCCCGTGCCATTGGGATGGCCGGGTCAAGCCCGGCCATGACGGAGAGAAGGGCGCGGCCGGCATGAGTGCATTCGTCGGGCTGGACGCGGCGTGGCGACCGCGCGCCAGTCCCTGGCTGATCACCGGGGCGGCGACCTTGGCGCCGTTCATGGAGATCCTCGACAGCACCATCGTCAATGTCAGCGTGCCGCACATCGCCGGCAGCCTGTCGGCCAGCTACGACGATGCGACCTGGACGCTGACCTCGTATCTGGTGGCCAACGGCGTGGTGATGCCGGTGGCGGGCTGGATCAGCCGCCTGCTCGGCCGCAAGCGCTACTTCCTGATCTCGATCGCGATGTTCACCGTGTGCTCGTTCCTGTGCGGCACGGCCACGACGCTGCCGCAGCTCGTCATCTTCCGGCTGCTGCAAGGCATCTTCGGCGGCGGCATGCAGCCCTGCCAGCAGGCGATCGTGCTCGACACGTTCGAGCCGTCACAGCGCAGCCGCGGTTTCTCCGTGGTGGCCTTCGCAGTGATCTTTGCGCCGATCCTGGGTCCGGTCCTGGGCGGCTGGATCACCGACACGTATTCCTGGCGCTGGGTGTTCCTGATCAACGTGCCGATCGGCCTGTTGGCGTTCCTCGCGGTGGCCGAGCTGGTGGAGGACCCGCCCTGGGTGCGCCGCGACCGCGCGCGGTTTGGCGATATCGACTCAATCGGCCTCGGGCTGATCGCGCTCGGCCTCGGCGCGCTGCAGATGATGCTCGACCGCGGCGAGGATGCGGGCTGGTTTGGATCGCCGTCGATACGGGTGTACGCCCTGCTCGCCGCGATGGGGCTGGTCGGCGCGGTCGCCTGGCTGCTGCTGACCGACAAGCCGATCGTCAACCTGCGCGCGCTGGGCGACCGCAACTTCGCGGTCGGCGTCACGATGATCGCGCTGATCAGTGCGCTGCTCTATTCGTCGAACCTGCTGATCCCGTCGCTGGCGCAGCAATGGCTCGGCTACACCGCGCTGCTCGCCGGCCTGCTGCTGTCGCCCGGCGCGCTCATCATGGTGGTGCTGATCCCGCTGGTCGGCAAATACGCGCTGCCGAACATCCAGACGCGCAACCTGATCGCCTTCGGCTTCTTCACGCTGGGCGCCGCTTCCTGGTATGCGCACAACCTGACGCCGGACATCGACTTCACGACACTGGCGCTGTTCCGCGCGGTGCAGACGGTCGGCCTCGCCTTCCTGTTCGTGCCCAATAGCACGCTGGCCTATTCGACCCTGCCGCGGTCGCTGAACACCGACGCGGCGGCGCTGTATTCAATGTTCCGCAACATCGTCGGCTCGATCGGCATCGCGCTGGCGACGGCGATGGCCGACCGGCGATTGGAGGTGCATCGCGCGCACCTGGTCGAGCACTTGAGCCCGTTCGACCAGCCGTATCAGGCGCTGCTGGCCCGCACCGCGCGGGCGTTCATCGATCTCGGCCAGACCGCCGCGTCGGCCCATGAGTCGGCGATGGGTCTGATCAACAGCATGGTGAACAAACAGGCCGCGGTGTTGGGCTATATGGATGTGTTCGAGCTGTGCGCGGTGATTGGGTTCCTGGCGGTGCCGCTGACCTTCCTGTTCCGCCCGACCAAGGCCGGCGGTCGGCGCTGACCCGTTGCCGGGCGGCCCGCCTCCGCCTATGTCCAGCCGCATGAGCAAATCCGCAGACCTTGCCCCGGTCACCACACCCGATGGCACGCAAGCCGGCAGGTCCGCCGGAACGCAGGCCAGCACGCCAGTCCCATCGGCCGACGCGTCCCGGGGCAGTCTACCACCCAAGATGCCCAAAGAGATCGGTGGCCCGCCGGGCCCGGAGCCGACCCGCTACGGCGACTGGCAGTACAAAGGCCGCTGCACGGATTTCTGATCAGCCGCGGATTTCCGATCCGGCACATCGTAGCTGACCTGGCGACGGCCTTCCGATCAGGTGCGAATGATCACGCGGGGCGATCGGGTGATCGACCACCGCGCCGGCGCGGCAATGCGCCAGTTTGAATGTCGCGTACCGACCCTTCTCGGACATTCAGGCCAAGTTGCTGAATGGCAGGTGCTGGCCGTATGCCGGACCGGCCGGTTTGGGGTGTCCAACGGCAACAAGCAGACGTTCGTTGTTGGACACCGTTGACGGCAGGTTGCGACCTGTTTCGGTCGTTCGCGGCCGGGAGCCGAATAACCCGCGGTCCGCCGAGTTCACCTCGGTGAGGCGTTCAGCATGCGCGGCGCGCGCGTAGATTGGATGGTAAGCATTCGGCGCCGGCCGTAGCGGGGTAACTACTGGCACCAGGGCATCAATTCGTCGATGCGGTTGATTGGGTGAGCGTCAGCGATCCTGGCGATGGTGTCTATGAGATAAACTTCCAGATTAAGGTCGTTGAGCTTGGCCGTCTGGATGATCGCGTACATCGCGGCGGCTCGGTCGCCGCCACTGTCGGAGCCGGCGAAGAGATAATTCTTCCGCCCGCCGCGCTTGCGGATGGTTACCGGCACCTGGACCGTGATGTCGGAGGGAATGTTGATGCATTTCGGCTTTGCGCTACGGAAGATTAGACACTCGGTACCTGACCGGACCGGCTGCTGAAATCCAATACCGCAGAGACCCGCACCCACTTGTTACTCCGCCAAAGCTGCATACTCTACGAACTGATCCCGACCATGCCGGAACAACGATTGACCCCGCTCACAGCGCGCTTTGTCGAGGTCGTCGCCGCGCGCCACGCATTCAGCGGGCTGTTCTTCATGGTTTGAATATGAGGGGATGAATGAGGTCCCCCCCAAAAAAGGGGCCAGCTTGCCTGGGGAATCGGTGGCCTTCCTGGACACGTATCGAACCATGTGCCGGTCCCCGGACCCAAAACTCCAGCGGTCGCTCTTGGGGGTCCGGGAGCCGGGATTGACCGCCGAAGCCTCATATCAAGAGGTTGCTCGTGATCTGCGCAGGATCAAATTCGACGCCGATTCATACATCAACGACAAACGTGCTACCGTGGAATTCAGGCAGCCGGTCGCACGCGCGATGGCGAGGCGCGCGGCCAGGATCGCCCATGAGCGGGCAGGAGGAAAGTGATGTCGGGCATAGCTGTTTCAACCACGATCAATGGCGATGACGTCGAGTTCCTGTGCCAGTTTGAGGAGACGCTGCTCGACATGCTGCGTGACCACCTGGGGCTCATGGGAGCCAAGGAAGGCTGCGGCACCGGTGACTGCGGCGCATGCAGCGTCATTGTCGACGGCCGGTTGGTGTGCTCGTGCCTGGTACTGGGCGCGGAGGCCGCGGGCCGCCGCATCGAGACCATCGAGGGCATGGCAACCGGCGACAAGCTGCACCCGCTGCAGGCGAAGTTTCTCGAACACGCCGCCTTGCAATGCGGCTTCTGTACACCGGGTTTCCTGATGGCGGCGAAGTATCTGCTGGCCAACAACCCCGATCCGACGGAGGAACAAATTCGCTTCGGGCTGGCCGGAAACCTCTGCCGCTGCACAGGCTACGACAAGATCGTGCGTGCCGTTCAGGACGCCGCTCGCGTGATGAGGGGAGCATAACCATGGGATTCGATCCGAGCTACTCGGTCCGGACGTTCACATCCGTCGGCACCCGCCCTGTTCGTCCCGACGGGGTCGACAAGGTAACGGGACGCGCGCGCTACGGCGCGGATTTCAATATGCCCGGGCAGCTGGTGGGGCGCATTCTCAGAAGCCCCCACGCCCACGCCAGGATCAGGCGGATCGACACTTCCAAGGCGGAGAAGCTGAAGGGCGTCAAGGCGGTGATCACCGCGGCGGATCTGCCCGATCTCACCAACGGCGATTCCGCCATGTATGACATCCTCGACAACTGCATGGCGCGCAAGAAGGCGCTCTACGATGGCCATGCGGTGGCCGCGGTGGCTGCGATCGATGCCCGCACGGCCAGGGAAGCCCTGGAGCTCATCGAGGTCGACTATGAGGTGCTGCCGCACGTCACGGATGTCGACGAAGCGATGAAGGCCTCGGCGCCGCTGCTGCACGAGACGGTGTTCACCGGCGGTGTCGACCCCAAACCCACCGTGCCCTCCAACATCGCCAATCGCAGCCAGTACGGCCACGGTGACGTCGAAGCGGGCTTCAAGGAGGCCGACGCCGTCGTAGAACGTTCCTTCAAGACCGAGCAGACGCATCAGGGCTACATCGAGCCCCACGCCTGTGTCGCCAGCGTCAATTCCGACGGGACCTCTGAGCTGTGGG
Source organism: Acetobacteraceae bacterium (assembly GCA_003151425.1). Taxonomy (GTDB): domain Bacteria; phylum Pseudomonadota; class Alphaproteobacteria; order Acetobacterales; family Acetobacteraceae; genus Palsa-883. Next base: position 7,480 of record PLXO01000111.1, read on the forward strand.
TGTGCACCCAGGGCCATTTCGTCTATCGCCAGCAATGTGCCGCGCTGCTCGGCCTGGACGTTGCGAAGCTGCGCGTCACCTCGTCAGAGATTGGCGGCGGTTTCGGCGGCAAGACACATATCTGGGCCGAGCCGGTTGCGCTGGCGCTGTCGCGCAAGGCGGGCCGGCCGGTCAAGCTCGTCATGTCGCGCGAGGAAGTCTTCCGTGCCTCGGGCCCGACCAGCGCCACCTCGATCGAGGTCAAGATCGGCGCCAGGAAGGACGGCACCATCACGGGGGCAACGGCCACGCTAAGCTATTCCTGCGGCCCCTACGGCGGCATGTGGGCCGAGCTCGGCGCCATGACCTCGTTTGCCTGCTACAACCTCAAGAACGTCAAAACGGTCGGCTATGAGGTGCTGGTCAATCGGCCCAAGACAGCGGCCTATCGCGCGCCTTCGGCACCGATGGCCGCCTTCGCGGTGGAAAGCGTCATCGATGAGCTGGCGCAGAAGATCGGCATCAACCCGGTTGAATTCCGCATCAGGAACGCTGCCAGCGAAGGCACCAAATCGTCCTACGGTCCGGTGTATGGCCCGATCGGCATCGGGCCCACGCTGGAAGCGGCGCAGAAGCATCCGCACATGAAGGCGCCACTCGGCAAGAACCAGGGGCGTGGCATGGCCTGTGGTTTCTGGTTCAACTTCGGCGGCCAGACCTGCACCGACCTCAACATCGGCACCGACGGTACCGTGACGCTGACCGTCGGCACGGTCGACGTGGGTGGTTCGCGCGCCTCGCTGTCGCTGGTGGCCGCGGAGGAGCTCGGCATTCCCTATGCGCAGGTGCAGACGGTGGTCGCCGATACCGGAACCCTCGGCTACAACGACATGACCGACGGAAGCCGCGGCACCTTCTCCTCGTCGATGGCAACAATCTCGGCCGCCCGCAATGCCATCGTGGTCCTGCGGGAACGGGCAGCCAGGATGTGGGATATTGCTGTCGACGATGTCGTCTGGAAGGACGGTCACGCCATGGCCGAGGGGGGGAAGTACGGCAATCTTGCCCCGTTGTCGGTCAAGGACATCGCGGCGGCCGCCGCCAAGACGGGCGGACCGGTCGCCGGCCACAGCGAGCTCGTTGCCGATGGCGCCGGAGTCTCGTTTGCCACCCACATCTGCGACGTTGAAGTGGATCCGGAGACCGGCGCCACCAGGGTGCTGCGCTATACGGTCATACAGGACGCGGGCAAGGCGGTGCATCCGGCCTATGTGGAGGGGCAGTACCAAGGCGGAGCCGCGCAGGGCATCGGGTGGGCCCTGAATGAGGAGTACGTCTACGGCGAGGACGGATGCCTGCAGAACCCCGGCTTCCTCGACTACCGCGTCCCGGTTTGCTCGGACCTGCCGATGATCGACACGCAGATTCTCGAGATCCCCAATCCGAATCATCCCTATGGGGTACGTGGCGTCGGCGAGACATCCATCGTGCCGCCGCTGGCGGCAATCGCGAATGCAGTGTCGAACGCGGTTGGCGTTCGCATGACGCATATTCCCATGTCGCCACCACGCATCCTGGCGGCACTGGGGGCCGAACGGGCGCGCTGATGGTCGAGGTGACGCTCTGGGGGTCGCTCGGCGCGGCCGTCGGAGGCAAGCAGAAGCTCGAAGTCGAGGCAAAAGACATCCGGGAGCTGTTCCGCAATCTGGCGGAGCAGTATCCCGCGCTCGGGCCCTTCATCGAGCGGGGCATCGCCGTCTCCATCGATGGGGTAATTTATCGCGACACTTGGTCCAAGGAACTGCCCAAGGACGCCGAGATCTTCCTGCTCCCGCGCCTCGCCGGCGGATAGGAGTGAATAGCGGTCCAAGGCGCTTCGCCTGTGATACCAGCCGGCCTAAAGACTGACACATGCCCACTCGCGGGTTCCGATAGAGCTGATGCGGTCGGGGTCATCGATCAGGAATTGCCAAGCCTTTTTGCAGCCGTTGACGATGGCGCGGTAGCTGTTCCAGACGAGGTTGCAGAGCTTGCTTCCATCCGCAGCAGGCATCTGAGCAGCTACTACCACATTTGGGCAAACGTCTGCATTCGAGCGACCGCAAGGCGACCTCGAACGACCGCCTTGGGCGCAGAAGCGGACATTAGGGCCACTGCCTTCTACGGCAGTTCCCCACCCATTGCCGGCATCCAAACCGACGCATTACCGTCGGCGCAAAGCGGCTGTCACGGTGTTCTCCAGCAGGCAGGCGATCGTCATCGGCCCGACGCCGCCGGGCACCGGGGTGATCGAGCCGGCCACCGCGGCGCACTCGGCAAACGCGACATCGCCGACCAGCCGGCCGTCCGCCAGCCGGTTGATGCCCACGTCGATCACCGTCGCGCCCGGAGAAATCCAGTCGCCGCGCACCATCTCCGCCCGGCCCACCGCCGCCACCAGAATCTCCGCCCGCCGGCATTCCGCGGCCAGGTCGCGCGTGCGCGAATGCGCCACCGTCACCGTGGCGTCCGCCGCCAGCAGCAGCGCCACCAGCGGACGCCCGACGATGCTGGAACGCCCGAGCACCAGCGCGCGCCGGCCGGACAGCGCCACGCCGGCGGCCTCCAGCAGTTTCATCACGCCGAGCGGGGTGCAGGGGACCAGCGCCGGCCGCCCGAGGGCGAGCAGCCCGGCATTGCGCGGATGGAACCCGTCCACATCCTTGGCCGGATCGATCAGGTCGATCACCGCCTCCGCCCTGATGCTTTGCGGCAACGGAAGCTGCACCAGGATCCCATCGACCGCCGGGTCGGCGTTGAGCCGCGCCACTTCGGCGAGCAGGGCGGCCTCGGTGATCCCCGCGGGCAAACGGATAGTGGCGGCAGCGATCCCGGCGGCCTCCGCCGCGCGGTCCTTGGTGCGCACATAGACCGCGCTGGCCGGATTGTCGCCGACCAGAACCACCGCCAGGCCGGGGCGGAACGGCAGGGCGGCGACCCGCGTCGTGAGCGCCTCGCGCATGGCCGCGGCGATTGCCTTGCCATCTATCAGCCGCGCAGTCACAGCGCGGCCAGCCTTGTGGCGATTGCCGCCGCGTCGCCACTGATCCGCAGCGTCTTGCGGCGCGACGTTGCGCCGGCGGCGACCTCGACCTGCGACTGCGGCACGCCCACGGAAGCGGCCAGCGCCGCGCAGGCCGCCCGGTTGGCGCGCCCGTCCTCGGCCGGTTCGCGCACGGCGATCGCCAGCCGCTCGCCGTCGGTGTCCGGCACCCTGCCCTGCAGCCCGGGGCGGCGCGCCCGCGGCCGCACCTTCACCGCCACCGCGACGGTATCCCCGACCACCCGCCAGAACACGATCACAAGACCAGCGGCTGCCAGGTGCCGTAAGTGATCGCGGCTTGCAGCCTGAGCAGCATCGGCAGGATGACGATCTGAATCAGGATGATCACCACCCAGGGGCTAAGGTCGATCCCGCCGAAGCTCGGCAGGATGTTGCGCAACGGGCGCAGCACCGGGTCGGTGACGCGATACAGGAAGTCGCCGATTGTCCAGACCATGCGGTTGCGCGTGTCGAGCACCCCGAACGCGGCCAAGATGCTGAAGAGGGCGGCCAGGATGACGGCCCATTTGAACGCATTGATGATGTAGTACAGCAGGTCGAACAAAACGTCGATCATCGGGCTACTCCAAGCGGCGCGCGGACGCTAGCGACGGACCCATCGATACGCAACCTGACCGGTGTGCGGGGGATGCGCGCAGGGCGGAAAAGCGGAGCGCATTCCGCCATCGTTCGACGGAATGCGCTGCGCTTTTCCGCCCTGCGCGCATCGCCGCCGCACGACGCCTGCGCGTGGTTGACTTCACCCACCCGCGTGAGCATTGTCCGCGCCCTGCGGCGGCCACGGTTCCGGCCGCTGATGCGCGGGATGGGGCTGTAGCTCAGTTGGGAGAGCGCCTCGTTCGCAATGAGGAGGCCAGGGGTTCGAGTCCCCTCAGCTCCACCACCATTTCCGCGACAAATCCTGACATGGCACCTATGTCCGACCCCACCCGCGACGCCGCGTTCAACCTGCTGACCGCGGTGCTCGACCGCCGCCGCACACTGGAGGAAGCGCTCGACGCGCTGCCGCCAATCGCCTCGCGCGACCGGTCGGCGGCGCACCGGCTGGTGGCCGCGACGCTGCGGCGGCTCGGCACGCTGGACGCCGCGCTGGAACCGTTCCTCAAGAAGTCGCCGCCCGATCCGGTGCGCCACGTGCTGCGGCTCGGCGCCGCCGGGCTGCTGCTGCTGGAGACGCCGCCGCACGCCGCGGTCGCCACCGCCGTCGCCCTGGCGCGCGGCCGCCGGCTGCACGCCTTCGCCGGGCTGGTGAACGCGGTGCTGCGTCGCGTCGCCGAGGCCGGCCCGGCTGCGTTGGCCGATCTCGACAGCCCGCGGCTCGATACGCCCGCGTGGCTCTGGACCTCCTGGGGTGCCGACGCGCGCGCCATCGCCTTGGCGCACCAGCACGAGGCGCCGCTCGACCTGACGCTGCGTCCCGGCGCGCTCCCGCCGGAGGGCGGTGAGACGCTGCCGACCGGCTCCGTGCGCTTCCCCGCCGGCACCGCGGTTACGCCGCTTCCCGGGTTCGAGCAGGGCGCCTTCTGGGTGCAGGACGCCGCCGCCTCGCTGCCTGCCCGTCTGCTCGCCCCACGCCCCGGCGAGCGCATCGGCGACCTGTGCGCCGCCCCGGGCGGCAAGACCGCGCAGCTTGCCGCCGCCGGCGCCCAGGTCACGGCGCTGGAACGCGATCCGACGCGCCTGGCGCGGCTGGCCGACAATCTGCGGCACTGGCGGCTGGCCGCGGAGACGATTGCCGCCGACGCCACCGAATGGCACCCCCCAACGCCATTCGACGCCGTGCTGCTGGACGCACCCTGCAGCGCCACCGGCACCATCCGGCGCCACCCCGACGTGCCGCGCCTGAAGCGCCCGCGGGACATCCTCGCCCTGGCGGAAACCCAGGACCGGCTGCTGACGGCCGCGGCCACGATGCTGCGTCCGGGTGGGCGGCTGATCTATGCGGTGTGCTCGCTGCAGCCGGAGGAAGGCGTGCTCCGCGTCGAGGCGGCGATGGCGCGCGGCGGCCTGCGCCGCGATCCGTTCCTGCCCGCCGAGCTGCCCGGCCTGCCCGAGGCGCTGACCCCGGACGGCTGGCTGCGCACCCATCCCGGCATGTGGCCGGAGCGCGGCGGCATGGACGGCTTCTTCGCCGCGCGGCTGGTCAAGCTCTGATACCGGGGTTGAAGCTGCGGCCTTTCCGGCAGCGCTGACCGGCTCAGCAGCGGCCGCCCCGCCCGACCGCTCCTTCTCACGCTTCATAGAGTCTTGTCCGGATTTTGCGACCCGCACCCCGACCGGGCACCCACCCTGTCCGACCCCTCCGTCTCCGGTTCCATAGGGTCTTGGTCGTGGTTTGCGGATCGCGCCCCGTGACCAGGCACCGACCCCAACCCGGCGGCCGCGCCGGCCGCCGTGCGTCCGTGAGCATGTTTTGT
>PLXO01000364.1 GCA_003151425.1 Acetobacteraceae bacterium
CGTTCCATTGCACCGCAGTCTACGCTCAACTCCGGTTAAATGGATACCCCAGACCATAGAAATAGAGCTGCGATGCCTGGATCTGCGGCGTGATGGAAGCGTCGATCCACGCAGCGGGCACAACCTGCCGTCCGTCGCATTTGCCATGGTTCAGCACCAATTGGCCCAGCTTGGCGAGATCGCGCGGCCGCATGCGCAGCCCGGACGCGGCGATCGGCTCGCCGTTGCCGGGGAAGCGCCACCAGGCAACGTCGCTGATGCCGAGCGGGTCGAACAGCAGCCGACCGTTTCATGGTCTGACCGCGACATTGTGGGCTGAGGGCACTCTCATGGGCTGAAGGTGACTTCGGCCGCGCCAAGGCCCTCGAACTGAACCCCGCAAACATCGCCGGGCTTCAGGTAGCGCAGCCCGGTGCAGGAACCACAGGTGACGAACTGGCCGGCCTTCACGCCGCCGGCGCCGCGCATCATCTCCACCAGGGCCACGGCGATGCCGAGCGGGTCGCCGGTCGGGTGGCCGCCGACCTGTTCCAGCACCGGCATGCCGTTGACGGTGAGGGTGACTTTCAGCTTGCCGAGTTCCAGCCCCTGCCAGACCTTGATCGGCGCGCCGTGGACGAAGGCACCGTTGCTGATGCAGTCGGCAAGCTTGTCGATCGGCGAGGCGGCATCGGCATCGGCGAAACGGCTGGTCACCACCTCGATCGCGGGGCACGCATCGACGACGGCGGCGACCTCGTCGCGCGTGTAGGGCGTGGCGCGCGGCGGCAAGTCGGCGCGGAAGACGAAGGCGACCTCGCCCTCAACGCCGCATTGCGGCACGAGGGACGCCGGAATGCGCGACGGCGACGGATGGATGGACGGCGCATAGATCACGCCGCGCGTCGGCTCGGCCCCGGCGGGCGCATTGGCCTTGAACGCGCCGACCGCGGTGCCGAGCGCGGCGGTGACGGCGTCCTGGATGGCGTGGGCCTCGGTGACGCTGCTCGGGCGGCAGGAAGGCGGTAGCAGAGCGATGCGGGAGCGGCCGCGCCTGGCGGCGACCAGCAGCGCGGCAGCCTCGACGATGTGGGTTTGGTCCATGTGGCGTCTCCTCGACGGGTTTTGCAGGAGCATCGCATGGCAGGACGGCAGACGAACAGGGCGGGCGCGCGTGGGTCGTGGGTCGATTTGAGGCCCATTCCGCGGTCATGACAGACTCGATGCACAACGCCTGCGACGCGCCCGAGCGCAACGAGCACCAGGTGAGGACCGCCAGCCTGTGGCAGGCACGCCAGCCGGTCTACACCCGCTCGGTCGAGCGTTGGCGGCGTTACGAACCCTGGATCGGCGAGTTGCGGCAGTTGCTGGCGCCAGGACCGGATACCGCAGCCGCGGCGTGAACGCGCGCCTTGCGCCACGCCAGCATGCCGGCCGACCACAGCAGCGAAGTCGCGAGCATCGCCAGCAAAGCCCACCAGGCCCCGAGCAGCTCGGCAGCCAGATGCAACGCGAGCAGCGACAGCGCGAAACCCGGCATCGCGCGGACGGCGCCGGCCATCACCGCCGCCGCGGCAGCACCACCCAGGCGCGGCAGCACCAGGAAGGCGAAGCTGGTGAAGGCCACCGGGAACACCGACGCCATTCCGGTCACGTCCGGCCCCAGAGCGTGGCTTGCGGTCACCACGCTGGCCACCACCAGGCCGACCAGCGCGGCGCGCAACGGCAGTTCGAACCAGCGCCGCCGCAGCGCGCCGCGCGCAAACGCCGGCGCGCGCGCGGCGCGGCGCGTCAGCCCGAGGGCCAGCACGATCATCACGAGGTTGAGCAGTGCCGCGCCGCCCAGGCTGAAGTCCATCGCGCGGATCGCCAGCACGGACAGCAGCCAGGCGGACAGTCCGCCGCCGATCACCACGTATCTCGGGTAGCGCGGCGCGAGCAGGGCGATCACCGTCAGCAGCACGAAGGTCGCCGCATTCGCGGCGAAGCTGCCGAGCGCGCTGGCGGCGATGAAGGCAGCGTCGTGCTGCAGCGACAGCATGACATAGGCGGGGCCGGCGGCGATCGGCAGGCTGATGATCAGGCCGCCCCAGAAGGGTCCGGCGGCTTCGGCGGCGACCGAGGCGATGACGACGATCAGCGCGGTAGCGACGGCCTTGACCAGGAGGGCGGTCCAGAACGCCATCATATCAATCCGCGAGACGGTGGCTCAGGGTGCGCGGGGCGTCGAGCTGGCGCTGAGCACGCGAACGTCGCATGCGCCATCGGCCGCGCGACCGCGATCGGGTACTGCATCCGTGTCGACCCTTCAGGGCTTCAGGTAGGCCCAGTGCTGCTCTTCCAGCTGCATGATCCGCACCGCGCCGGACGGCACCACCCGCGCCTCGGGCATGACGGTCAGCTGCTTCTTCATAGAAGCTGCGGTGTGGGTGAGCGAGATGCCGCAGGCGCTCATGACCACCTCGGGATAGGCGGCGTGGAGGCGCTGCACCTCGGGCTTTACCGGCGAGAGCGCATCGATGAACATCGACGTGCCTGGCCCGTTGGCAACGATCTCGATGGCGACCGTGCCGCGCTGCTTGCGTATCGTGTCGATCACGTTCGCCGCGTTGTGCAGTGCCTCGGTCATGACGTCGGCGTCCGGGCTGTCGACGTGGATCAGCAGGCGGTGCGGTGCATCCTGCGCACGCCCCGGCGATGTCCCCGCAAGCAGGATGCCAAGAATGACTATCAGTGCGCGCATCGGATCCTCCGGACAGAAACAAGCCAGCATAACCCGCGTGTGTCATATTCTCGCCGCTGCCAACTGGGTCGTTGCCGCGCAAAGCCCCCAAGTTCTGAGACGGAGGGGCCTTTTCGCGCGATACGGTCGAAGATGGGTCTAGCTAGCTGACTTGCAGCAATCCTCATTTTGGCCCATCTGGTTGCTACATCGTCATGGCCGGACTTGTTCCGGCCATCCATCGCGGCANNCCCGACCAAAACGAGAATTGCTGGACCCATCGCCTCACTCTTGACGGGTGGCGGGCCTGCGCCGCGCGCTAGCCTTCCCCCAAGAACCCCCGCACCTCCGCCACCGCCTGCGCCAGCCCGACGCGCCGCACAGCCACGCCTGCCGGGAACGCCGAGAGCAACCGCGTCGGCGTCTGCCGGTCCAGCAGCACGAACACCCCGCGATCCGTCGCCCGTCGGATCAACCGTCCGAACGCCTGGCGCAACCGCAGCCGCGCGATCCGGTCGTCGTAGCCTTTCAAATCGCCCCCGGACAGATGCACCCGCCGCTCGCGGTGCAGGATGTCCGGCCGCGCCCAGGGCACCTTCTCGAACACCACCAGCCGCAGCGCCCGGCCCGGCACGTCCACACCGTCGCGCATCGCGTCGGTGCCCAGCAGGCAGCTTTCTTCCTCGGTGCGGAAGATGTCGACCAGCGTGGCGTTGTCCATCGCATCGACGTGCTGCGCATACAGCGGGATCCCCGCCGCCTCCAGCTCCGGCGCGATCCGCGCGTGCACCGCCCGCAGCCGCCGTATCGCGGTGAACAATCCCAGCCCGCTGCCACCCGCCGCCATGAACAGCGCCCGATATGCCGCGGCCAGCGCGCCGATGTCCCCCGCCGCCACATCCGTCACGATCAACGTCCGGGTCTGCGCCGCGTAGTCGAACGGACTCGCCACCGCCACGCGGATCGCCGGCGAGGGCAAATGCGGCGCGCCCACCCGCGCCTCCGCCGCCTCCCACGAGACCTCGGCGTCCGCCTCGCCGGAATCCCGCAGCGTCGCCGAGGTCACCAGCAGCCCGTGCGCCGGCGCCGCCAGGCTCAGCGCAAACGGCACCGTCGGATCGAGCCAATGCCGGTGCAGCCCGACGTCCCGATCGCTCGCCTCCCGCCGATCCAGCCGCAGGAACATCACGTGCTGCGGCCGCTGCCCCGGCTCACCCGGACCCTCCGCCGCCGCGCGCAGCATCCCCCGCCATGCCGTCAGCGGATCGATCGCCCGCCGCCCGAGCGAGCGGCACGTCGCCTCGATCCGCACCCGCGTGGCGGCGTCCATCTCCTCCGCCTCGTCCTCCAGCCGCGCCGCCAGCCTGGTGCGCAGCGTCTCCAGAGGCTCGATGATCCGCCCTAGCGCGCGAGCCAGCCGCTCGGCCGCCTCGGCGAGCCCGTCGACGGGTGGGAACAGGTCGCACTCCAACGCACCCCATGACGCATGCGACCCCGGCTCCCCGTTGCCCGCCACCCGCGCCAGCACCTGGCGCCGCAGCAGCCGCAGGAACGCCTCGGTCGGGTTGGCCCGGCCCGCTTCCGGCTCAGCCTTCCCCAGCCCAGACTTCCCCAGCCACGTCTCCTCCAGCCCAGACTGGCCCGGCGCATCGTCCGCCAGCCGCATCGACCAGCCCGGCGCCGGCAGCGCCCGCGCCGCCTGCAATGCCGCATCCAGCGGCGCCTCCAGCCCCGGCCGCTCTGCCACCAGCTCGTCCAGCCGCCGCCGCAACCCCCGTGCGCGCGACCGCCCGCCCTCCGCGCCCAGCAGCCAGCGCCGCAGCTCCGCCGTCTCCAGCCCCGACAGCTCGGCCGAGAACGCCCCGTCCGCCGCGTCGAACACGTGATGCCCCTCGTCGAACACATACCGCGTCGGCACCGAGGCATCGTCCAGTCCGCCCCAGGCCGCCTGCGCCATCACCAGCGCATGGTTTGCCACCACCAGATGCGCCGAGCGCGCCCGGCGGATCGTGTGTTCGACGAAGCAGCGCTTCCAGTGCGCGCAGGCGGCGTGGATGCACTCGCCGCGCCGATCCGCCAGGCTCAGCACCGTCGCCGCCCCGAACAACTCCGACATCCAGCCCGGCAGATCCCCGCCCTGGATGTCCCCGTCGGCCGTCGCCAGCGCCCAGCGTGCGATCAGCCCAAGCGGCACCAGCGGGGCCGAGATCAGTCCACCCCCCCTTGGCCCACCCATCATCGGCCCCAGCGCCTCCTGATAGTTCAGCAGACACAGGTAGTTTTCACGTCCCTTGCGCACGACCACGCGCCGCCGCCGCTCCGCCGGGTCGGGGAACAGCCGCGCCAGTTCCGCATAGATCTGGCGCTGCAGATGCCGCGTGAACGTGCTGATCCAGACCGTGCCGCGGTTCTTCTCCGCCCACAGGCTGGCCGGCGCGATATACCCCAGCGTCTTGCCCGTCCCGGTGCCCGCCTCGGCCAGAACCAGGTGCGGGTCGCCCCGCACCTCCCGCGGTGCGAACGCCGTCGCCGCCGCGCCGGCATAATCCGCCTGACCCGGCCGCTGCTCCGCCTCCGGCCCCAGCATCGCGGCCAGCCGCCGCCGCGCCTCCGCCTCGGGCACCGGCAGCGACGAGGGCGCGGGCAGCGGCGCCGTCTCTTCCCACTCGGGCAGCCGCTTCCACACCAGCAGCGGCTCCACCGAGGCCGCCGCATCGGGCCGCCCCAGCGCCGCCATCACGAACGGCGCCCAGCCCCACCCCGCCTGCCCCATGCGCGCCGCCAACGCCGCCGCATCGCGATTCAGAGCCAACTCACGCCCCGCCGCCAGCCGCCGCAGCAGCACCTCAACCAACTCCGGCAGCAGCGCGACCTCGGCCTCCAGCCCGCCCGCCGCCACATCCAGATCGAGCGCCAAGGCCAGCCCACGCGGCGTCGGCGCCGCCGACCGAGCCGGCAGCACGAACGCAAACAGCTCCAGGATATCGAGGCATGGCAGCGCCCGCAGCCCCAGCCGCCGCAGCGTCGCCGGCGCGTGCACCAGCACCGGCGCATCCATCACGCGCACTGTCGCCGCGGCGTCGTCGGCGGTCAGCCGTAGGAGCTCCCCGTCCGGAGTCAGGATCGCGGCGCGGCCGTGCCCCGCTACGACGGCGGGCGCGTCGGGCAGCGCGATGCGGGGCATTTCTGTGCGGTGCGCAAGGTCACAACAGGCTGCCTAGCCCCAATCGCGGCGCGAGGCCATCGCAGCCAATGTCATCAACCGGCCGCCGACCGGCCAAGACGATAATCAGTCAGGCCGCAAGCCGCCGAACCGACGCTCCGCCTGCGTCCCGATGGGATGCAGGCGGGCGAGAACGCAGGCGCGTGGGAGGCACGCAGGTGGGACGCAGGCGGGTGGGTTACAAGGCGGATCGTGCGGCCACGCCGACCCGATTCAGTCCGTCCGCGCCGCCTATCCCCGTCGGCCGCCAATCCCGGTCGCCGGCCTATTCGGTCGCCGGCCGGCGCGGGATCGCCAAGTGGCCCGCGCCGCCGCCCGCGCCAGCCAGCGCGTCCGCCGCCGAGGCAGCCGAGGCAGCTCCCAGCGCCCGTCGCGCCTGCACTCGGTTGAACACGAACGAGGTCAGGATCGGCGTCAGGACTGCGGTCACGATCACCGAGGCAGCGACCTGGATCGTCGCCGCCGACGCGATCGCCGCATAGCTCGGATCGGCCAGGGCGATCGCCCGTGGCACCGCGGCCGAGTTGCCCGCGGTGCTGGAGGCCGCCGCGCCGGCGATCCCCGAGCCGCCCAGGAACAGATCGGCCAGGATGCACACGGTCCCGGTGACGACCAGCACGAATACGCCCAGCGCCAAGCCTGGCAGCCCGGCGGTCACCACTGCCGACAGGTTGATCGTCTGGCCCAGGGTGAACGCCATGAACGGCACGATGATCGGCTGATGCGCGCTGAAGAATTCGCGCAGATCCTTGTCCAGGTTGCCCAGCACCGCGCCCGCCATGATCGGCGCGATCACCGACAGCATGGTCAGCCACGGAATGTTGGCAAGGCCGGCGCCCACCAGGATGATCATGGTCAGGAACGGCCCCGTCTCGATGCTCTGCGGCACGTAGGTGCCGACATCCTCCTTGTCGCCCATCACGCTGGTCAGCGCCATGAACATGCCGCCGTTGGTGTCGCTCATCGCCACCAGGATGGCGAGCGTGCTCAGGCCGAGGAGGCTGCCACCAAAGAAATGCGCCACCGTCAGCGCGATCGCGGTGGCCGTGCCGACCTTGACGGCCATGATGCCGAAGCCGCGCTTCAGCATGCGCGGCGCCGCGCTTAGCGTCATTTGGGTGCCGACGGTGAACAGGTACATGCCCAGCACGGTCGGATAACCGGCGCTGCTGAGCGCCTCGGTAAACCCGCCGATCTTCAGCAGGTTCGGGAAAAAGGTGTTGACGATCATGCCGATGAACAGCGGCACAACCATGAGCCCGCCGGGGATCTTGTTGATCGTTTTCATGATTCGCATAGGTCGCTCCTCACGGCCGCGAATCGCGCTGGTTCGGGCGCACCTCGACACGGCCGGATTGCCGGTCCGCGTTGGCCGCCATGGTCGCTGCAAGCCGTCGAGCAAACTATTCCAAACAGCCGAAAAAGCGCTTTGATCTGGGTCAAAGTCCGCGCCAATGGTTCGCGCGCACGCACGCCGCGGCCAGCCCGCCGATGCCGCCCGCCCGCCCGGCCGATTGACCTGCGCCCCCCCGGTACCTAGCTTGCCGCGGATGCCCGAAACATTCCGCAACAACACCGCGGCGCTGCCCAAGGCGTGGCCGTTCGAGGAAGCTGCCAAGGTCGCCGGCCGCCTGGACAAGTCGGGCAAAGCCGCCGCGCTGTTCGAGACCGGCTACGGCCCCTCCGGCCTGCCGCACATCGGCACCTTCGGCGAGGTCGCCCGCACCTCCTGGGTGCGCCATGCCTTCACCGTCCTGACCGGCCGCCCGTCCCGCCTGATCGCCTTCAGCGACGACATGGACGGGCTGCGCAAGGTCCCGGAAAACGTGCCGAACCGCGACATGCTGACCCCGTATCTCGGCCAGCCGCTGACCCGCATTCCCGATCCGTTCGGCAGCCACGACAGTTTCGGCGCGCACAACAACGCACACCTGCGATCGTTCCTGGACAGTTTCGGTTTCGACTACGAATTCGCCTCCTCCACCGACTATTACGCCGCCGGTCGGTTCGATGCCGCGCTGCTGCGCGTCCTGGAGCGCTACGACCAGGTGATGCAGGTCATCCTGCCGACCCTGGGCCCCGACCGCCGCGCCACCTACTCCCCTATCCTGCCGATCCACCCGCGTACCGGCATCGTCATGCAGGTGCCGATGGAGGCGCGCGATCCCGCCGCCGGCACCGTCGTCTGGCGCGACCCCGACACCAACGAAACGTTCGAAACTTCCGTCAAGGGCGGCGCCTGCAAGCTGCAATGGAAGGCCGATTGGGCGATGCGCTGGTACGCGCTCGACGTCGACTATGAAATGTCCGGCAAGGACCTTATCGATTCGGTCCGCCTGTCCGGCCGCATCTGCCGCATCCTCGGCAGCACCCCGCCCGAGGGCTTCACCTACGAACTGTTCCTCGACGAGGCAGCCCAGAAGATCAGCAAGTCCAAGGGCAACGGCCTGTCGGTCGAGGAATGGCTGCGCTACGCCCCGCAGGAATCCCTCGGCCAGTTCATGTACAACGCCCCGCACCGCGCCAAGCGGCTGTATTTCGATGTCATTCCCCGCGCGGTCGACGAATACCTCGCCAATGCCGCCCGCCTGGCGACGCAACCGGAGGCGGAACGACCCAGCAACCCCGCCTGGCACATCCACGCCGGCCGCCTGCCCAACCACGCCGGCAGCCCGGTCTCCTTCGCGATGCTGCTCAACCTCGCCTCCGTCGTGAACGCCGACACCCCGGCCATGCTTTGGGGCTTCATCCGCCGCTACTCCCCCGGCGCCAGTCCCGAAACGATGCCATTCCTCGACAAGCTGGTCGACCACGCCGTCGCCTACTACCGCGACTTCGTTCGCCCCGAGAAACGCTACCGCCACCCCACCGACGCCGAACGCGCCGCGCTGGCCGACCTTGCCGAGACCCTGCGCGGCATGGCCCCGGGCGCCGATGCCGACACCGGGGCCGACACCCGGCCCAACACCGACGCCGACCCCAACCCC
>PLXO01000177.1 GCA_003151425.1 Acetobacteraceae bacterium
AATGGGCGTCCCTACCGCGATCTGCTCGGTGGCACGGATCCGATACACGTGTATAAAACTCGTGCATTTGCCGGACGAGTCCCCATGCAGACACCTCTGTTCGACGCCGGAGCGCGCAAACAAACTGTCAGCCTGACGGTTAACGGCGACCTTTACGCCAGAATCCGCGCTCTTGGCATAAGCGCCTCCCGTGTCCTGGAAGCGGCCCTCGTGCAAGCCTTGCGTGAGAAGCAGGTGGAATTGCTGCGCGCCGAAATCCGCCAGGACATGGTGGCGCTCGCGGACTACGTCGCCGGGCATGGCCACCCGGCGGCCGAATTGCGGGAGATGTTCGACGCCCCCGAGGCAACATGACGTCTTTTCACCGTGCGTCCCGGAACCCGTGCGGCGTTGCCTTTCATCGCGGTTCTGCAAACCTGCGTGGGTGGCACCGTTGATCGCGACAACCGAACGTCCGCCACGGGAGTTTGCGCCGTGACCTCGAATTTTCTGACACTGCAGGACCTGGTGCTGGCCGCGCGCGAGCGGCTCGGCAAGGATGTGTGGGACTTCGTGACGTTCGGCACCGAGAGCGAAACGACGATCCGGCGCAACCGGCGCGCGCTGGACAGCCTCGCTTGGCTGCCCCGCATCCTGCGTGACGTCAGCAAGGTCGATCCATCCACCACGCTGCTGGGCGAGCCGCTGCGCATGCCGGTGCTGCTGTCGCCGATCGGCTCGATCGCGCGGCTCGACCCCGAGGGCGCGCTGGCGACGGCGCGCGCGGTGGGCGCGTTCGGGACGTTGCAATTCCTCAGCAGCCATGCGGAGGACGAGATCGCCGCGATCCGCACCGGCGCGCCGTTGCCGCTGATCTACGCGCTGCATCCCTATGACGATCCGGCGGCGCTGGACGACGAGATCGACCGGGTGAAGGTGGGCGGCTATCGCGCGATCTCGGTGGCGACGCAGTCGGGCTACTACAGCCGGCGCGAGCGCGACCTGATGAACGGCTTCGTCGGCAAGGTCGATCCGTTACGCTCCTATGCGGACTTACTGCGCCGGGAGCACGCGACCGGCGGCGTGGCCGAATTGCGCCCGGTCCGGCTGAGCTGGGCGATGCTGGACCGCATCCGCGCGCGGTCCGGGATGAAGCTCGTGCTGAAGGGCGTGCTGACGGCGGCGGATGCGCGGCTCGCGGTGGAGCACGGGGTGGACGTGGTCTACGTCTCCAACAACGGCGGGCGGTCGATCGATCATGCGCGCGCGGCGATCGTGACGCTGCCGGACATTGTCGCCGCGGTGGCAGGGCGGGCGGAGGTCATCGTCGATGGCGGCTTCGTGCGCGGCAGCGATGTGCTGAAGGCGATCGCGCTGGGCGCTCGGGCGGTGTGCATGGGGCGGATGCAGGCCTGGGCGTTGGCGGCGTCGGGCGAGGCGGGTGTGCGTCGCATGCTGGAGATCCTGGAGGAGGAGATCGTCGTCACCATGGGCCATATCGGGGTGAACCGGCTGGATGAGCTGAGCCCCGATTACGTTGCGGAGGCGGAGCCATGCGTCACGCCGCACCCGCTGAGCGCGTTCCCGGTGGTGATGGAACGGCTGTTCGGCCTGCATCAATAGCGGCGCGTTCACGCAGACTGGAATCGCCGACTGGCATCCCACCTGTCATCGCGAGGAGCGCAGCGACGAAGCAATCCCCTGCCTCGGGGGCGGGATTGCTTCGTCGCTGCGCTCCTCGCAACGACAGGTGTGGCCGGCATTCGCCGGTATGACGTGTTTGCGGGGCCAACGGATCACGCGGTCTTGGCATACTCATCCGCCAGCCTGGCCGCGGCGGCGCAGAAGGTGGGCGATGTCGTGCAGTTGATCCAGGACATCGCCGCGCAGACCAACCTGCCGGCGCTGAACGCCACGATCGAGGCCGCCCGCGCCGGCGATGCCGGCAAGGGCTTCGCCGTGGTGGCGGGCGAGGTGTAGAGCCTGGCCACCCAGACGGCGCGCGCGACCGAGGATATCCGCGCGCAGATCGCGGCGATCCAGTCGGAGACCGCCGGCGCGCTGCAAGCCATCCAGGGGATCTCGGAGACCGTGCACGGGGTGGAGCAGATCGCCGCCTCGATCGCCTCGGCGGTCGATGAGCAAGGGGCGATGATGCGCGAGGTGTCGTCGAACGTCCAGCAGGCGGCCGAGCGGACGCGGCGCGTGGCAAAGGACCTGACCCAGGTCACCGGCGGGCTGGGGACCAGCGGCGACGCCGCGGTGGCAATGTGCGGCTCGGCCGAGCGCCTCGAGGAACAGGCGCAGGTGCTGCGCCGCGAGGTCGGCAACTTCCTCGCCTCGATCCGCGCGGCGTAGGGCGTGGTTGGGGGATTCTCGTGCTGGGTCGTGGGCGTTCGATCTACGGCCAGCAAGTTTCACCACCGAGACACAGAGACACGGAGAACGCAAAGGATGGTGCTTCGCGCGAGGCGCATTCATTTCTTTTCCGTGTCTTTGTGCCTCCGTGGTGGACCCTGCTTGCTTGCGGATGCCCCATCGCCGTGGGCGGTTGGCGCTGAGCGGTGCCGGCGCCGTGCTACTGCGGTGCCGGCACCGGCGGCGGCAGTTGCCGGAAGGTCAGCGGCTGATCGAGGATCAGCCTCTGGTCGGAGGACGGCATCTCGATCCCCAGTTCCTCGAAGCGCGCTTTCATCCGCCGGTTGAATTCGCGCCCCACCGACCAGCGGGCGAAGGGCGTGCACATGATGCGGCCTTTGATGATCACCGCCGACGCGGTCAACTGGTCGAGGCCATAGACCTCGAGATCGCCGAGGATAACCTCCTTGAACTGCGGAACACGCCGCATCTCGGTGACGATGCCGCACAGCACCTCGATCACGCGGTCGACGTTCTCCTTGTAGGCGACGCCGACCTGGATCACCGCGCGCCCGTAATCGCGCGTCATGTTGGTGACGGTGCCGACCGAGCTGAACGGGATCACGTGCACCGATCCGTCTTCCGCGCGCAGATGGATGGTGCGCACCGACAGGGCCTCGATCACCCCCGTCAGGCCGCCCAGGCTGACCACGTCGCCGACCTGCATGGTGTTCTCCAGCAGCAGGAACAGGCCGGTGATCAGGTCCTGCACCAGCTTCTGCGAGCCGAAGCCGATAGCGACGCCGATGATGCCGGCGCTGGCCAGCAGCGGCGCGGTGTTGACGCCGATCTCGCTGAGCACCATCAGCACGGTGACCGTGAGGACGGCGACCAACAGGGCGGTGCGCAGGATCGGCAGCAGGGTGCGCAACCGGGCAATCCTGGCGATCTGCGCCTGGCGTGTCAGGTGGGCCAGGTGGCGCTCGATGGCGATGTTCGCCGCCTCCCACACCGCCAGCGCCAGCAGGACGGTGATCGCGAGCATGGTCAGCGATCCGGCGACTCGCTCACCGAGCGGGCTGGCGATCAGCCACTGGAACACGGCGAAGTCGAGCAACTGAAGGAACAGCAGCAGCGCGAGCAGGAACACGACGACGCGCACGACGGTGCGCAGGATGGGGTGGTAGAACGCCAGCCTGCGGTCGAGGCCGGGATAGTGCGTCGCCAGCTCGGACCCGGTGAGAACCAGGCGGTCCAGCGCCGCCATGCCGCCCCGCCTGGCGAGTTGCGCCAGCACGGCCACCGCCAGGGTGATCAGCACGACGTGCGACAGCCACTGGTAGCCTGCGGGCAGCTCCACCGCCCAGACCAGCCAGAGGGCCGCCAGGTAGAACAGCGCGATCCAGTGCCAGATCGCGGCGAGGCGGTCGCGCACGGCGGGGACGATGCCCGTGGCGCCCGCCGGCGCGTGGATCCAGCGGCGCACGACGCGGCGCTTTTGGATGACGATGATGGCGATGCAGATGTGCAGCACCAGCACGGTTGCCTTGAGCAGTGCCAGATGGGCGGCCTGCGACAGGCCGAGCAGCAGCCCCACCTCGGCGGCGGCGTAGCCGACCACGGCGACCACCAGCAGGCGGCGGGTCCAGCGCATCGCGTAGCGGGCGGTGGCGTCGCGCACCGGCAGCAGGCGCAGCCGGCGATGGTGCGGCGCCAGCAGGGCGCCGGCCAGATGCAGTATGACGGCGCACAGCGCGTAGCTGTCGATCACCGCCAGCAGGACCAGGCGGACCAGGCTTGTGGTGCCCAGCGCGCTGCCGGCAATCACGTGTCCGGCCACGATGAAGCCGAGGACAGGGAGCAGGTAGAGCGCGACCGATGCGAGCACCAGCGGCACCCGTCGCATCAGGCACGCGGCGTCGAAACGGCGCGGCCTGGGAGGTTCGGTCTCGCCGAGCTCGGCGAGCGCTTCGCCGGATTCCATCTGGTCGTCGGGCTGGCCATCGGGCTGGTCGTCGGGCTGCTCGCCGGCCTGCTGGATCGGCTGGCGGAGCGGCGCGGTGGGCGGCATGCGGATCAGGCGGCGGCAGACGGCGCGCAGCGGGGCGCGCACGATCCGGCTGATTACCCACAGCACGATGAAGCTGACGGACAGCGCGATGGCCAGGCGCCAGGCCAGATCGCTCAGCAGCGTGCGTGCGACCGGGTCGGTGGCCATGGTGACCAGCCAGTCCCGGAGCAACGGAACGCCGCGCGCGGCGCGCAGCGTTCCGCTGAGCTGGTCGGCGGCGTGGTTCATGAAGTTGGCGGCGCCGACCAGCACGTCGGCGCCGAGGCTGTCGGGGGCGAGCGGAATGCCCAGCGCCGCCGGCGTTTGGGTTGGCGCGGCCGGTGTTGCGGCGGCAGGCTGGGCGCGGGCGATCGCCTCCAACGTCGCGGTGATCTCGGCGCGCTTGGCGGGATCGTTGAGCACGGCGAGGGCCTGGCGCGCCTGCTCGGGGGTGATCGACGGCGGGGCGGTGATCGGCGACGGGGGGTTGGTTGGGGCGGCGGGCTTGCTTGGGGTGGTGGCGGGGGCGGCGGTGAATGGCGATGGCATCTGGGCGACGGCGGGCGGGGCGGCGGCGAATGGCAACAGCACCTGGGCGGCGGCGAGCGGAGCCGCCAGCAGGGCGAGAAGGCGCAATCGGGCGGGGAGCGTGCGGATCATCGTCCGGCTTCGATCACAGGCGGGTCCTTCGCTCAAGCCGTGATGTTCCGGTCGGACGTAGCCGTGCGGCGAATGCATTGGCGAGCGGCTTATCTACTCCACACGCCTACCGGTCGCTTTTGCTCCACACGCCTGCCGGCCGCTCCGGCGAGCCGGCCATCGCCCTGGTATCGCGGACCGGGAGGTGGGCTTTGCATATCATACCAGTGGCGTGGCCACTTGCCGGCCCGTATGTCCGATCGGCTCATGATCCGGAGGTGTAGCCTTTCGGCGCTTCCTGCATCACTGCCAACGTATGGCCATCCGGATCGTTGAAGAATGCCATCCACAGATCGTGGTCATGCATTTCCGCGATCAGGTGGGGCCGATGCGTGATCGTGATGCCTCGCCGCTCAAGCTCAGCCACGGTCAGCGCGAGGTCCGCGCATCGAAAGTAAATGCATCCTTGCGGACGAAACCCCGCAGGGTCCGTTACCTTGTCGAGCAGCAGACGCACGCCGGCGCAGTCGAAAAATGACAAATCCCCGAAACGGTAAAGCTTCCGCAGGCCGATCACCGTCTCGTAGAACGCCTCCGCACGGTCGGTATCGATCACTGGCAAGGCGATTTGGCCGATCTGGTTCAGGTTGAGCAGCATTGGTCCCTCGCGGCGTGACAGGAGACAGAATGACGCTGTCGGTGGTCACAGACTAAAGCGCAGCGTCGGTCAGCGTCTCGCTCGGGATTGCTAAATCCGGTCGTGTGTCGTGACGGGCCGGTCGTCGGGCATTGGCTTGGTTGAGGCGGCGCGCGGAACGGGGGGAGAGGCAAAAGGCGGAAAGCGCTTCCCCCCGGATCAAGTCCGGGAGCATGGCTTTTCTGCCCTACCGTGGGCAGGCTTAATAAAGCGTCAAGCCTACCGGCGAATACTGCCCGCGCTGGTCAGGAGACGCCACGTGAAGTTGCGCTCGATGCTCGCCGTGCCGATGGCCGTGATCATGCTGATCACCGTGCTGCTGGTCGCATATCTGTCGGCCGGATCGGTCCGCAATTGGCGGGACGGGCAGGCTGCCCTCGGGCGGATGGAGCAGCTTCGCCAGTTGCTGGTGCTGCAGGAAGTGCTCGGACTGGAGCGCGGATCGGCCAACGCCGCGCTGAGTTCGCCGTCCGCTATCTCCCCGGACCTGAGTGCGGCACTCACCGCGAACCGGGCGGCGACCGATCTGTGCCTGCGGGACCTCGCGGCACTGGCCGGACCGCCCGATGGCGTCGGCGCGATCCTGGCGGAGCTGTCCGTACGGCTCGCCGCGGCGCGCGCCAGCGCCGACAGGGTCACACAACAGCCACCGGAGCAGCGACCCGCGGGCAGCAGTGCCGCAGCCGTCGCCGAGATGGTCGCCCTGCCGCCGCTGCTGTTTCCGGCGGAGGAACAGGTCCTCGCCGACATCTCGGCGGCCGATCCGGCAGTCGCGTCCCTGCTGGCCGCGACCCACACGGCGTCCGATCTGCGCCTGTATGCAGGCTCGATCGTCAGCAAGTTCACCGGGGCGATGATGGTCAAGGGCGGGTTCGTCACAAAGCGCGACATCGGCGCGATTCGCATCCAGCAGGGGCGGGTCATCGAGCTGCATCGGCTGCTGCTCGCCAGCATCAGCCTCGCCAATGCCGGCGAGGCGACCCGCGCCGTTGTGGGTGCGATGGAGCAGCACTATTTCGGTGCCTCGCAGGAACTGATCGACCGGCTGATCGCGGGCGCCGTCGACAGGGGTCAATTCTCCATGACGACTGCGCAACTTCTGACCGAGTACGAACCGTCGCTGCACGTGTTGGTCGCGGTGCGCGACAGGTTGTTCGTCCTGACGCGTCAGGCGGTGGAGGCCGACCAGGCGGCGCGGCTGCAACGGCTGGAGGTGACGGCGGGGTCCGGCACCGCGGTGCTGCTGGCCGTGCTCGTGGCGCTGCTGATGCTGCACCGGGGGATCATCCAGCCGCTGGCGGAGCTGGAGGCGACGATCATCCGTCTGGCACAGGGTGACCGTTCGGTGCGGTTGACGAGGCGGCATGGCAGCCAGGAGATCGTCGAACTGGCCAGCGCCATCGAGGTGCTGCGCGTCGCCACCATCGAAGCGGATGCCGCCGCCGCGCGCCGCGGCGTCGAGCTGCAGCGCTGGACGGCACAGCTTCGCCAGGTGCTGGATACGATCGACCTGATGCAGGCGCGCGCCGCGACGATCACCGACGTGCTGCCGGCGCTGCTGGAGCAGCTCGGGCTGCTGGGGCAGGACGACGACGAGGCGATGCCAGGACTGACGGCGGCGATTAGCGCCGCACATGCCGGCATTGCCGTGCTGCGAAGCTCCTCCGGGCGGCTCGACGTCGCGCTGCGACGGATGCACTCTGTGGGCGACGGGGAGGACATTCGCATCGATGAGCTGGTTGCCGCGATGGATGAGGTGGCAGGCGTGGTGACGGCGATCCAGGCAGCGGTGAACGACCTGCCGCAGATCACGTTGAATGCGATGTGCGACCTGTCGGCTCGGTCGGGGCGGTTCGGCCGGGCCGTGCGCGGAACCGACCAGGCGGCACACGAGCTGATCCTGGTGCAGGTGCAGGAGATGGCGGCGGCGGCGGGCGGATTGCAGAGTGCGCTGAGCCAGGCCACGCAGGGGTTGGGCGAGCTGGCCAGGCTGCGGGCCTGACCGCGCGCGGCAGGAAGGGGGTTCCATGGCACCGAAGCTCGGATATCTGCTCCCGACGCGCGAGCGGATCATGCAGAACGAGCCGGAGGTGCAGCCCATGCTGGCGCTGGCGGCGCGCGCCGAAGCGCTCGGGTTCGATTCCGTTTGGGTCGGCGATTCGCTGCTGGCACGGCCACGGCATGAGCCGCTGACCCTGCTGGCGGGCGTGGCGGGGCGGGTGCCGCGGGTGTCGGTGGGCACCGCGGTGCTGCTGCCGGCGCTGCGCAATCCGGTGGTGCTGGCGCATCTCGTGGCGACCTTGGACCAGGTGAGCGAGGGCAGGCTGATCCTGGGTGTGGGGTTTGCAGCGGACGCGCCGAACATCCGCGCAGAGTTCGCCGCGGCGAGTGTGCCGTTCGAGAAGCGCGTGGGCCGGATGATGGAGGGGCTGCGGCTGTGCCGCGCGCTGTGGAGCGGGCAGGCGGTGGACTGGGACGGGCGCTGGCAGGTGACCGGTGGTGTGCTGGCGCCGACGCCGTACCGCCCCGGTGGGCCGCCGCTGTGGATCGGCGGCAACCTGCCGGTGAGCCTGGAACGCGCCGGCAAGTGGTTCGACGGCTGGTTCCCAATCAAGCCGGATGCGGCGACGTTCGGGGCGCAGTGGCAGGAGGTGCGGACGATCGCGCGGGCGGCCGGGCGGGATCCGGAGGCGCTGACCGGGGCGATGTATTTGACGTTGGCGCTGGATGCCGACGCGGCACGGGCCGAGGCGCGGCTGAATGCGTTCCTGGAACGTTACTATGGCCAGCCGGCCGAGGTGCTGCGCCGGCGCCAGGCGAGCTATGCCGGGCCGGCGGAGGGTGTGGCCGCGTGGCTGGACGGATATGCCCGCGCCGGCGCGGGGCACCTGGTGCTGCGCTTCGCCGGCGAGCATGAGCGGCATCTGGAGGCGGTGGCCGCGGTGCGGCGGACGCTGGGGTGGTAAGGTTTTCGGCGTCGGTGGTGGGGCTGTGGGCGTCGGCGGTGGGGGGGCCGCGGGCGTCGGCGGCGGGGTGTCGTTTCGGAATAGGACCGTTGGCATACGGTAGTGCCCCGGGGAGCGGGCCAGCCCGCGAACGAACTGGCCCTTACTCCTACCGGCGGGTCACAATGATCTTGACGACGACGCGCAAGATCACCACTGTCCGCGGCAAGAGGTTGCGATGGTAGTGCATCAAAGCCTCCGCTGAAGCGCCGGTCGGGCCTATCCCGGCCGGCGGTTCCATTTCCGGCTCAAATTGCGAAGAAATCATAAGCGGCGCATGGCAATCGTGCTGCGCTTCGGTTTGCATATGATGGTCTGCGCATTGCGGCAGCCCGGGCGAGTTTATTCCGCGCTCGTCGCTTCGGCACGTGCAAGCGCATCGTCCGGGCTGCGCCGACCGCGTCGAACTGCGGTGGCGTGGCGATCGCGCGAGTTGCGGTGACCTCGGCCGTTGCGGCAACGTCGGGACATGGCATCTCGCCCATCCCGTCCCGCTGGTCCTGCCCCGAGCGACGCCGCCCTGCACGAGGCAGGGCTGGCCTACCTCGCGCGCTATGCGACGACCGAGGCCGGATTGGCGCGAACGCTGGAGCGGGTGGTGGATCGCTGGGCGCGGCGCGCGATGGCGGACGGGGGGGAGGTGGACGCGGTGGCCGCGCAAGCGGCGCAGGCGCGCGGGGCGGTGCGCGCGGTGGTGGCGCGGCTGGCGGCGGCGGGGGCGGTGAGCGACGCGACGTTCGCGGCGAGCCGGACGCGTAGCCTGGTGCGCGGCGGTCGCTCGCGTCGCGCGGTGGCGGCGCATCTGGCGGCGAAGGGGGTCCGTGCGGAGATGGCCCACGCCGCGTTGGAGGCGGAGGAGACGGACGAACTGGCGGCGGCATTGGTGTTGGCGCGGCGCCGCCGGATCGGACCGTTCCGGGTGGGTGACGGCGATCGGCTGCGCGAGCTGGCGATGCTGGCGCGCGCTGGGTTCAGCCAGGCGGTGGCGAGCGAGGCGCTGCGCATGCCGCGCGAGGACGCGGAGGAGGTCGTGACGCGATTGCGGCGCAGATGAGCGCCGCACATGTCTACACGCGGCCGCGCTGGCCTACAGCCGATAGAATCGCGTCGCCGTCCCCGCGAACAGATCCGCCCGCTCGATCGCGTTCGCGCCGTGCGAGAGAATCTTGCAGGCGTTCCAATACTCCCGATAGCCGTACGACCCCTTGTCCACCGGGAAATTACTCTCGAACATGCACCGGGAAGCCCCGAACGCCGCGATGCACGTCTCGATATACGGCTTCCACGCCGCGGCCAGCACCTCCGACGACGGCGGATCAGCCAGCGTATGAAAATCATACCCGTTGATCCGCATGCCAATCCCGCCCAGCTTCACGCACACGTTCGGGCACGTCGCCAGATTGCGGATCGAGGCGGTCCACTTCGGAAACACTGCTTCCCGTTTGCCGGCGTAGCTGCCAATCGCCAGCGGGCCGCCGACATGGTTCAGCACGATGCGCGTGTCGGGGAACGCGCGCGCCAGATCGGCCAGCTCGTCGATCTGCGGATGATACAGCCACGCATCGAACGACAGGTTCAGCGGCGCCAGCTTCGCGAATCCCTGCCGAAACGTCGCATCCCCCAGCAGCCCGGGCGGCGGCGAGTAGGCCGGGTTCAGCACCGTCGGATCGGCATCCCACGCGGTGATGTGGCGGATGCCGCGGAACCGCCCGCCGCCGGCCTCGATATGCGCGGCCAGCACTTCCTCGGCCCGCGCACCGAGGCGCAGATCGACATGCCCGACGATCCCGGCGCAGATGCGCGTCGGGCCGTAGCCGCCGCTTGCGCTCATTGCCGCGACGCCGTTGACGAACTCCGTTTCGCCGACCGGCCGAAATTCCTCCGCGCCGGCCGCGCGTTGCATCGACCGGCATTGGATGAAGACGGTGGCGACGATGTTGTGGCCGGAGTCGATGTCGGCCAGCAGATCGTCCAGCAGATAGCGCCAGCCCGGGCGTTCCCACAGATGGTGGTGCGGGTCGACGATCGGCAGTTCCGGCTCCAGAACGACCTCGCGGCGGCGGCGCAGCCAGTCCTCGCGGACGTGCAGGTAGGGGCTGGGGGCGGCGGTTGTTCCGCTCATGGTGGGTTTCCTCCCGGGCAGATGTGATGGAGCGACGCGCCCCCTGTCATTGCGAGGAGCGCAGCGACGAAGCAATCTGGTGCGCCCAAGGCGGGAGATTGCTTCGTCGCTGCGCTTCTCGCAATGACAGGGGGGACAGGGTGCCGCCGCCGGTGACGCTACGATCCTAACACCGGTAGTCGGCGCCCTTGCGATCGACGGTGCGGACCAGGCCCTGGAACTCCGGCAGCCCATAGGTGTCCATCGCACGGCGCTTCTTGCCGCGCTCGGCCGCCTTGCCGATCACGTAGTCGCTGATCATCAGCGGCTCAACGCCCATCTGGCGCGCCAGCAGCTCCAGCTCGCAGGCGCGCTCCAGTGAATAGAGCCGCATGAACGTGCCATGGATGGTGTGGCCGAGCGTCAGCAGCCCATGGTTCAGCAGGATGACGCAGCCGGCGCCGCCGGCGCAGGTGCGGCCGAGCGCCTCGCATTCCTCCGGCGTCGCGGGCACGCCATACGCGTGGTAGGCGACATCGTCGTACACGCCCAGCGCGTCCTGGCTGATCGGGCGCAGGCCCTTGTCGATCAGCGACACGGCGGCGCCGGCGCGGGTGTGGGTGTGCAGCACGCAGTTGGCGTCCGGCCGCGCCTTGTAGACGCCGCTGTGGATGATGAACCCGGCATTGTTGAACTTGCCGCCCGGGCTGAGCACGTTGCCGTCCATGTCCATCTTGACGAGCGAGGATGCGGTGACCTCGTCGAACATCTCGCCGTAGTTGTTGATCAGGAACGTGTTCGGCTCGCCCGGGATGCGCGCCGACATATGGGTGTTGATCAGATCGGTCCAGCCGAGATGATTGATGACGTGATAGAGCGACGCGAGATCGCAGCGCGTCTGCCACTCAAGGTCGGACATCTCGGTCTTGGGAAACTGCAAGGCGGCGGACATTGGCTTGGCTCCGTACCGTTGGGGACCCGCCGATGCGGGCCGTCTGGCCCTATGGTGGGGGAGAAGGCGGCGGCGGGCAAGTTTTGCCGGCGCGCGGCAGGTTCGGCGGGCGCTTCGACATCAACAGGAGCGACAGATGAGCGATACGATCAACCTGGCGGCGAAGCTGGCGAGCTTCTCGGACCGCTGGTCGCCGCGCACCGTCACGCGGTTCAACGATCTCGACGTGATGGTGGTGAAGGTGCTGGGCGAGTTCGTCTGGCACAAGCACGACGACACCGACGATTTCTTCCTCGTTCTGCGGGGCCGCCTGGACATCCAGTTGCGCGACCGCACCGTCACCCTTGGGCCGGGCGAGATGTTCGTCGTGCCCAAGGGCGTCGAGCACTGCCCGATGGCGCGTGAGGAAACCCACCTGCTGCTGATCGAGCCGACCGGCACGCCGAACACCGGCGATGCGACGACCGCGGCGCCGCGCCGGACGGTATGAACGAAGGCGGTACGAACGAAGGTGGGATACTCAATGTTCAAAGGAATCTGTTTTCTTGCCGCATGACAGAAAGCCAGAATCACCACAGAGACACAGAGCGAACACCAAGTGATCAGCTTGATATTCCTCTCCGTGTCTCTGTGGTGATTCCTTGTTTCTGTAAGTTATCAAAATCATGGATTTCTACGGGGGAGTGGTATATGAATGAAGACGGAATGGGCGATGACGGAACGGGTGAAGACGGAAAGAACGTATACGGAATGAATGGGGAAGCAATGGCCGACAGCGGGATGCGCAACAGCGGATGACCGACAGCGGACTGAATGGCAGCACGACAGCCGAACCCGCGCTGTCCTACCGGCAGCTTCTGCATATACCGGACCTGCGCGCGCTGCTGCTGGCGACCTGCCTGTCGCGGCTGGCCGGGCGCATGCTGTCGCTGGCGATCGTGCTCTACGCGTTGACCCGCACCGACTCGCCTGCGCTCGCCGGCTGGCTCGCGTTCGCCCTCCTGGCGCCCGGCCTGGTGATCAGCCCGATCGCCGGGGCGCTGATCGATCGTGCGGGCGGGGTCCGGGCGATCACGGCGGACATGGCCGCGAGTGCCGCCTGCCTGCTGGCCCTGGCGCTGGTGGACCGCATCGGCTGGGCCTCGACGCCGGTGCTGCTGGCGCTGACGACGCTGTTCTCGCTGACCAGCCCGCTAAGTGTCGCCGGCATCCGCACCTTGCTGCCGCGCCTGGTGTCGCGCGAGGTGCTGGACCGGGCGAATGCCCTCGACACCTCCATCCATGGCCTCACCGACATCGTCGGCCCGGCGCTGGCGGGGCTGCTGATGGGCCTGCTCGGCGCGGCGCCGACGTTCTGCGTCATCGCCGTGGTCTACGCGGGCGCGGCGCTCGGCATCGGTGCCATCCGCCACACGCATCTCGCACCGGCACGACAGCGGCGGCTGCTAGGCGAGGCGCTGGCGGGGCTGGTCCGCGTCGTCCGCCAGCCGACCCTGCGTGGGCTGGCCGTCTGTTACAGTCTCTACCAGGTCACCTGGGGTGCGCTGATCGTGCTGGTGCCGGTGGTGACCGCGCGACACTTCGGTGCCGCAACGGGCGAGTGGATGGCCGGCGTGCTGTGGGCCGGCGCCGGCGCGGTCGGCGTCATCGGCGCGCTGGTGATCGGACAGGTGCGCGCGCAGGGGCGGGAGCGCCAGGTGATGGCGCTCGGCATGGTGGTCACCGCGGTGGCGATCGGACCGGTCGCCGGCGCGTTCGGCGTCGTCGGTCTCGCGGTGGGACTGATGCTGATCGCGATCGTTGCGGGCCCAGTCGATGTCGGCCTGCTGACCCTGCGCCAGCGCCGAACCGATCCGGCCGAGCTCGGCCGCGTGCTGTCGGTCTCGATGAGCCTGAACCTGGCCGGCGTCCCGCTTGGCACCGCCCTCGCCGGCACGCTGATCCCGTGGTCGTTGCCGGGGACCTTCGCCGTTGCCGCGCTGGCGTCGCTGCTCGCGGCCGCTTCCGTTACGCTGGTGCCGCGGCGGGACCAATCCGGCCACGCGTGACAGGCGCAGCGTGCAGCCCCTACCGCAGGACGTTGCGTGATGGCATCATCATCCCGGTCGCGGCCTGTGGGGGATGTGGCAGCGTGCGGATCGTGGTTGTCGGCACCGCCGGGGCGGGGAAGACGACGCTGGCGAAGGCCATCGCCGCGACGCTGGCGAGCCCGCACATCGAGCTCGACGCGCTGCACTGGGATGCCGGCTGGAAGGCACTGTCGATCACCGATCCAAATGAATTCGTCCGCCGTGTCGCCGCTGCCACCGCGAGCGATGCCTGGGTGGCGGATGGCAATTACGGGCTGGTGCGCGAGCTGACCTGGCGGCGGGCGACGCATCTGGTCTGGCTCGACTACGACCGGCCCATCATCATGGCGCGGGTGATCCGGCGCACCGTTGTGCGTGCGGTGTTCCGGACCGAGCTGTGGTCCGGCAATGTCGAGCGATGGCGCCACCTGCTGCGATCAAGTCACCCGATCCGCTGGGCCTGGAGCACTTGGCGCCGCCGCCGCGCGGAGCTCGAGGCGCTGCTCGGCCAGGGCGAACAGGCCCATCTGATCGTGCATCGCATCCGCAGGCCGGTGGAGGCGAGGCATGTGTTGCAGGAACTCGCGCGGGCAGCCGCCCCGGCGCCCACGACGTAATGACGCCGCGTGGGAACCGGCCCGGCCCACGCGGCCTAATGACGCCCCGGCGCACGCGACGTTCTGACGCCCCGTGGGACGCCGCGTGCGGCCCGATGTCGAAATCGCGGTGCCGCGCGCGTCATACGGTCAGCGGCACAGCAGTGTCGCCTCGCGAACACACCCAGGAGATCCAAATGCAATACATGCTGCTGATCTACCGCGACGAGGCCGCCATGGGCCACGCCAGCCCGGCGCAGATGTCTGAGGTCATGGGCGCCTTCATGGCCTACACCACCGCGCTGCGCGAAAGCGGCGCCTTCGTCGCCGGCGACCGGCTCGATTTTTCTGGCACCGCCACGACCGTGCGGGTGACCGACGGCAAGACCCAGGTGCTCGACGGTCCCTACGCCGAGACCAAGGAACAGCTTGGCGGCTTCTACATCATCGAGGCGCCGGACCTCGACGCGGCACTTTCCTGGGCAGGGCGCTGCCCGGGGACACGCATCGGCGCGGTCGAGGTGCGGCCGATCCCACCGATGCCCGGCTCGGCCGGTGCGCAAGCTGGCTGACGACACGCCCCATGCTGTCGGGGGGGCGGTGGAGGCGGCGGCGCGCCGAAGCTACGGCAAGCTGCTGGCCTTCCTCGCCGCGCGGACGCGCGACTTGGCCGGGGCCGAGGACGCGTTGTCCGAGGCCTTCGCCAGCGCGCTCGCCGCCTGGCCCGTGCAGGGTGTGCCGCGCGCGCCCGAGGCCTGGCTGCTGGCGGTTGCACGGCGCAAGACGATCGACGCTGGACGGCGGCGACTGGTGCGGGACGCGGCCATGGACCCGCTGCGGATGATTGCCGAGGCGGCGGGCGACCCGGCATCGGCGATCCCGGACGAGCGGCTGCGGCTGATGTTCGCCTGCGCGCATCCGGCGCTGGACCCGGCGGTGCGCGCGCCGCTGATGCTGCAATGCGTGCTGGGCTTCGACGCGGTCACCATCGGTGCCGCGTTCCTGATCGCACCGACGGCGATGGGCCAGCGGCTGGTGCGCGCCAAGCACAAGATCCGTGACGCCGGCGTGCCATTCCGCGTGCCCGACCCGGACGAACTGGCCGCGCGGCTGGAGGCGGTGTTGGATGCGATCTACGCGGTGTTCAACGCCGGCTGGACCGATCCCGCGCTGGCGGATGAGGCGATCTGGCTGGGCCGCCTCGTTGCCTCGCTGCTGGACCAGGAGCCGGAGGCGCTCGGCCTGCTGGCGCTGATGCTGCACGTCCAGGCACGGCGGCCGGCGCGACGCGATGCGGACGGCGAGTACGTTCCGCTGGCGGCGCAGGATCCCGCCGCGTGGCAGGACGAGATGATCGAGGAGGCCGAGGCGCTGCTGCGGCGCGCCGCCGGGATGGCGGGGATCGGGCGGTTCCAGTTGGAGGCGGCGATCCAGTCGGTGCATGCCGCGCAGCGACTGACCGGGTTGACCGCGTGGGGCGAGATCGTTGCGCTGTACGATGCGTTGCTGGCACGCACCGGATCGCCTGTCGTGGCGCTGAACCGCGCCGTTGCGGTCGGCGAACTGCACGGGCCGACGGACGGGTTGGCCGCGCTGGACCGCGTCGCGGCCGACCGGCGGATGATGGAGTACCAACCCTATTGGGCGGCGCGCGCGGCGTTGCTGGCGGGCGTCGGGGATGCGGACGCCGCGGACGCCGCCTACGCGCGCGCGATCGGTATGGAACCGGATCAAGCGGTGCGCCGCTTCCTGCAACGGCGGCGTGCGGCCCTGGCCGCGGCGAACGGCGGACGTCCCCAGACCTGATCCGGACCATCTGAGCGCCTGCACCGAGCATGCCGCCCGGCGCAGGGGTCATTGGCCGTCATCGTCCGAAATCGGCAGCGCGATGCTGGACCATGACGCCGGATAGGGCTCCACATCCGAGGGATGCTCGGTTGTATAAGGACCGCGACCCAAGAAGCCATTGTAGGTCGTCATGGCCTCGAAGTAACTGCCAGCTTCGAAGGTGTGGACAAGTCTCGCGCGCGGCCCCAGCAGCTGACGAAATGCGCCCCCCCTCGGCCCAGAGAGGCAACACCCGGGTGACGGCTCTCCATGGTCGTCAGGATCTTCCCAAATCTCATGCGTGAGACAGACCATTCCCGCCTCTTATATCCGTCGGCATCTCTTCCGTGCGATGCTCGCAGAACTGCTATCTGCTGTCCCTCGACCTGGTGCAGCAGAGGTCGAGCTTCGAAATTCCGCAGGCGCGGCGCTCGGCCCCCTACCCCAGCCCGACAATCTCCGCCAACGCTTGCGTCTGCTCCACATGCCGCGACACCGAGTTCAGCAGCAGGTGGTTCGCCCCCAACGCGATGACCTCCTCCAATCGCTCGCGCACCTGCTCCGGCGTGCCATGGATGCCCGATGCGTCGGTGCCCGCCGGATTGTGATACACCTCGGTGAACCAGCGATGCAGCTCGGCGCGGGCCACCTCCGGGCGTTCATCCACCGCCACGAATATCCGTTTTGATATCGGAAATAAACCCGGATCGCGCCCGGCCTTCTCCAGCGCCTCGCGCAGCACCGGCACCGAGCCGGCGAACTCGGCGATGCTCGACCCGCCCGACCCCATCCACCCATCGGCGAGCGTCGCCGCGCGGCGCACCGCGTCGGGATGGCCGACGCCCATCCAGATCGGCACGTGCGGGCACTGCACCGGCTTGAGCGGCATCGTCGCGCCCTCGACCTGATAGAACCGGCCGCGGAACGTAACCGTCGGCTGCGTCCACAACGCCTTGATCAGCTCGACCTCTTCGCGGAACCGGCGCACGCGGCCCGCCTCGGGCACCTCGAACTGCCGGTAGTGATGCTCCCGCCCCAGGCCGACCCCGAGGATCGCCCGCCCGTCGCTGACATGGTCGAGCGTCGCCCATTGGTGCGCCACCGTCAGCGGGCTGTGGATCGCCAGCACCACCACCGACGCACCGAGGCGGATCCGCGTCGTGACCGCCGCCGCGTAGGTCAGCACCACGACAGGATCGAAGCTGGTGACGTGGTCGAGCGTGTTCTCGGTCACCCACAGATCGGTGAATCCGAGTGCCTCTGCGCGCTGCGCGACCGCGCGCACCGTTGCCATGTCGATCGGGTCGGGTGAACGATGCGGCAGCGATACGCCGAACGGGATCCGGTCCTTCAATGCCATGACTTACACATCTCCTTGCTGGCACATCTCCATGACGCACACATCTCCAATCCGGCACATCTCCATGCCGGCCAGTCCACAGGCGGCTGCCACGTGACCGGCGGTGGCGCAGGAAGCCGTCCGATCCGGCAACAGCCCACAACGCGCAGGTCAGCCGCCGAACTGGATGATCGGCACGTCGCGGATGTTCGCCCCCGGGACCCGCCAGAACATGTCTCCGGCAAACCGCTCGAACAGACCGGGCGGCAGCACGCTCTGCCGCTCCTGCCATTCCACGCGGCGGCGCACCGTGTGCAGCCCGCGGCTGCCCAGTGCGAGATCGAAATCATTTGCCTGGTAGTCGACGTTTTCGAAATCGTGCTCGAAATGCGGCTCGCCCAGCATGGTGTAAAGGTGGCGCAGTGTCTCCGGCGGGGCCCGCGTCAGCGCCTGGTATTCGACCAGGATCAGCCGGGCCGCATCCTCGCCGAAAAACCCTTCCCGCAGCGCATCGAGCGCGTAGCCCACCAGACCGTCGCTGCTGGCCAGGCGGTTGACCCGGGAATAGACGGTAAATCCAGGCTCGAAGCCGAACATGCCGGACAGTTCGAACGCGTTGCGCCGCACCAGGCGCTCGATCGAGTCCATGATCCAGCCGATATGGCGCACGCAGCAGATGATGCGGGCGGCGGGAAACAGTTGCACCAGCGCGGGCAGTTTGGTGCGCCAGGCGCGGTTGGTGTCGAATACCACCTTTTCCGGGTGGATCGTTTCGTAATAATTGGCGAACAGCCCCTTCAGCACGGCGCGGCGCTGCGCGTCGTCGATGAACACGGCGGTTTCGTTACGTCGGCTCATCGCGGTTTCGAGCGCCATGTACATCGAGCCGACCGGGCTCGTCATGCCGGCATGGAACCGGGGATTCTGGCGCAGGATGCCGGCGAGCAAGGTGCTGCCCGAGCGCGGCAGGCCGGAGATGAAGTGTATGCCGTGGTCCATTTGCAACCTTCGCGCGTTGAGCTCGCGGATCGGTCCCATCGCACACGCGCCGCCGCCCGTGCAAGCGCCACGGTGGGCATCGATTCAGCCCGGATCACGGCCGGCCTCGGCGCTGATCGATACCTCCGACGTGCAGTTCGATTGCCCGAGCCGTTCCCGCTCAAGCCGGGTATCCGCCCGCGTCGTGTGTCGCAGCAGGTGCGGGTCGTCTCCCTGCCGTGGTGCCGGCTGAGCCGGTCTGCCGCCGGCGCGGAATGCCAGGCCGCTTGCCGTCGTGGTCCGCCGCGTTGCCTTGTGGCAGCGCGCGGCGGTCTGCACGCCGGAGATGACCGACCGCGTCTGGCTACCGCAGAGGCATCGGGGGGTGGTGCCGCGTTGGCGCGACCCCTCGCCCAAGCCGTGGTCCGCTTCGCGGCCCGAGCCCTCAAGAGAAGGGGGGAGAAGTGGTGCGGCCGGCGCGGGTCAGGCTTCGCCGACGCACTCCAGCATGGCGGCGGCCAGCGCGTCGTTCGGCGCCTTGCCGCCCCACAGCACGAACTGGAAGGCGGGGAAGAACCGCTCGCATTCGGTGATGGCGATGTCGACCATGTCCTCCAGGCTCTCGGCCGAGGCGCCGGGCGCGCCGCGCAGCAGCACCGAGTGGCGGAACACCGGCATGCCGTCGTCGGTGTCCATGCCGAAATGGCCGATCCACAGCTTCTCGTTGGCCAGAGCTAGCAGCTCGTACAGCGCGGGGCGGCGCTTCTCCGGCACCTTCAGGTCGAAGGTGCAGGTGAAGTGCATGGCGCTGATCTCATGCGACCAGTTGAAATACAGGCCGTAGTCGCACCAGCGGCCGGGGGCCTCGGCGGCCATTTCCTCGTCGGTGCGGCGGTCGAACACCCAATCGTTGGCCATCACGATCTGTTCGAGGATGTCGAGAGGGTTGGCGGCCCTGGGAACGGCGGTGTGGAGGCTGGCGGACATTCGGGTCTCCCATCGCGAGGAGGGCCGGGGCGGGCAGGGCGGTCAAACCGCGACATCTGGTGGGACTCGGTGCCCGGATGCCACGATCGGTAGCCTACCGAAGCGTCAGGCCGCGCCGCAAGAGTCCTTCACGGCACTTGGGCGGCTATTTTCACCTGCCATCACAAGTTCACGCTCGCCGTCGCCCCGTCGGCTGGAGCGTTTTCACGCCGACCGGAAACTCGTGCACCTCTCCCGCACTTGGCGGGCTTGGGCTGCGAAGGGCGGGAGACGTGTACTAGCCCGCCATCTCATCCCCCACCCCGCCCGCCTCGCCCCCTGCCGTCGCACCTACCGTGTGCTCCGCCGTTGGGGCCTCCAGCGCCGCGATCCTTGCCTCCAACGCGGCCAGTTTCGCCTCGGCCGCCTCCTGCCCCGCGCGGGCGTTGGCGGCCAGTTCGGTCACCGCGTCCAGCTCCTCCCGGCGGACCAGCTCCAGCCGGCGGATCGCCTCGTCGATCCTGGCGCGGACCATCGCCTCCAGCTCCTCGCGGATGCCGGCGAGGGCGGACAGCGCGCCGCCGGCGACACCTGCCAGGTCGTCAAAGAAGCGTGGGCGCTCGGCCATGTCAGTTCCCCTTTTGCCGTCGGCTCGATGATGCACGTATAACCCGGCCGCATGATCATGGTCACCGGCGGCGCCGGATTCATCGGGTCCAACCTGCACGCGGCGCTGGTCGCGCGCGGCTGCGAGACGGTCGTGGTGGACCGGCTGCGGTCGAACGGCAAGTGGCACAACCTGGCGAAGCACCCGCCGGCGCGGCTGCTGCCGCCGGATCAGCTCGAGGCGTTCCTCGCCAGCCGGCCGCCGCTGGCGATGCTGTTCCACCTCGGCGCGATCAGCGAGACCACGGCGACCGACGGCGACGCCGCCTGGGCGGTCAATGTCGCGCTGCCGCTGCGGCTCTGGCAGTGGTGCGCGGTGCAGCAGGTGCCGTTCGTTTATGCCTCGTCGGCGTCCACCTATGGCGACGGGTCGCTGGGGTTCGAGGATGACGGGGCGGTGGCCTACCTCGAGCGGCTGCGCCCGCTGAACCTGTATGGCTGGACCAAGCACGCGTTCGACCTGCGCATCGCCCGCCTGCTGGAAGCCGGGCAGAAGCGGCCGCCGCAATGGGCGGGGCTGAAGTTCTTCAACGTGTTCGGGCCGAACGAATACCACAAGCGCGGCATGGTCTCGGTGGTGAAGGTCAAGCACGACGAGATCCGCGCGGGCCTGGCGCCGCGGCTGTATCGGTCGGACCAGCCGGAGGTCGAGGACGGGGCGCAGCGGCGCGACTTCATCTGGGTGGGCGACGTGGTCGACGTGATGCTGTGGCTGCGCGACACGCCGGCGGCCAGCGGGCTGTTCAATGTCGGCACCGGACGGGCGCGCAGTTATCGCGATCTGGCGCACGCGGTCTGCGACGCCGCCGGCGTGGAGCGGCGTATTGAATTCGTCGAGATGCCCGACGCGCTGCAGGGCCAGTATCAATCGTTCACCGAGGCCGGCATCGTCCGCCTGCGCGCCGCCGGCTACACTGGGCAGTTCACGCCACTGGAGGAGGGGGTGCGGCGCTACGTGCAGGACTACCTGACCCAACCCGATCCCTATCAGTGAGCCCGGCCCCGTGCGCCCCGCCCTGTGCGCCCAGTCCGGTGAGCGCAGCCCTGTGGACCCAGCCCCGTGAACCCAGCCCTGTGAGGCCGGCACCGTGAGCGCAGCCCTGTGAGCCCGGCACCATGATTCCTGTCCTGAGGTTTCCGGAGTTCAATCCGGTCATCGTGCAGCTCGGGCCGTTCGGCATCCGCTGGTATGCGCTTGCCTACATCCTCGGGCTGGTGCTGGGCTGGCGGCTGGCGCGCCGGCTGGTGCAGCTCGCCCCGCCGGTGGCGACGCCGCTGCAGGTGGATGATTTCCTGACCTGGGCGACGCTCGGCGTCGTGCTGGGCGGGCGGCTGGGCTACGTGCTGTTCTACCAACCCGTCGTGTATCTGGCGCACCCGCTGCAGATCTTCGAGGTGTGGAAGGGCGGCATGAGCTTCCACGGCGGCGCGCTCGGCGTGGCGGTGGCCATTGCCTGGTTCTGCCGCCGCAACGGCATCCGGCTGCTGGCGTTCGCCGACCGCGTGGCGGTGTGCACGCCGATCGGGTTGGGGCTGGGCCGCATCGCCAATTTCATTAACGGCGAGCTGTGGGGACGCCCGGCGCCGCTGTCATGGCCAGGCGCGATGGTGTTCCCATACGCCGATCCGGTCGCCAACCCATCGCCGCCGATCTACGAGGCGCTCCGGCAGACGGTATGCGCCGGCCTCGACGCCTCGCGCTGCGTGCCACGCTACCCCAGCGAAACCTACGAGGCGCTGCTGGAAGGGCTGCTGCTGTTGGTCGTCATGCTCGTGCTGTCGCGGCGGGAGGCGCTGCGGGCGCGCGCCGGATGGCTCACCGGGGCGTTTCTGGTCGGCTATGGCCTGGCGCGCATCACCTGCGAATTCTTCCGCGAGCCGGATGCGTTCCTGGGGTTCCTGCCGTTCGGCGCCACGATGGGCCAGGTGCTGTGCATTCCGATGCTGATCGCCGGCGCCTGGCTGATCGCGCGATCGCACCGATGGCTTGATGTTTCGGCTTAGCCTGCATTTCTCATGCTCTCGCGGCGCAGGGGCCGATGGTCGGGTCGCGGCAACGCCTGATTTGGAAGTTGTTGCGGAATGCGAGCGAGAGGCGGGGTGTCTGTGGTGGCAATAGATTCAACACAGAGGCGCAGAGATCTCAGAGATCTCAGGGGAAGAATACTGCGCTGCGCGCGAAGCGCAGGTACTGCCTTGCCTTCTCTGCGATCTCTGAGATCTCTGCGTCTCTGTGTTATTCTTGATTGCTTCGCTTTGCAGTCGCATCCCAGGTGGATAACCGCCCGCGACACATCAAAGGCGACACACTGGGCCAGGTGCGATCGCGTTGGCGCATGGACCATCAACGTACACGTTGCATCAGCGCAAGTCGGCGGGGCATCAGCGCAAGTCGGCGGGGCATCAGCGCAAGTCGGGCCGTCAGCGCACCCGTTCCATCAGCGCAAGTGGCCGAACGCGATCACCCTGGTCCGCACCCGCTGATGGAACGCCTGGACGCGTTCATGGCGCGGGCCAATGCGGCGTATTACGCCACGCACGATCCGTTTGCCGATTTCACCACCGCACCGGAGATCAGCCAGGTGTTCGGCGAGATCCTGGGGTTGTGGGCGGCGGTGGTGTGGCAGGGCCTCGGCGCGCCGGACCCGGTGCTGCTGGTGGAGGCCGGGCCGGGCCGCGGCACCCTGATGGCGGACGCGCTGCGGGCGATCGGGCGGGCGGTGCCGGCGTTCCGCGCCGCGCTGCGGCTGCATCTGATCGAGAGCTCGCCGCGGCTGCGCGCGGTGCAGGCGAGGGTGCTGACGGATGCGGTGTGGCACGACGGGCTGGACACGCTGCCGGAGGCGCCGCTGATCCTGCTTGGCAACGAGTTCCTCGATGCGCTGCCGATCCGGCAGTTCGTGCGGCGGGGGGATGCCTGGGCGGAACGGTTCGTCGAGGATGGGAGATTCGTGGAGGTTACGATTTCTACTCCCCCTCCCCCCGAGGGAGGGGGATCGGGGGAGGGGTTCGGGGGCACGAGGCTTCGGTACGACACTGGCACTGACCCCTCCCACCAACCCCCTCCCTCGGGGGGAGGGGGAGCAGAAAGGACAACCTCCACCACCGCCATCCCCGACGGTACGATCCTGGAACGGAACGAATCCACCCAGGCCTTCGTCATCGCCCTGGCCCGACGCTGCATCGCGCACCAAGGGGCCGCCCTTTTCCTCGACTACGGCCCGACCGTCAGCGCCTTCGGCGACAGCCTGCAGGCGCTGCATGGCGGCCGGCCGGCCGACCCGCTCGGCCCACCCGGAGACGCCGACCTGACCGCGCATGTCGATTTCGCCGCTCTCGCCGCGGCCGCTCGTGCCGCCGGCGGCGTCGTGCACGGTCCGCTGTCACAGGGCATCTTCCTGACCCGCCTCGGCCTGTTCCAGCGCACCGGCATCCTGGCGCGCCACCAGCCGGCGGCGCGCGCGGCGGCGCTAATGGATGCCGCGAGCCGGTTGGCCGAACCCAACCGCATGGGCCGCCTGTTCAAGGCGTTCGCCGTGGCCGCGCCGCGTGTTCAGACGCTGCCCGGATTCGAGTAGGGCTGTGACTGGAAGCGCACTTGTCGTGGGTAAAGATGCGCGTCGGCTGGTCCCCTTGCACAACGATCCTGACCGATTGAGCATGCTCCGGCCGTGGCTCGGGAAGGCTGTGATCGCATACGGTCTCGGCCCACGTTGGAAGCCTTGTGGCGCCGCAGGAAAAGCAAGAATTTAGCGCAGATGGAGGCGGATGCACGCAGAACACGCAGATGGTCTGGTGGGGCCCCACGGCCTGTGCCCCACACCAGAACCATCTGCGTATTCTGCGTGCATCTACTTAAACATCTGCGCCAAATACTTACTTCGCGATGCTCCCAACGGATGCTTGCGGAAGGATTGACGCACTGCGATGCACCAGATGCGCAAAGCCTTCCCGGCCCTGGTACTCAATCCAGGAGCAACCGGTCAAAACCTCTGTGCAGCGGTGCTAAATCGCCTTGTCCGCGCTGCTGCGCCAGTTCGCCATCAGGCTGTTGCTCGGCCGCGTCGGGTCAACGGCTTTGCGCGCCGTCTCGACCCCGGCAACGGGCAGGCCGGCCGGGTCCAACCGGCCGATCTGCACCAGCACGGAGGCCTGATCCCAGTAGATGTGCTCGTGCGCCAGCTTGCCGTCACGGAATTGCACGATGGCGACGAGAGGGATCTCGACCCGGCACCCGGTCGGCGCGATGCCCGGCAGCATCCAGTCGATCTCGGAGGTGTGGGTGAAACTGAACAGCACCTCGTCCACCAGACTGTCGGCGCCGACCGTCCGACTGAGCAGCACCATGCGCGTGTCGGGCGGGTTGGCGCCGATGAAATGGTATTTGTAGAAGCGCTTCAGCTCATCGTGCCCGACACCGCCGGCCATCGTGGGAATGTGATTGACGTAGGGCGCGTCAACCATCGTGGCCATCGTCGCATCGACGTCGCGGGTCTCGAACTCGGTGCGCGTGTGCGCTTCCCAGAGTGCGACGAGATCATGGTCCGGCATGCGCATCCCCCCAACGGCCGATATCTGCCACGCGACACTCGGCGCCGCGCGTCCGGCCGATGCCAGCTTCCCCGCGCCAAAGACAATCGGGCCGCGGCAGAGTACCAGATCAAAACAACGGATGCGACTTCGCACCTGAGCGCGCTTCGGCGCCGCTGTCATTTGCGGCGAGCTGCCGCGCGCCGAGACGCACTGTCGTCGCACCCCTCCGCGCCGGCGTGGTGCTGGTGGATGCCGCCCTCGCGGAAACTTATGCGGCGCGGCGTTGGGCGGCTCGCGGTGTTGGGGAACCGCAGCGAGACCGGCTTCACAAGGCCCGCCACGACGGCGGCCTCGATCGGGGATGCGGCGTCGCTGATGCGGCCGCGGCCTTCGATGCCGGGCCGGAGCGATCCGCCGATCGATGTTGGCGGTCCGACGGGAGGCACGCGGGACGGCCCCGCCGGCGGCGTCGGAACAGCGCAAGGCCGATGCGCCGGCTTCGCCGCGCTTTCAGCACCGCGCGTCGCCGGTCGGCACGAACTTCTGCCTTCCCGGCAGTTTGCATAGCGCAGGTGGGTGATTAGATGTAAGAAACACTAACTGACT
This sequence comes from Acetobacteraceae bacterium, assembly GCA_003151425.1. GTDB lineage: Bacteria > Pseudomonadota > Alphaproteobacteria > Acetobacterales > Acetobacteraceae > Palsa-883. The sequence goes on from PLXO01000177.1 coordinate 25,362, forward strand.
TTTGTCATGACAGGATTACAGGTGACTCGAGCCACTTCGCCCTTCCCGCCTGATTTGCCGGCGATTGGGAACAGCCGGCGCAGCGGTTTCGCCACGAAGCCAAGGAGGTCAGACGTATGGCGATGGACGCCTGTCGTGCGGCGCGACAAATGCGGGCGGAGAACACAGGCAACGGGGGGGGGGGCCGGAAGCACCGGGATGGTCGGCGACGCGCCGGACGGCGTGGCTGGCGGTTGTGGCGGGGCACCGAATGCGATTCCCGCGCCAGACCCCATGCTGAGCCTGCCACCGGACAATTGTCCCGTTGGTCGGACGGTGCCGACATCGTCGCGCCGGCGGGCGTGGCGCCACGCGGGTCGGTGAGCCCGGGCGTGCCCGTGGTGCGAGGGGCGGCACGACGCCCGCCCAGGCCTCGATCGGTGTTTTTCGGACAAGACCCTATGATGAGCCTGCCACCGGGCAAGTGTCCGGGTGGTCGGGCCGCGGTATGACGGGCGAGTGGGAGTGCGCGCCAGTGTGGGCCAACCCTGCGGGGCCTGCCACACCAGAGCCTGCCACCGCGCATCGCGACCCGGTAGGGCGACGACCCGGTCGTCAGGACCGGCGCCTGGAGCCAGTGCCGCAGGCGGTGTCGCAGTCCGTCCGCGCGTCCCGTGCGCCGGGCCGGCTACGCCATCCAGGGCGGGACCGGCAGCGCCTTCGACCTTAGGAACTCGGGGTTGAACAGCTTGGACTGGTACCGGCTGCCGCCATCGGCCAGGATGGTGACCACGGTGTGCCCGGGGCCCATCGCCTTCGCCACCCGCACCGCGGCGGCGATGTTGATCCCGGCCGAGGTGCCGACCGACAGGCCCTCGTGGATCAGCACGTCGTAGATGTAGCCCAGCGCCTCAGTGTCCGGGATCTTCTCGGCGTCGTCGATCGGCGCGCCCTCCAGGTTGCCGGGCACGCGCGACTGGCCGATGCCCTCGGTGATCGAGCTGCCGGTGATGGTCAGGTCGTTGCTCTTGACCCAGCCGTACAGGCCGCTGCCGTCGCAGTCCGCCAGCACGATGCGCACCTTCGGGTTGTGCGCCTTCAGTGCCAGCGCGACGCCGGCCAGTGTGCCGCCGGACCCGCAGGCGCAGGTGAAGGCGTCCACCTTGCCGTCGGTCTGCGCCCAGATTTCTTCGCCGGTGCTGACCCGGTGGCCCTCGCGGTTGGCCAGGTTGTCGAACTGGTTGGCCCAGACCGCGCCGGTCTCCTCGGCCAGCCGGCGCGAGACATGCACGTAGTTACCGGGATCGCGGTACGGCTTGGCCGGCACCAGGCGCAGATCGGCGCCGATCATGCGCAAAAAATCGATCTTCTCCTGGCTTTGGGTTTCCGGCATCACGATGACGCTGCGATAGCCGCGCGCGTTGCCCACGAGGGTGATCCCGATGCCGGTGTTGCCGGCGGTACCCTCCACCACGGTGCCGCCGGGTTTCAGCGCGCCGCGCTGCTCGGCGTCGGTGATGATATACAGACCGGCGCGGTCCTTGACCGACCCGCCGGGGTTCATGAACTCGGCCTTGCCCAGGATGTTGCAGCCGGTTTCCTCGGACGCGCGGCGCAGCCGGATCAGCGGCGTGTTGCCGATTGCCGCGGCCATATCGTCCTGCCAGCGTGTGCCGTGATACAGTTGCGTCATTGCGTCCTCGTCCCGCCGGAGAAACCCATATGGTTGAGAATGTGCCGCCAGCCCAGGTCTGGGAAGCCCTCAAGACCAACCCGCACGCGCAGCTTGTCGATGTGCGCACCGAGGCCGAGTGGAATTTCGTCGGGCTGCCCGACCTGGCGCCGGCGGGGAAGCAGGCGGTGCTGATCCAGTGGCAGGTCTACCCGAGCATGCACGTGAATGGGAAATTCGTGGACCAGCTCAAGCAGGCCGGGTGTGCGGCCGATCAGCACCTGTATTTCATCTGCCGCAGCGGCCAGCGCAGCCTGGCGGCGGCACAGGCGGCGGAGGCGGCGGGGTTCCCGCATGCCTACAACGTCGCCGAGGGGTTCGAGGGACCGCCCGATGGCGCCGGGCATCGCGGCAACGTCGGCGGCTGGAAGGCCCGCGGGCTGCCCTGGCGGCAGCGGTAGGAGGGCGCTGAGATGGCCCCGCGCGTCGACCCCGTCGCCTCCGACGAAACACTGCCCTCCCGCACCGGTGTCGTCATCATCGGCGGCGGCATCATCGGCACCTGTACGGCGTTCTTCCTGGCGAGGAAGGGCGTGCCCGTCGTGCTCTGCGAGAAGGGCCACATCGCCGGCGAGCAATCCAGCCGCAACTGGGGCTGGTGCCGCCAGATGGGGCGCGATCCGCGCGAGATCCCGCTGGCGATCGAGGCGCTGCGGCTGTGGGGCGGGATGAACGAGGCGGTGCAGGGGGAAACCGGGTTCCGCCGTTGCGGCATCACCTATCTGTGCAAGACGCAGGACGATCTGGCGAAGAAGGCGGCCTGGCTGGAGTCGGCGCAGCCCTATCAGCTCGACACGCGGATGCTGACGCGGGCCGAGGCGGGGAAAAAACTGCCGGGGCTGACCGGGGAATGGGCGGGCGCGATGTATACCGCCAGCGACGGCCGCGGCGAGCCGCAGATGGCGGCGCCGGCGATCGCCGAGGCGGCGCGTCGATCGGGCGCCAAGGTGTTCACCCAGTGCGCGGTGCGCGGGATCGAAACGAAAGCCGGGCGCGTCGCGGCGGTGGTGACGGAGAAGGGGCGCATTGCGTGCGACTCGGTGGTACTTGCCGGGGGCGCGTGGTCGCGGCTGTTCTGCGGCAACCTCGGGGTGCGGCTGCCACAGCTCAAGATACTTTCCTCGGTGATGCGCACGGAGCCGTTGGCGGGCGGGCCGGAGACCTCGGCCAGCGGCGAGGGGTTTGGATTCCGCAAGCGGATGGATGGCGGCTACAATATTGGCGGCTGGAGCGCCAATGTCCTCGACGTGACCCCCGACACGTTCCGCCTGCTGGGGGATTTCCTGCCGGCGGTGCAGCAGAACTGGCGCGTCACCCGGTTGCGCCTGGGGGAGAAGTTCATCGAGGAGTGGCGGATGCCGCGAAGCTGGTCGCTGGACGAGGCGACGCCGTTCGAGCGGGTGCGCACGCTCGATCCGGAGCCGCATCGGCCGATCCTCGATGGGGCGCAGAAGGCGATCGCCGGCACGTTCCCGGCGTTCCGCGATGTGCGGATTGCCGAGCGGTGGGGCGGGATGATCGACGTGACGCCGGATATCGTGCCGGTGATCTCCGCGGTCGATACGATGCCGGGGTTCTTTATCGCGACCGGGTTTTCCGGGCACGGGTTCGGGATTGGGCCGGGCGCCGGACGCCTGATGGCGGACATGGTCACCGGCGATGCGCCGGTTGTCGATCCGGCGACGTTCCGGCTTGGCCGCTTCACGGACGGGTCGCGGCCACGGCCGGCGCCGTCGGTTTAGAACATTTTCACCCTGATCGGAAACGCACCCTGTCATTGCGAGGAGCGCAGCGACGCGGCAATCCCCCGCCGCGGGGGATTGCCGCGTCGCTGCGCTCCTCGCAATGACAGGTAGGGGCAATGACCGGTCGGACCGGCGATTCCAGTCAGGGTCAACATGCTCCAGAGTAGTTTCAGGCTGACTGGAAACGCCGCCGGGCGGTGAGACCCGATGACAGAGCCGGCTCGCCCGATCCCGGCAACAGCGGCCACCGCGGAGCGCCTGGAGGCATTCCTCACGGTTCATAGGATTGGGGTACGCAAATTCCATCCCGCACCGCTCCGGCCCACCCCGATCCGGCACGCCCATCATCGGCAACGCCCTACGGCACCCGCAAGACCAGCAGGCGCCGCCGCGCGCCCTAACAGCGCCTCGAGTGTCGCGAACACGCTCGGCCCCCTCGCCCCTGCCGGCGTCGTGCCGCGCGGCGCCAAGGCCTTGGTCGGGTTCAGCCGCGTCAGCCCCGGCGCACCGCGCTTCTCACGCTTCGTGGCATTGAAACGCGGGATGTGCAGAATGCACCTCGCCGGCCCGGCGGGCTTGGACCCCGAAGAGCAAACCAACGCCTGCCGCGTCAACGGCGGCAAATCCATGCCCCAGAATCGCCGGGTCAAGCGCGCGGGGGGATGCTTGATCAGGGGGCGAGCGGCCTGCGCTGCTGGCCCCCCTCCGGCATTCCCCAAACCGCGACCACCACGCCGATCCTCAGGTTTCATGGCATCGGATCGCGGGATTCGCGTCGCACCCCCCGTCGCCCGCGCGCGCTCCGCCCGCCGCGCGGCCAAAACCTGTCCGCGCGCAACCCGCGCCGCGCGCT
>PLXO01000230.1 GCA_003151425.1 Acetobacteraceae bacterium
GGGGATCCAAGGGGCAGCGCCCCTTGGCGGGGTCTGGGGCGGAGCCCCGGCCTTGCTTGCTTCACGCCGCGGGTGTCAGACCGGGCCGGGCGGGTTGGGGTTGAGGTTCTCCAGGCCGTTGATGACATAGCGCATGCCGACCGGTGCGGTGACGGCATAACGCACGTCGCGCCGCAGCGATGCGCTGAAGTCGCCGCGGTAAATTTTGCCGCCCTGGTGCGCGAGGTTGGAGTTCGCATCGAGGTAGATCGTCCCGCCCAGTGCCTCCCAGCGCCGGCAAAACGTGTAATCCTCCGACAGATAGCGGCTCGTGTCGGGGTCCACCGAGACGTCGAAGAAACGATAGTACAGGCTCGGGTCGATCGAGCCGATCATGTCCGGGGTGTAACGTAAATCCGGATACGCTTCGCGCATTCGGTCGAACACGTGACGCTTGATCAGCATGAAACCGGTCGGCGCCTCGCGCACCGTCATGAAGCCGTCCGGGTCGATATCGAGGCCGACATGCGGATCGCTCGCCTGGCCGGAGTTGACGGTGTAGCGGTTATAAAGCTGTCGGAAGTCTTGCTCCGTCGTGCCGGCCGGGACGCCCTCCGCGGGCCAGTCCTCGCGCTTCAGCGGATAGACGCCGGCGGCGATGTCGCGATCGATCAACAGCAGGCGGAACAGGGCTTCCGCCGAGAAGCCGATATCGGCATCGATCCACATCAGGTGGGTCCATTGCGGTTCCGACAGGAACAACGCCACGAGGTGGTTCCGCGCCCGCGTCACCAGGCTGTCGCCCACCTGAAACATGAAATTGATTGGCAGACCGACCGCGGGCGCCGCCGCCATCAACTGGATCACGCTCGCCATATAGGTGAAGCAGAAGGTGCCGTCGTGACTTGGGGTCATGATCAGCGGACGAAAATTGCGTAGCGCCGATCGATCCAGCATGGGAGGCCTTTGCAAGCCCGCAGGAGAAGCCTCAGGGCGAGGACGAGCACCGTAACCGTGTGACGGTCGGCTTGCAAAGCGGCGGGGACTGTCCTTCTGTCGATTGCGAACGCTGGCGGCTGTGAACGCTGGCGGCTGCGAAACCTGTCGGTGGCGAACCGCGTCGGTAACGAGCGCTGGTGCCTCCGAACGCTGGCGGCAGCGACCTGGCGAACCCTCGCGGTCTCGAACCTTGGGGATTGTGCCGGATCGGCGATCGGCAAAGTCCCATCGGTCCGAGCGCGGCACTCACGCAGCGCGGACTGGCCGGCACGGCGCGGACCGGCCGGGGCAAACGGCGGACGGACGTGAGCGGGCGCGAGCGTGGCCGTTCTGCTGCGGACACAGTCTGGACCGGGGGGCTGGCGCCCATTGCGGGACCGCCAACCGCGGGAGTGCTGGCCTGGTTGGCGCGCAGACGCCGGCCGAAAACCTTGCGTCGTGACGCGCGGCTCATGGGTCGATGCCAAGAAACCACCGGCGATCCGGAGAGTTCCGCGAATGGGGAGAAAATCAGGCTGATGCGGGGCTGGTGCAGATTAGCCACACCGTGTGACTATTTTGCTGAATACGACTCCTGATTGTTCCAATGCAACCAGTGATAGGTAGAATGGACCACCGAACCCGGGTCAGTTGCCTCGCGAACAGGCCGTCCTGCGGAGTCGGTGTGGGTGGATTCGAGCCTGCGCGCGTCGGGCTCTTAATTGGGGAAGTCACACGATGAGCAACACGCACGCCGGCTTTGTCAGCTATCGCACGCTGCTGTGCGCGGGCATCTCCGCCCTGGCCCTGGCCGCGACGCCTCATGGCGCTCGGGCGCAGTATACCGCCGGGGGTGGAATCGGCACCGGTGCGGGTTCGGTGTCGATCGGTCCGAACGCCAATGCGTCGGCACTGGATTCCATTGCGATCGGCAACGTCGCCAATGCGACGAACGGCGGTGCGGTCGCGGTTGGCGCCGGCGCCAACGTGACGGGGTTCCAATCGGTTGGCGTTGGCCTCGACACGCAGGTAACCGGGGCCACAGCCACCGGGGTCGGGCCCGGCGCCAATGCGGGGGGAGGTGGCTCTGTCGCGGTCGGCTATCTCGCCAATGCGGCGGGCGGCAATGGAACGGCGGTCGGCGTCAGCTCGTTAGCCACGAACGCGCAGGACTCGGCGTTTGGCGCCGGCGCGAATGCGAGCGGCGGCAACAGCACGGCGCTGGGCAGCGTCACGACCAGTTCGGGCGCCAATTCGACGGCCGTTGGCACCGGCGCGATCGGCAGCAATACGAACGCCTCGGCGTTCGGCAACGCCGCAAGTGCGTCGGGCAGCAGTGCCACGGCGGTCGGGACCGGTTCGGCCGCGGCTGGCGGTGCTGGTGCGGCATTTGGTCTCGGCGCCAATGCGTCGGCCTTGTTTTCGACTGCGGTCGGCTCATTGGCGAATGCGTCCGGGGGCGCCTCGATTGCGGTCGGCGCGGCGACGGCGATCGGCACGGATACCATCGCGATCGGCAACGTTGCGAGTGGGGCGGCCGGTGGTGTCGCGGTCGGCTCTGGCGGCAACGCGGCCGGCTTCATTTCGGTCGCTGTGGGCACCAATTCGCAGGCCACCGCAGCGCAGGCCGTCGGGGTCGGCGGCAACGCCAATGCATCGGGAACCTCATCGGCTGCGGTCGGCTACCTCGCCAACGCGTCAGGCACCAATTCGACGGCGGTCGGCACTGGCGCGCTCGGCAGCGGTACGAGCGACTCGGCGTTCGGCAACGCCGCCAATGCGAGCGGCGGTTTCAGCACGGCGGTCGGCGCCGGCGCCAACGTGACGGGGTTCCAATCCGTTGGCGTTGGCCGCGACACGCAGGTAACCGGGCCCTCAGCCACCGGGGTCGGGCCCGGCGCCAATGCGGGGGGAGGTGGCTCTGTCGCGGTCGGCTATCTCGCCAATGCGGCGGGCGCCAATGGAACGGCGGTCGGCCACAGCTCGTTAGCCACGAACAACCAAGACTCGGCGTTTGGCGTCGGCGCGAGTGCGAGCGGCGGCAACAGCACGGCGCTGGGCTTCCTCACGACCACCTCGGGCGGCAATGCGACGGCGGTCGGCGCCGGCGCGATCGGCAGCAATTTGAACGCCTCGGCGTTCGGCAACGCCGCCAGTGCGTCGGGCAGCAATTCGACCGCGGTGGGCACCGGCGCGCTCGGCAGCGGTACGAGCGACTCGGCGTTCGGCAACGCTGCGCTTGCGAGCGGCGGTTCCAGCACGGCAGTCGGCACCTCCTCCAGCGCGTCGGGCGCCGGTGCGACGGCCGCCGGCAGCTCGGCGAAGGCCATCGGCTTCCAGGACTCTGCGTTCGGCAACGCCGCCAATGCGAGCGGCGGTTTCAGCACGGCGGTCGGCACCACCTCCAGCGCGGCGGGCGCTGGTGCGACGGCCGTCGGCGACCTGGCGACCGCCGCCGGCTTCGCGGCCTCTGCGTTTGGCGAAGCCGCGAATGCAAGCGGCAGCAACAGCACGGCGCTGGGCAGCACAGCGTCCAGTTCGGGTGTCAATGCGACAGCGGTCGGCACCGGCGCGATCGGCAGCAACATCGGCGCTTCGGCGTTTGGCAGCGGTGCGAATGCGAGCGGCGCCGCCGCGACGGCGGTCGGCCAGAACACGGTTGGCAGCAACACTGACGCCTCGGCGTTTGGCACCTCCGCCAATGCGAGCGGCTTCAACAGCACCGCGGTCGGCTTCAATGCGGTTGGCAGCAACGGCGGCGCCTCGGCGTTTGGCTTTCAGGCCACTGCGAGCGGCCTCGGTGCGACCGCCGTCGGTCAGAACAGCATTTCCTCCGTCGCCAACGCGACGGCCGTGGGCGCCAGCACGAGCGCGCAAGGAATCGGCGCCACCGCGGTTGGCGCAACGAGCGCGGCGAACTTCACCGGTGGCAGTGCCTTTGGGCAGGGCGCGAATGCGTCCGCGAGCTTCGCGACGGCGATCGGCACGGCCAGCGTTGCCGCCGGCAACGCCACGGCGGTCGGCAGCGGCGCGAACAGCGCGGGTGTGGCGTCGGTCGCGGTCGGCACCGCCGCCAACGCGAGCACGTTCGGGGCGGTCGCCGTTGGTCAGGGTACGGCGGCAACCGGCACTCTGACGACCGCGGTCGGTGGTGGCGCGCAGGCGACGAACGCCGGGAGCACGGCGTTGGGCAATGCCGCCATTGCGACCGGCTTCAATGGCACGGCGGTCGGCCAGGGCAGCGCCGCGACCAGCGGCTTGACAACCGGCGTCGGCTTTGGCGCCAACGCCAGCGGCGCGAGCAGCACGGCCATCGGCGCCAACACGAGTGCGCAGGGCACCAACACCACCGCGGTTGGCGAAGCGAGCGTGGCGAACTTCATCGATGGCAGCGCCTTTGGGTCGGGGGCGAATGCGACCGCAGGGTTCGCGACGGCGATCGGCGCGGCTAGCGTTGCCGCCGGCAACGCCACGGCGCTCGGCAGCGGCGCCAACAGCACGGGTCTCTCCTCGGTCGCGGTGGGCTCCGGCGCCAGCGCGACGACGATCGGGGCGGTCGCCGTTGGTCAGGGTGCGGCGGCAACCGGCAGTCTAGCAACCGCGGTCGGTAACAGTGCGACGGGCAGCGGCGCGAATTCCGCTGCATTCGGCAACGCCGCGAATGCGTCAGGCGCCAACGCGGTGGCCGTCGGCAATGGCGCGGTGGCGAGCGCGAGCGCCGCGATCGCCGTCGGGCTTGGCGCTCAGGCGACCGGCGCCAACGCCACGGCGATCGGCAACGGGGCGGTGGCGACCGGTTCGAATGCAATCGGCGCCGGAGCAACGGCCGACAATGGCGGCTCGGCCTATGGCGACGGGTCCAGCGCATTCACCCCCGGCGGCACCCCGACCACACAATCGTCCTCGGCATTCGGCAACGGTGCGAGCGCGAACTTTGCCAGCAGTTCGGCGTTTGGCACCGGCGCGACCGCGGGGGCGCCAAACGCCACGGCACTCGGCGCCGGCGCGGTGGCATCGGCGCCCAACAGCGTCGCGCTGGGCGCCGGCTCGGTTGCCAACCAGGCGAATACGGTGTCGGTCGGGTCGGCGACCAACACGCGGCGAATCACCAATGTGGCACCGGGGATCGCTGGTTCGGACGCCACGACCTTGGGCCAGGTGCAGAACTACTTCCAGCAGGCGAACCGAGGCATCGCGATGACGATGGCAATGGCCTCGCAGATCACCCCGTCGGCGCCCGGCAAGACGACGGTCAATCTTGGCGCGGGCTTCTTTTCAGGTCAGTATGGCGGCGCGCTGAATGTCGTGCACCGGGTGAACGTCAGTCTGCCGCTGTATATCAGTGGCAGCGTCGGCACTGCCGGGGCCGGCGACTGGGGCGGGCGTATCGGCATCGGCGTGGAATTCTGATTGGAGCGAACTTGCCGCGTTTGACTTGTGACGGACTATCCGCCGCCGCCGGTCTGCTGATCGGCTTGGCGGCGGCGGGCGGTGCCATGCAAGTCCAGGCGCAACCGAAGGCGGCCCCGGCCCCGGCCCCCGCGCCGGCGCGACCAGCAGCCGCACCGGCGCAGCAGGCGGCGCCGCAGTGGGACAGTTTTCCGTTGATGCTGCTGGAAAAGGTCTATCGTGGGCCGTTGCGCGACACCATCATCCAGCGCTGGCGGGACCCGATCGATGGCTCGGTGTGCTTCCTCTATATTCCGATTTCCACGCCGCTCTTGCCGCCGCCGGCCGAAGGCTACGTACAATACGGACCCAACCAGATCGGCTCGATAAGCTGCATCCATCCCACGCAGGTGCTGCAGTTGTGGCAGGGCGCGAACCCACCGCCAGTGCCGGGACCCGTCACGCGGCGCTGAGGCGCGTGAAGAAAGCAAGGCTGGGGCGAAGCCCCAGCCTTGCTTTCTTCACTCGGATTTCGCGCGGGCGAGATGGGCGGCGGCGTCGTCTGGCAGCAGCAGGCGATCATTACAGAGGTGCGTGACGATTGTTGCGATGTCGGTGACGTAAGAGCCTTGGGTGGGATAACGCTCGGCGAGTGATGGGCGCGCGTCGCTGGTGGCCTTGCGTTCGGTGCTTGTCTCGGCGAAGGCGAGGAAGGTGCCGTCGCGATCGGCCAGTTCGCCGGCGGGGTAGGGGGGCTTGTAGAGATTCCAGCCGGTGTGCGTGCCGCGCGGCACGGCGACATCCGGCAGCTTCAGGCCGGCGAGCTCGTTGCCGTCCGGGCCGACCTGCGGGACGAGCGCGCGCCAGGCTCGCGTGGGCGGGCCCGGATTGATCCAGTCCGGCAACGGCGTGGCGTCGTTGGCCGCGTGGGGTGGGGCGAAGCCCGGGGCTTTAGGGAAGGCCACCGCCTCCGCGGGCACCAGCGTGCCGTCGTCGATGCGCGGCAGGCGGCTGGGCGGCGGGGCGCGCCCGTCCACCACCCACGCGTCCAGGGCGACCAGTAGGGCACGCACCGCGGCCATCGGATCGTGCCAGTTGCGTGGCAGGATGCACGGGCCGGCATCGCGCGGGGTGCCGGAGCGGCCGGTGTGGTTCGTTCCGGTGAGGAAATATCCGCGTACGGTGTCGGGCAGCACCGCGTCGTGCGTGCCCTCGGGGTTGGTGTGCAGCAGCGACGCGGCCTTCTGCCAGTATTCGGTCGAGGTATTGGTCTCGATCAGCAACGGATCGCTGTCGTCGCCGCGCAGCAGCGATGCGGTGCGGCCGCCGATCGGGTCGGTGAAGGTCGCGGTGGAGAACGGGAATTCCACCTCCGGGAAATCGTGGTCCTCGTGCCAGGTGCGGGTGCGCGCCGGCTGGGCGAACGGTGTGTTGTAGAACAGGCGGCCGATGCCGGCGACGTGGGTCAGGACGCCGTCGAACACGCGGGCGCCGCCTTCGTCCTTGTTGAAGCCGAGTGCGATGTGATCGCGCAGGTAGCGGCCGGCCTGCGAGATGCCGAAGCCGAGTGCGTGGGTGGGGCGACCGCCCAACAGCGTTTCGCCATTGCGGCGCAGGCGGCTGACCAGATCGCGTGTTGCGGCGAAGCCGAGGCCGAGGACGCGCGGCTGCGTCGCGTTGTAGGTGAACTCGTAGATTGCGCCGACTTCGGGAATCGCATCTATTTCGGAAACCGCATCTGTTTCGAAAGCCGCACTGCGTTCGGGAATCGTACCGAGTTCGCGCTTGGCGTTGGTCTGCGCACCGCGTTCGCACGGCGCCGGCGCGGGCAGCAGGCGGATTGTGGTGGTATCCACGAATGCAAAGGCGACCTCGCGCCGTGGCGCGGTCTGCGTGGCGCGTACGGTCAGACGGGCCCGCGTGTCGGCGGCTTCGTAGGACAGCCGGAACGTTTTCATCATGCCGAGGCGTGTGCCGGAGACGAACTCCTCGCGGATGCGTTGGGTGATCGGCGTACCGTCATTGGTGGCGACCGGCGCATCCAGCGCCAGTCCGCTATTGGCGCGCGGCGCGCCGGGGTCCCAGCCGGACCACACCAGAATGAAGCCCAGCTTCAGCGGCAGTGCATTGCCGAGATCCGCCGCGGTCTTCGGTTGATTCCCCGCGGCACCGGCGCAGAGGTTGGGAAACAGCAGCATGCGGCCGCGGTTGTTCACCTCGTACAGCATGCGGCCGTTGCCGCGCGAGGCATCGGCGGGGCGCAGGATGGTGACGTCGGTGCGATATTCGACCCGGCCGTGTTCGTTGCGCGGGGCTTTGTCGAGCAGCGCGATGCCGGCGTTGCAGGGGCGTGCGGGATCGACCTCGCCGGTCGCGGTGCCGTCGATGCGGACGTAGGCGCCGGTGGCACCGAACGTGGCGCCGCCGCCGAAGGGTTCGTTGTTGTTGATCTCGAAACTGGTGATCATTTTAGCCTTCGGTGTGGGCGATAGAGAGCGGAACGAAATTGCAGCTGAGGCTGGACCGGACGAACGTGACGCCGGTCGGCGGCGCGGCGTGCGTGGAGGCGGCGCAGAGGGCAGGCGGCGCGACGAGCGAGGCGAGGGGCAGGTGTCGGATCATGGGGCGGCGGTGCCTGGTGCTGTGCGGCGCATCGTGTTTCCCCCGATGTGTTGTTCTGGACGGTAGGTGGGGGGTGGGGGGCGGTCAAATGCGGGTTGTTTGCTTGCTGCGCGGTAGGCAAGTCGTGGGTGCCGTCCGGTGCCTGTCCTCGGGTGGCCGTTCGGCCCGACCCGTGGGCCGGTTGAACGTCGAGCGGGGCGGTGCCGGGCTCCACCGTCTCCACACGATACGCTGCGAGCAGGTTGTAGCCCGACAAGGACACTTCGACCGCCGGTGTGATGTGCCATGCGATCCGGGCGCTGGCTTGCACGTAGCCGTCGACCACCGGATCGGGCAGCCGGTCGAGCACCTGGATGCCGGAATCGAGCTCCCAGTTGTGCGGCAGGTTCATCGATGAGTGGAACGAAAACCGATCGCCGGGATCATCGGCGGGAGCGGCGGTAACGTTACTGCTACGCAACTACCGGCGAGTGACGACGCACCGTCGGTACGATGGAGCTGGGCGGTGGGGGTGGTTGGTGGCTGCGATTTGGCGACAAGATTTAGTTAGTATACTTCACCTATTTGTGCTAGGGCGGGCGGTTTGATGCAACCTTTGGAGACCGCACCTGTGTCCAACCCTACTCCCGACCGCGCCGCGGACAAATCGCGCAACAACCCTATAGAACTGTCAGGTGCCGATGCGGGCGGGTGGGGCGCGGCCGTGTCGGTGGAGGGGGCCCACGGCGCCGCCCGGGCAAATCGGGCAACAACCCTACAAAACTGTCAGGGGGTCATTTTGGCCGAGCGGCCCCTCCCCCATCCCTGGTCCGCTTCGCGGCCCAAGCCGTCAAGGGGAGGCGGAGAACACGCGGGCGAAGACGTGGTCCAGCTCCTTCAGGTGCAGCGCGGGGTCCATCGCGCGGTCAAGCTCCGCCTCGGCGATCCGGCCGGCAACCTCCGGGTCGGCCAGCAGGTTGGCGCGGAAGCTGCGGTTCCCCGGCGTGCCCAGCGTCTCCCACGTCGCCATCGCGTTGCGCTGCACGATGCGATACGCGTCCTCGCGCAGGATCCCCGCCCGGGTCAGCGCCAGCAGCACCTCGCCGGAGTGCACGACGCCGCCGAGGCTCTCCAGGTTGGCCAGCATGCGCTGCGGATGCACCACCAGGCGCTGCATCATCCCGGCCAGACGCACCAGGGCGAAGTCCAGCGCGGTGGTGGCGTCCGGGGCGATCACCCGCTCCACGCTGGAGTGGCTGATGTCGCGCTCGTGCCACAGCGTCACGTTCTCCAGTGCCGGCACCACGGCGGCGCGGACGATGCGGGCGAGGCCGGTCAGGTTCTCGCTCAGCACCGGGTTGCGCTTGTGCGGCATGGCGGACGAGCCCTTCTGGCCCGGATGGAAGAACTCCTCCGCTTCGCGCACCTCGCTGCGCTGCAGGTGGCGGACCTCGGTGGCCAGCCGCTCGACGCCGCTGGCGATCACGCCGAGGGTGCAGAAATACGCCGCGTGGCGGTCGCGCGGGATCACCTGGGTGGAGACCGGTTCGACGGCGAGGCCCAGCCGCTCGGCGACGAAGGTTTCCACCCGGGGGTCGAGATGCGCGAAGGTGCCGACGGCGCCGGAGATCGCCGCCACCGCTATTTCCCGTCGCGCGGCGACCAGGCGGGCGCGGTCGCGGGCGAACTCGGCGTAATGGCCGGCGAGCTTCAGGCCGAACGTGGTGGGCTCGGCGTGGATGCCGTGGCTGCGGCCGATGGTGAGCGTGGTCTTGTGCTCGAACGCGCGGGTCTTCAGCGCGGCCAGCACGCGATCGAGGTCGGCCAACAGCAGGTCGGTGGCCTGGGTGAGCTGCACCGACAGGCAGGTGTCCAGCACGTCGGAGCTGGTCATGCCTTGGTGGACGAATCGGCTGTCCGGGCCGATCGACTCGGCGAGCCAAGTGAGGAAGGCGATGACATCGTGGCGGGTCTCGCGCTCGATCGCGTCGATTCGGGCGACCTCGGCGGCGTTGATGCGGGCGATCTGGGCGCCGCCTTTTTCGCGGATCGTGCGGGCGGCGGCGGCCGGGATGAGGCCGTATTGCGCCATGCCCTCGGCGGCCAGCGCCTCGATCTCGAACCAGATGCGGTAGCGGTTTTCGGGCGCCCAGATGGCGTCCATCTCGGGTCGGCTGTAGCGGGGGACCATGCTGACGCTGCCCAATATGCTGCCGGGGTCGCGGGGAGCTAGACCGCTCCGGGGAGTGCTGACAAGGGGAGCGCTCCTACTCATTACTCCCCCTCCCCTTGTGGGAGGGGGGTGGGGGAGGGGTCGGGGCGATACGAAGCCCACAAGTCGCATAGGGTAGCTGCGCGATTTGTCGTAACGGCGCCGCGCCGCCTCCATCCCCCGCATCGGCCGCCCTCCGCCGACACCGCCGTGCCCCTCCCGCCCGCTTCGACCACCAGACCGTTGCATAGGGTAGCTGCGCGATTTGCCGGAACGGCCCGCGCGCCCCTCCGCCGACATCGCCGTGCCCCACCCGCCCGTATCGACCACCAGACAGTCCCATAGGGTCGTTGCACGAATTTCGCATTCTGCGCCCCGCCGCAACCGCCCGCCGCGCCACCCCGCCAGCCATCCCGCGGGCAGCCGCACGGCACAAGCCGTGCCGCCGTCTCTCACGTTGTATGGGTCCTCCCGCTCCGTCGCACTTTCTGAAGCCGCGGAGCGGCCGCACCCGCGAGGCGAACGGCAGGCGCCCCGACCGGGTCTGCCGGCTGAGCACCAGCGCGAACCAGCGCCAGCAGGGCACGCGTCTCGGCGATGAACTCGTCCTCGCGGCGCAGCGCGGCCTGGCTTTCGGCGCCGTAGAAGCCGTGCCTGGTCCGCGCGGCGCGCAGGCGGGCGAGGCCTGCCGCGGTACGCGGACCCGTGCTGCCGCCGCCATGCGGAGCCTTCCCGCGGGCTTGACCTGCGGGGCAGCGGCCGTTCTTCATCGCGGGCGAGCGGCAGGGACAACCCGTGCGGGTCTTGGCCCCAAGCGGGTCAAGCCCGCGGGCAGGCGCCCCGTGGCGCAAGGTTCGGGTTGCCGCGCGGGTTGCCGTTTCGCACCGGGCCGGTGCGACCGGCGGTGGTCTCACGTTGCATGGGTCCTGCCTCCCCCGCATGCCGCGCGCCCTTCACGCCGCCGGCGCTCACGCCGCAAGTGCCGTGGCGGAGGCGGCTGCCCGGGCGGCAACCCCGGCCAGCAGCCGCTGATGCAGGGCATCGGTCGAGCCGGCCGGAGCAACGTCTGCCGGCAGCGCGACAGCGGCGGCGGGCTGCCGCGCTGACACGGTCGCGGCGGGCTGCCGTGCCGACGCTCTTGCGGCGGCGTGCCGCTCGGCGCGCTCGCGACGGCGGCGTTCGTGCCGTCCCTCCGCCAGCGGCGGCTGTAGTAGCGGCGCGCTCGCCCGGGCGGCCTCAGGCGCCGGCTGCGGACGCGGCGTGGGCACCGGCACCGGCTGGGCACGCGGTTCGGACCCCGACACTGGCACCCCCGACACTGGCAACCCTGACGCTCGCAGCCGCGACCCCGCACCCGGCCACACCAGTTCCGCGGTCTGGCGGTCCCGCAGCTCGAACAGCGTGGCGTCCACCAGTTTGCTCAGCGCGTGCGCCTTCGCCTGGAAGCGCAGTTGCAGGCCCGGCAGCAGGTCCGGCTGCCCGGCGCGGTATAGGTTCTCCATGATGTGGAAGTGCATGGCGACGATGCGCGAGGCGAGGAGTGCCTCCACCGGGTCGCGCGGACCCAGCCTCGTGATGGCGTTAAAGACGGCACGCTGCTGCCTGGCGACGTCCTCCGCGCAGGTGCCGAGGTGGTGCGGCATCGCGTCGGCAGTGGTGCGGAGCAGGGTGGCGAGGGTGTCCGGATCGAGCGCCAGGGCCGGCTGCGTTTGGACGGGAGGCGTGTTCATGTGCGCGGTTCCAATGTTTCAAGTACCGGGGATATAACAGGAATTATCTCACATATCAAGGAATATAATCCGCATCCCGTTGGGCGTGCTCGCGGTGCGACGCTGGCGCAGCGTGCGTGCTGCCTTGGCGTGTCAACAGCCGCGAGTCGCGGCACCAATTGCGGGGCAGTCGCGGGGCCGATCGTCCTCGTGCTCGCGGCACGCCCCTGAGGGCCGGATTCGCGATTGCGTCGGGCCAGTCGCTTGTGTGATCCTTCTATCGGCCAGCCGTTAGTACAGTGCGGGTCTTGTCGATGTCGAAGCGAAGGATCGGGTAGCGGGTCGGTTTGAACGTCACCAGCGGACACCAAGCTGCGGCAGCCGGATCGCTTGGCCGAAACAGCCGGGTTCGACCCATGCCGGGTTGCCGGAGCCTGTGCCGAAGAAGTCGCCATGCAGGCGCCTTGGCGCAAGCGTCTCATGAATGATAAAGGACGTTATCACACTCTTTTCCAAAAGGGAATCGATCTGGCATGGGCAGTCGGAAGGCGTTCGGCCAACGGTCGTAGGAATCGCGAGGACTTGGCATGGCCAGTGTTTCATCGGGTCAGACCCGCCCGGGCACGATCTACGTGCCAGTGGAACGGGGGATGACCGAGCCTCCTTCGGTCTTGTTGTCAACAGGCTTCTTCCATCGCCGGAACATTCTCAAGGTAGTTCGGCGTGAGATGCGCGAGGCCGGGCTGCACCCAGTGGACTTTCTCGACTATGCGGACCCCTTTCCCGCCGACCCCACGACAGTCCCCATGGTCGATCTGATACGCCGGGCGGACGCTTTCCTGACGATTATTGATACTCAATATGTAATGACCCGTATCAGGATTCGATCAAAGCAGATTGACCGTGAGTTCGAGGAAGCCGTTCGCGCTCATGTTCTGATTGGCCTGTTGGTCAGGGAGAGGAACAGATCGGCACCGAAAAGTGTCGACGAGAGGCTCAACATGACCGTGCAGCGATTCCATGAATTGCATTCTCGCTTAGGTTCCCCCGGTGTCTTGATGGTTCGTCGGGTTCCGGAAAGTCCCGCCCTATACGGTCAGGAGATACGCTCACTGATTGTGTCGATGGGCTTGATGCTGAAGTCCGAGAGTGACCTCGATATCGCCGATTCCCTGCGGTCGATCCCTGATCAGTCACCCGCTCCGGTTTGCGTTGAAGAGCGCAATGGTCGAATCGCGTTGGTCAACAATCGCGACAGTGCGCTGAGCGCGACGGAACGGGATTTCAACGCATGGCGCGAACCGGTGCATGATCATATCCGGGAGTTGCTATCCGGAGATTTTAGAACGGGGACAAATCACAGCCGCGCGAGGGATCGTCTGGTCGCCCTGGCAACGCTGCTGACTGGCGACACCTCGGACGTGAAGGAACGCCAGTTCCGCGTTGGCTACGAAATCGAACGCCTTGGGAGGCTGGTCGTCGCATATCGCTCGGATGCGGATGACATGCCAAGCCTCAATGCTGCCGTGCTGGAGGAACTGGATCATCTTCACATCGCTTTGGTGATGGGCATCGGCAAGCTGGAACGGTGGTCCGCCTTCCAGCGCGCGGCGGCGGCCGATCCGTTAGGGGAGGGTGACGCCAGCCCGGCCGAAATCAGCGCAGCCGTTGATGATATGGCGAGCAAGATGGAAGCGGAGCCAAAATACTTCGACCCGGAGTTGCCACACAGTTTCCGCTTCCTGGCCGAGGCGACGAAGGATCCCGTGGGCGCGACCAAAGCCGTCGTCTATGGCACGGTGAAGAGCGCAGAGAATCTCATTATCTTCCTGAGCCAGCGCGCTCTGGGAATAGGCAAGAGCGCCGTCGGCGCGGTCGAACAACATATCTCGAAGGCGGTCGCCGCCGCCCTGATCGCCGGCCTGTCCGGCGCGGCGCTCCAGATTTCCGGGGCGCTGCCGACGGCATGGGCGTGGCTCAGTCCCTTGCTAAAGGCCCTGGCGAAAGGGGGCGGGAGGTAGTGGGATTTCGCCGCTACCAGCCCGCCGCGGATTCACGCGCCGCGACGGCCGGCAATCTGCACGCCGTAAACCGGATTATCACGCGCTAATCGGGGGCCTCAGCTGCCATGCCGCCCTGGTTCACGTTCAAGGGGGTGACCATCCCCTCCGCTGGCATTAGACGCTGGTGTTTGACCGGGGCGCGCGTCCGGGTTCGTTCGACCATCAGCGGTGTCTGGCGCTCGCTTCTGCACGCTGCGCTCAATGCCGAACATCGACTCGATGCCGGCGACCATGCGATTCAGCACCGCCATGACGAGGGTGGTGCTAAAACCGAGCAGGAACGGCACGAGCAGAAGCACACCGCGCCCGCCGGCGAGATCACCGCCTTTGATCACCCAGTCGGTGAAGTCCTTGAAGTAAGGGAAGCAGAACGGCAGCGACACGATGCAGCCGAATAGCGCGCCCAAGACGATGCGCATTACGACGAGGCCCACATTCGAGATGTCGAAGGTGGCATCGTCCTGAATGGCAAGCGAGTTCACCGCGAGGAAGGCGATCGCGCCGAGCCCACCGAGGCAGGAAGTCCATGCCAGGAAGGAAACGAAGCGCCAGGCGGGTGCGGAGATTATAGGTGTCGTATCCCCGGGCAAGGCGAGTTCTGGCGGAAAAACGGCTGTGATGAGGGCGACGAACGAGACCACGAGCAACACGAGCGGCGTGACCGTGATGATCCGTTGCGTAGCCTGTAGGCGGAAACGGTGCTGCAACTCAGTGTTGAAAAAGCGCTGAAGGCCGTTCTGCTTCTCTTCTAGGAGCTGCCAGTCACCAAGCGTCGGCGGGGTCGTCGCCGGCCGTTTCCAGAGAAAGAACAAGGGGGGTTGGGGGTAGCGGATCAGGTTTAGGCGACCGAGGCTGAACGGGGATTCACTGACTGCGGGACTGGCAGGATTGCCTGTTGTTACAGTGGCCGGGACGCCTTCCTCGATAAGGAAGCGCCGCGTCCGGCGCAGCAGCAAGAGCTGTCGCTGGAACTCCTCGTCGTTGATGAAGCGCTCTGGCTCGCTCTCGTGCGACATTGGGGGGCAGTCCATGGTTGAGGCTGAGCGAACCTACGCGCTCCGCCGTGCCGCAACAAATCTAGTGCCGCGGTCCATGTGATGATGCAGGGGCGTTAGAAGATGGCACGGATCGCGACGGCATCGGCCTCGGTGATGACGAACATCCCCAAAACATGGTGGTCCGCACGACGGCCGACAAGCGCGGTGCGCTGTCCGACTATATGGGGTAAAGGACATTATCACATATAGAAGCAGGACTCCCGACAGAGAGCAGCAGACCGATCAGCGCATCTTCGCTTGGGCTGCGTATATCCGAAGCCCGGATCGCCGCCCGGCGGGGCGAAGACCGGCTCGCTAGCGCCCTTAGTGGCAACTTTGCCTTCGCCAAGTTGCATAATCTGGCAGATAGGATTACTACCGTCAGACTCCCGGCACACGACTCCCGTCCCTGTAAATCGCCACATAATCCGATAAAGGGTCATCACCATCGGGATATCCGGTGAAGCGGCCTTTGCAGTCGCCGTAGTAAGTTGCATCTGTCCATCTATAATACATCCAGGCGTCCTTCCACTCATTGCCTGCCTTGTATTTCCCATATTCGGCTAGCCAGACGCAAGGATATCGACTATTGAGGTATTCGAAAATCCGGATCGCTTCTTCATGACTTTCCGGGTAGCCCTGGAACGCTGACTCGTCCGGTTCGCTGCTGAAATCAGCCTCGATCCAAAAGCGGACTACTTCATCGTCATCTTGCTTCACGGTTCCGCCTCCCTGATTACGGCGCTTCGACTGCATCCCTTTGCCGCCACGCGGCGATGCTGCCGGTCAATCGGGCCTCGTGCGCAGCCAATTGTCAATCGGGTCGAGGTGAGGTGGGATGAAGCGACTGACCGCGTCACTCACATGACGATCGACACATCTTGCAGATAGGGCAACAGAATGAAAAGGACCAACACACGAAAAGATGCTAAGCGGCGTATCGGTTCCTCCCCTGGCGGCCTCCTGGCGGACATCCTGGTCCTCGTTAAGAATACCGATGGGATCGACGACCACCTTGGCAGCCGTGTCCTCGCACTTGCGACAGGCGCCATGATCGGCCGCATCGCCAAGGACGACGCCAAAGCAGGCTGCGGTCTGTTGATGGAGGCTTTTGCCATCATCGCCAACCACGTTGCGGAGGTGTGCCCGGAGGCTGGCGCACTCCGCCGGGCCATGGCGCGCGCTGAGCGCAGCGAAGACACTGACTACGACGCGCCATGAAAACCGCCGATTTGCCGCGGCCGTCCATGAGCATAATGGACAATGCCAAGCCGAAACGGGCATGGGCGACATGAAGAGGAGCTGCGAGCAAATTCGCTGCCGATGGCCTGCTCCCACTCTTTTCGAAACTTTGATTATGGGAACCTCTGCGTCCGCGACGCGCATGTGTGGGTGTCGGTCGAGACGCGGGCATACCCGCAAATCATGCCCACATTGTGCATCAGAAATCCGCATCAGAAAAGTCCAATCCGATCAATGACCTGATTTTGATGCAGATATCTTAAGTTCTGCATAAGACTGCCGAGCCAGTTGCGTTGAAGTGGGGGCGCGGCGCCAAGGGGACCTTGCCCCGGGAGACTAGCGCTCGCCAATCCTCATTCCTCAGTAGTGGATTCCGGTGGTTCATGGTGAAGATTGAAGTGGAGGTCCTCTCCCTGTATTTTTTTCACCTCGGCCAGGAGTTCCTGAAGCGTGCGCTCCCCCTGCGGTTCGTGGAGCTTTTTCAGCCTCTCGGCGAGAGCCTTGTTGGCAGCAACAATAATCCTACGCACTGTGCTCTTGCCTCCGTTTCATTCGACGAAGCGCCGTCCTGACCGGCGGTGGGTCATCGCTTAAGGCGCAAGATACATCCCACGGGTTCTACATGTCATGTCCAAAGCTGCCTAAGGCGCATCATGGCAAGCATCACGGCGCCCAGCCAACGGGCGGTTTCTCGACAGCATGAGTCCCGCGCGTCGTGCCCATCCCCACAGGCCCGGGCAGAAACGACCGTTCCCCCCCGAAGCAGCGGTAGCTGGGTCGCCTGGGCCGAACCGCCGTAGTCGACCCTTTTCACCCATTCTAACTGACCGGCCTCTCCGTTATCAAACACACGGATTTCCATGGGTAAGTCGCATATTACGGTCCGATAGCCTTGCAATACCTGTCGGACAAGTGCCAGTCGCCGTTGGCCCGACTCGAGCCACCCCGTCCTGTGTCTACCCGACGCCATTGCCCGAACCACCGCGCGTCGCGCGACCGGCCTGCGCGGTGTCCGCATGGCGTCCATCCCCCGTCTGATGTAGCGGGAGACGATGATGCAGCCTCTCGCCCACACACCGGATCCGCCGGCCGGACCCTTCCGCCCAGCCTCGTCCGCTCGGCCCTGACAAGCACGGAACCACGCGCGCCCAATGAACCTGGCCGGACTGACCCACGACCTGTCGGCATTCGCGCAGGTGCTGATGATCGACATTTCGCTGGCCGGCGACAATGCCGTGGTGGTCGGCTTGGCCGTGGCCGGGCTGCCGGCGCGGCAGCAGCGGCCGGCGATCATTCTGGGGATTGGCGGGGCGACGCTGGTCCGCATCGCCTTCGGGGCGATCGCGCTGCGCCTGATGGCCATCCTCGGGCTGCTGCTGGCCGGCGGGCTGCTGCTGCTGTGGGTCTGCTGGAAGATGTACCGCGAGCTGCGCCGTCGCCCGCACGCCGGAGAACCAGGTGCGTTGCTGCAGCAGAAGAGCCTGGCGCAGGCAATGTTGCAGATCATCCTGGCCGACGTCTCCATGAGCCTGGACAACGTGCTCGCGGTGGCCGGTGCGGCGGGTGGCAGCACGTGGGTGCTGGCGGCGGGGCTGACGATCTCCGTGGTGCTGATGGGCATCGCCGCCGGCGTGCTGGCGCGCATCCTGGAGCGGCAGCGCTGGATCGCCTGGGTGGGGCTGACGATCGTGCTGTATGTGGCGCTGCACATGATCTGGGCGGGCGGCTGGGAGGTGGCCGGGGCGGTGTAGCGGCGCTGCACCGGCTGGAATGTGGCCGGGACAGGGCAGGGGACCTACAGCAGGCCCTCGCGGCGGAAGCTCAGCGCCCCGTCGTTGCCGATGATGACGTGGTCGTGCAGCGTGATCGACAGTGCCTCGGCCGCGTGGCGGATGTCGCGGGTCATGTCGAGATCGGCGGCCGAGGGGGTCGGGTCGCCGCTTGGGTGATTATGCACCAAGATCAGCGCGGTGGCGTTCAGTTCGAGGGCGCGTTTGACGACCTCGCGGGGGTAGACGGGGGTGTGGTTCACGGTGCCGCGACCCTGCGCCTCGTCGGCCAGCAGCCGGTTGCGGGTGTCGAGGAACAGCACGCGGAACTGCTCGACCCGCTCGCGCGCCAGGGCGGCGGTGAGGTAGGCCATCAGCCGGTCCCAATTGGCCAGCACGGGACGGTTGATCACCTCCGCGCGCATCAGGCGGAGTGCCGCGGCCTGCACGAGCTTCAGCGCGGCCACCCCGGCGTCACCCAGGCCGTCGATGGCGGCGAGCTCGACGGCGGGTGCCGCGATGGCACCGGCGAAGCTGGCGAAGCGGGCCAGCAGGGCGCGTGCGAGCGGCTTGGTGTCGCGCCGGGGCAGCGCCAGGAACAACACCATCTCCAGCATCTCGTGGTCGGCGATCGCGTCCGGGCCGGCGGTCAGCAGCCGCGCACGCATGCGGGCACGATGGCCATCGGTGCCGGACAGGGGGGTGCCGGACAGGGGCGTGCCGAGTGGGGCAGGGGCGGATCGCGCGAGGTCCAGTGGGACAGGGAAGGTTGGTGCAGGCTCGAGTGGGGCATGCGCGGATTGCGCGGAGCCGGGTGGGGCAGGCATGGATCGCGTAAGGTCGGGCAGGGCAGGGCGCGATGGTGCAGGCCCGGATGGGGCCGTGTGGGATCGCGCGGGACTGAGTGGGGACGCAGCGGACGGGGCACGGCGGGGTGGTGCAGGCTCGGATGGGGCAGGGGAGCAGCGCGCGAGCTCGATCAGCGCCAGCAGATTGGGCACCTCGTTCAGCCCTGGGTTTGCGCGTTTGATCCTGGCCATCCGTCCCGTCGCCGCAAGTGGCGACGGCAGGCTAGGCCCAATAATCTTGCCGATCGGCTAACGCAGCGCGCCGCGGTGGCGTGTGCCGAGGTCCGGGGATCAGCCTGTCGCCCTGAAATACGCCGCCTCGTCGGTGGCCCGCAACTGGTCGGTCACGACGGCGCGGGCGACGGCGTTCACCTGCTGGCCGAATGCGGCGACGATCTTGCCCAGATCGCGCAGCGTGGTGACGCCGGGAAAGATCTTGCCCATTTCCTCGATCGCGTAGGCCTGCTTCTCCTGCTCCGCGTCGGCGACCGCGAACACCTTGGTCTCGCCGCGAATGTCGACCATGCCGGCGACGCCTGCCTGCACCGCCGCGGGCGTCTTGCCGCCGATACGCAGCTCGGCGAATCGCGCCTGCGAGGGAGCGGGCAGCTTCGACGCGGTCAATATCGCCGCATCGCAGACGCGCTCGAGATATTTCGAGCAGCGGTAGAAGCCGAGGCCGGGGAACGGCTCGCTCTCGTAGTGCCGCAGGTCCTTGAGCAGGTCGCCGAGGTTCTCGTTCAACGATTGCAGCATCTGCATCGCCGAGTAGCCCTCCAGCTTCTTGTCCTTGAGCTCCTTGATCTTGGCCGTCTTCTGCTGCGGCGTGAAGGCCGCGTATTGCGCCCCGTTGACCGCCACCTTGCTGCTCTGCGTCGCCTCCACGACGTGCTTGAGCGGGCCTTCGCTGTGGTAGGCCTCGGCGGCGAAGAACGTCGCGTCCGCCTGCAGCGTGCGCAGCTTGGCGAGCAGAGCGGCTTTCGTGTCGCCGTCGCGCTCTGCCAGCAACGCCTTCTCCAGCTTGCGGACCTGTTCCATCTTCGCAAGATAGAGCGCGTTGTTGGTGTCCATCGATTTGGCGCCATCGTGCTCGAGCGCCACCGCCCTTTCCTCCAATATCTTCTGGCCTGCCAGTGTATTTGGTACGTCATCCACCCTGATGCCGGCTTGCTGCAACTGCTCGGCGCGGGCGATGAAATAGAGCGCGTCGGCTTCCTCGAACTGGCGCAGCGTCAGGGCGCGCTGTTCCTTCGGCAGCGCCGCCAGGGTCTGCTCCTGGTAGGCCGTGTAATCGCCCCAATCCATGTAGCGGCGCAGCTTCATCAGGGCGCCGACGTCCTGGCCCTGCTCGGTCATTGCGCTCATGGCACGGGTGGTCGGGGTGGCCGGGCCCGCCGGCAACGCGACCGGGGCCTCGGCGTACAGGTTGGTGTCGAACAGGATGCCGGGCGCGGGGCCTTTGAACTGCTTGGACACCGCCGCGTTGAACTCGGCGACGATCTGGTAGTCGTAATGAACGGCGCCCTCCTTCGTGCCGTGGGTGCGCACGGTGACGTCGTAGTCGCTCTCCGGATTGGCGCTGCCGACGCTGCCCCAGACAAACCCGTATAGTCGCTGCAAGGCGGTCATCTGGGCGTCCACGGCCTGCCGGCGGAACCACCACATGTTGGCCATGTATGCCCGGCCGGTGGCATCGTCGATCTTGAGCAGCCGCTTGTATTCGGCCTTCACCGCGTCCCAGGTCTTCAGGCGCAGCATCTCCGCATTGGCACCGGGCAGGTCGATCTTGCCGCGGATCTCCGCGATGGCTGCGTCCAGCAGGTCCGGGTTCGGTGCGGCGCCGCTCGCCATCGCGGTCTCGATGGCCGCCAGGTTGTCCTTGAGCGTCTTCGACTCCCCCCCGGCGCCGAGCTTCGGGCGCGCGACGGGAACCACCGGCACCGTCGGCTCGATCCCTTCGGTGCGCTTCGGCAGGAGAGTGGCGTACTCCTCCCGCAGCGTCGCCAGCGCGATCTTGGCCGGGACGAACATCGGGCCGCTCTTGACATTGATCCGCGCCAGCATCGCCTCGTCCTCGGGGATGCCGGTGCCGAGCTTGTTGATCAGCGGCAGCAGCAGCGCGGCACGTGCTTTGGGATCAACGGGGGCATCGGCCGGACGCGCCGCCGGCGGCAACGCGGCGACCTCGGCCAGCCACGCGGCGACGTGGGCCTGCGCAACCGCCAGCGCACGCGCCGGTGCCGCGGCGAGGTCGGCCGCCACCTGCCGGCTCAGCGCCAGGGCGTCCGCGGCCAGCCCGACGCCGGCCCGCGTCATCGCATCATCCGCCGCGCGCAGTTCGCCGCTCAGGTTCTGGAGGATGGGGATCGCACGATCGGGCGGCTCGTTGCGCGCAAACAGGGCGGTTTTGGTGAGCGTCGCCAGCCGCTGGGGCGTCGGCACAGGTTGGATCGGGACAACCTTTCGCACCGAGACATCGACTTTGAGGACACGGACGAGCCACTCCAGCATCAGGCTCAAGGACATCGGCTGCTCCTACAACTGTCGGTTGTAGCGTTGCACGAATCGGGTTCGATGTCGCGCTTGATTGTTCGAGCACGGCAGCCCGGGAAGGGTCGGTTCACCTTCGTGAGCGAGCCAGCGACCGTTGTGGTGGAGCCAGCGACCGCTGTAACGGGGGCAGCGGCCGCGAATGCCGAAACAGGGTCGGGCGGACGAATCGGACTCAATCCGTGCCGTTCGGGCGCTTCGCTCGGCGTCGGCGCGCGCGTGCGGCGTGGGTGTGCGGGCCGGTCGTTCGGTCCCCTCGCCCTGCGTGGCGACCGGGGACCGGGCGACCGGCGAGCGCGCGACCTTGCCGAACGACTATCGCGGGGCGTCGCAGGGTTCGGTGGCCATCTCCGCGGGCAGCGAGATCTCCAGCAGCTCGAACGTGTCGGAGGTGCGAAGCTCGTTGTGCGGGGTGTTGCCGGGGATCAGGATCGAATCACCCGCCTCCAACCGGCACAGCGGTTCGCCGGCGAACTCCAGCTCGATCCAGCCGCTCAGCATGTAGACGAGCTGGGCGTCGCACGTGTGCACATGCCAGCCGGTGGGCTGCGACATGCCGGCCTCGGCCGAGGTGACCTGCGCGCGGAGCTTCCCTCCGGTGGCTTTGGTCACCCCGAGGTCGCGGTATTTGAAGAACGCACGGCGGCCAGCGACGTAATCGGCGGCGCTCTTTTTGGCAACGGTGGGGACCGAGGCCGCGGTGGGGTTCGGGGTGACGACGTCGTTCATGGGTTCCTCCTGTCTGCCCTGTGGCGCTTTGCCCTATGGCGGCTTGTTCGTTGGCCTATTGTCTTTCGGCCGTTCGTCTTTCGGCGGTCCGGTGCCGATTGGCAGTCAGCCGACCACGTACGGCGGCTTCTCGAGGCCGGCGGGCGAAAGGGTAAAAATCTCCACGCCGTCGGCGGTCACGCCGATCATGTGCTCGAACTGGGCCGAGAGCGAGCGGTCGCGGGTCACCGCGGTCCAGCCGTCGTCCAGCACCTTCACCTCGGGCCGGCCGGCGTTCACCATCGGCTCGATGGTGAAGAACATGCCGGGGCGCAGCTCCGCGCCTTCGCCTGGCTTGCCGAAATGCAGCACGTTGGGCGGCTCGTGGAAGCGCCGGCCGATGCCGTGGCCGCAGAAATCGCGCACCACGCTGAACCGGTGGCCCTCGACGAAGGTCTGGATGGCGTGGCCGACGTCGCCCAGCGTGGCCCCGGGCTTCACCGCGCGGACGCCGCGCATCATCGCCTCGTAGGTCACGTCCATCAGGTTGCGCGCCTTGGTGGACGGGGCGCCGGCGGCATACATGCGCGAGGAATCGCCGTGCCAGCCGTCCAGGATCACCGTCACGTCGATGTTCAGGACGTCGCCGTCGTCCAGCCGGCGGTCGCCCGGGATGCCGTGGCACACCACGTGGTTGATCGAGGTGCAGATCGATTTCGGGAAGCCGCGGTAATTCAGCGGGGCCGGGATCGCGCCATGCTCGGTGATGAAGCGGTGGCACAGGTCGTCCAGCACGCCGGTGGTCACGCCCGGGACGACATGGGCCGTGATCATGTCGAGCGTCTCAGCGGCGAGGCGGCCAGCCGCGCGCATGCCGGCAAAATCCTCCGGCGGGTGGATCGTGATGCGTCTCGCGTCGGCTCCGCCGTCCATCCGGGTTCCCGCTTTGCCAGTCGTCCCCACCAAGATGCGCAAGTGCCGGGCGCCGCGCAAGGGATGTCCAGCTTGCGGCATTGCAGTGGCTGGTCCAGCCTGACCGCATGGTCGCCGCGCCCATGATCCCCCCTCTGAGTCCCCCGTGATCCCACGCATGATCCCCCCCCATATGATAATCGACATGCACACCCATGCCGGCCGGCCGCGGCGCACCGGGGACGTGGACCGTGCCGTGCTGGCAACCATGCGCCCGGGAGGCGTCGCCGCCGCTGTGGTCTCGGCGATCGCGGACCTGCCGATGATCCGGCGCCATCCGACGACGAAGCGGCTGGAGAAGGTGCGCGATCCGGACCCCGGCGAGTGCCTGGCATGCGTCGAGGGCTACCTGGATAGTTTTGAGCGCGCGGGCATGCGCATCGCCCGCGAGCCGGACGAAATCCGCCCAGAGGCCTGCCCTCGGGCGCTTGACCCGGGAGCCTGCCCACGGGCGCTTGACCCGTGGGACCCCGCCCTGGTGCTGGCGATCGAGGGCTGCGAGTTCCTGGAAGGCGATCTGGACCGGCTGGACGCGATGGCGGCGCGCGGCGTGCGCAGCATCCAGCTTACCCATTATCTGGTGAACGAGACGGGCGACGTGCAGACCGCCGCGCCGGTGCATGGCGGGCTGACCGCGATCGGCGCCGGCGCGGTGCGGCGGATGAACCGGCTGGGCGTGATCGTCGACGTCGCGCATTGCTCCGAGGCCACGGTGAAGGGCGTGGCGCGGGTCGCCTCGCGGCCGTTCCTGTGCAGCCATGCCAATTTGCAGGAGCCAGGCCATCCGGATGGGGATCACCCGCGGTATATCAGCCTGGACTACGCGCGGATGGTGGTGGAAAGCGGCGGGGTGATCGGCGCCTGGATCTCGGTGTTGTGGCAGGAAAAGCTGCCGGGGCTGATCCGGCATCTGTTTCGGTTGATCGATGCGGTCGGGGTTGATCATGTCGGGATCGGCACCGATCTGCCGGCCGGGATCGCGCAGACCGAGCTGCCGGATTTCGCGCGGCATCCGGAAATCGCGGCGGCGTTGCGGGAGCGCGGGATGACGGCGGAGGAGGTGGCCAAGGTGTGCGCCGGCAACTGGCTGCGGGTGTTCCGCGCGGTGCGGGCGTGATGCGGCATGGCGCTGCGCAAGCGAGAGAAGCTAGTCGGCAGACCGACATGGTCTGGTGTTCTCTCAAAGAGCTGGGGTTGCAATCGTGAGTATCGCAAGGTTGGATAAGACCGTTGTATTTTGTACGACGTTTGTGCCGCGCACCGGCATTTCATATTACACATGGAATGTCCGCTATCGCATCTGGGTAGAGGCGGTGAAGCGGTCGGGACTTCACTTTGATCAGTTGCTTCTGGTGGACGACGGATCGGAACTGTTGCCGGATTGGCCTGACCTAACCATATTGCGCGAGGGCGACGATCTACGGTGCGATGCACCGATCGTGCTTTACCATTTCAACGAACGTCTGGGCAGACGCGCCGTTTCGGATTTCCCAGGCTGGGTCAGGTCCTTCTTCTTCGCCTCGCGTTATGCCGAGGAGAACGGGATCTCGAAGATCGTGCACCTGGAGGCGGATGCCTTTCTTATCACGCGGCGGGCGTGCAATTATGTCGACGGACTGCGGGATGGGTGGATCGCTTTCTGGTGCAATCGGCACATGCGGCCGGAGAGTGGTCTACAGATCATCGCCGGCAGCGGCCTGGAAACCTATAAGGTGTGGGCGGCCAAGCCGGTCGAAAGCTTCGCAGGCGCGGTCATCGAGACGACTTTGCCGTTCTCTCAGATTGCGCGCCATCTGCAAGGCGACCGCTACGGAGAAACCGAGAGCCGGGTGCCGCGAGGTACTGATTGGTGCATGCAGGCATATCCCTCGAAGCTTGCCAGCTACGAGGGATACTTCTGGTGGATGCCATGGTTCGCCGCCGTGTTCCCCAAATTGCGCGACCAAGACGTGGAACCCCTGACGCTTTCGACTCCATCGACGAAGCTTGCCCATGAGGGAATCTATTATCTCCGCTGGCTGAAGGAGGCGGAGCAGCTCCTGGCGCCTCGAATGTATTTTGAGATTGGCACCCATGCGGGCGAGTCCCTCAAGATGATCGGGTGCGATGCGGTGTGCGTCGACCCCCACTTCGCCATAACCACGAATGTTCTGATGCGCCGCCGGAATACCCATTTCTTCCAGGGCACGTCCGACGAGTTTTTTTCCAATCAAGCCGCCGTGGAGAGGCTCTTTCCGGCAGGAATCGATTTGGCGTTCCTGGATGGTCTTCACCTGTACGAGGCGCTGCTGCGAGATTTCGTCAATACGGAGCGCTTCGCGAATGCGCGGTCCGTTTTTGTCCTGCATGATTGCCTGCCGTTCAACGCACGCATGGCGGAACGTGTACGGCGCTTCGGCGATGAGAGCGAGCCACAGGGGATTCGCGACTTCTGGACTGGGGACGTCTGGAAAATCGTACCCATTCTTGCCAAGTACCGACCCGATCTGCATATCTCGTATATCGATTGCCCGCCAACTGGATTGGTCGTGTGCACTGGGCTGGACCGCGAGAACCGCACCCTGATCGAACACTGCCGTGACATCGTGCTCGAATTCGAGGCCCTTACGCTGGCCTCCTTCGGACCGGGAAAGCTGTGGGACCTCTACCCAACCTATAGTGGGGGCCAGATCGTCGTGAACGAGCAGATTTTCAATAAGGCGCTCTACCGAACTGAGTCATCCCCGATTCCGGCGCTTGCGCCGAGCGGCGAGCGGGAGGTCGCAATCAATCCTGCGCAACCCACGTGATTGCCAGTGCAATCCAGCGCTTGACGATGTGTAGCGACACCAAGCGTCTTGAAAGCGCGAGCGCGCCCACCAGATTAGGACCGCGCACCGCGACAAGTGTGCCACCCCCTCGCTATTCGGCGGCCCGCTACCGGGTGGCCAGCGGACGGTCCCGATAGTACGACTCATCATAGCTGTAGCCGTAGGCGTCCATGATCGGATCGCATGTTGCCATGAATTGGGGCCGGTCCGCCGCCGATAGATTCAAGCTGTCGAGGGTCGTTGCCTGGCCGAATAGTTCGGACGTCTGCTCCGGGTGGTCGGCCGCCAGCGCGGCGCGGAACGCGTC
Organism: Acetobacteraceae bacterium; assembly: GCA_003151425.1. Lineage (GTDB taxonomy): Bacteria > Pseudomonadota > Alphaproteobacteria > Acetobacterales > Acetobacteraceae > Palsa-883. Next base: position 26,175 of record PLXO01000230.1, read on the forward strand.
CGCGAACGGCGGCGGCATGTCGAGGAAGCGGGCGATGGCCGCGGCCACCTCATCGCCGCGCCGGGCGAGGTCGATCTGGTCCACCTCGATGGCCGCGTCGCCTAGGGTGCCCCGCGCGGACAACCAGGCGGCGAGCACGCCCGCCCAGTCGCCGTAGTGGTGCTCCAGCGTCTCGTGCGGGAACTTGCGGCGTCGCGACAGGACGTTCTCGATCACCCGGCGCTTGAGGAAGACGAAGCGCGCGTTCCGCCAAATCTCCCGCAGCAGCGGGACCGCTCGAACCATCGCCACCGTGGGCGTCTTGTCGATCCAATATCCGGTCGGGAACGTGGCGCGGGTCAGTTGCACGAAACCGCGGCGGACCATGCGCTGGAAGGCGTCGATGTGCACGGCGCGCAACAGCGTGTCGCCTTGCCGCATGGCGGTTCGGTTCGCGTAATAGAAGTCGATCACCGTCGTCAGGTCGCGTGCCAGCGGCAGCAGATGGCCCTCGCCGTGGCCCTCGTAGCGTCCGCTCTTGAGCAGTGCGAGAGCGACCGCGCTCGTCCCCGATCGCGCCGGACCAAGCACGAAGACTGGGTGCTGCTCGGTATCGGCAAACGGGATGAGGAGGTTCGACGCCTGGTCCACCATCGAGTGGTTGCTGCGGCGCAGGAACTCCAACACGAGGCTCGCTTCGGGGTCGCCTGACCGGACCTCGATACGGACGAGTGAAGCGGGTGCGACCGGTTGTCGGAATGTTAGTTCGAAGCCGTGATCTCCTGCGCCGATGCCGGCGAGGCGCAGGTCCGGGCGGGGCATGTCGGCAATGGCCGCCCCGATCTGTTCGCCGTCGAGGTGGGCCGTTACGAGAAGGTGCCGGTTCGGATGCGCCGCGTCGAACGCCCAGCCGCCCGCTTGATGCTCCGCCAGGAATTCAACGAACCCTTCCATCTACAGCCTTCATAATAATCTCCCCCTCCCCTTGAGGGGGGTGGGGGGAGGGGTTGGGGGGTGGGTCGGGGTGGGGGATGTTTCGGTGCGATACTGGGACAAACCCCTCCCCCCAACCTTGGGCCGCTTCGCGGCCCAAGCCCTCAAGGGGAGGGGGAGTAGTGTCTTTCTCCCGTTATCCCGACGTTTTGCATTACCGCTCGCTGAACAACACCCCGCCCTTCGCCTTGTTCTCCTTGGCGGACTCGATGATCTCCACCATCACGGCGTCCGCGCCCACCTTGAAGTTCTTCACCACCGCCTCGGTGATATCCTTCACCAAGGCGCGCTTCTGCTCCAGGCTGGGACCTGCGACCGCGTGGATATAGACTTCCGGCATACGTTCCTCCTGTGATCCGATTTAATGCGCCGCCGCCAGCTTCATCACCCCCAGTGCCTCGTCCACCTGCGCTGCGCTGACATCCAGATGCAGGCAGGCGCGCGCGCGATACTTGTCGGACACCGATACCATCACCCCGTGCTGGCGCAGCTTCCCCGCGAACGCCGCCGCCGTCATTCCGGTGCCCTCGGTGTCGAAGAACACCAGGTTGGTCTCCGGCTGCTCCACCGTGATGCCCTGGATCTGCGCCATGCCGCGGGCGAGCGCCTTGGCGTTGGCGTGATCTTCCGCCAGTCGATCGATATTGTGGTCCAGCGCGTACAGGCACGCCGCCGCGCAAATGCCGCCCTGCCGCATCGATCCGCCCAGCCGCTGCTTCCAGCGCCATGCCTCGCCGATGAATTGTTTCGATCCAGCAAGTACTGCGCCCAGCGGCGCCGACAGGCCTTTGGTGAAATCCAGCCACACTGTATCGCAGCCCGCCGCCAGCTCTGCCGCCGGCACGCCCAGCGCGACCGCCGCGTTCATCACGCGCGCACCATCCATGTGCGTCGCCAGCCCGTGCGCGTGCGCCGCCGCCGTCACCGCGTCGAGCCGCCCAACCGGCCAGCAGGTCCCGCCGCCGCGGTTCGCCGTCTGCTCCACCTCCAGCAGGGTCTGCGACGGGGCATAGCGGCTTTTCGGTCGGATCGCCGCCTCCACCGTGGCCACGTCGAACATGCCGCGCGCGCCGCTCAGACCGCGGATCGTTACGCCGGCGATCGCCATCGGCCCGCCGGCCTCGCTGCTGAGGATATGGGCGTCCTCGTGCGCCAAGACCTCGTCGCCGGGGCGGCAATGCGTGGCGAGTGCCACCTGGTTGCACATCGTGCCGGAGGGCAGGAACACCGCCGCCTCCTTGCCCAGCAGCGCCGCCGTGCGGTCGCACAGCGCCCAGACGGTCGGATCGGAGCCGGCTTGTTCGTCGCCGACCTCGGCGGACATCATCGCGTCCTTCATCGCCGGAGACGGTTTCGTCTGTGTATCGGAGGACAGGTTGACGCGCACGGGGATGGAGAAGTCGAAGCGCGGGGGTTCATAGCTTCCCTTGGGTACAAAGTTCATTGTGGCGGCTCCAGTGTCGGGTAGACCACACCCAGTTGTTCCAGGTAGGTGTCGTATTTGGTCGGGTCGTAGTAGAACGGTTTCTGCAACGGGCGGAACTTGTCCATCGCCACCTGGTTCAGATCGAGCGGCGGCGCGTCGTCCTTGCCGATGAATGGCACATATGTCTGGTCCTTGCACTGCACCTCGGTGAAGTAGCGTTTTGCTCCGGCGACGCGTTCCGGCTGCAGCAGCAGGTCCAGCACGCTGCCGGCCACCACCTGGGCGCCGGCCAGCACGCCCTTGTGCGCGATCGGCGTCGCCATCGCCATGGCGTTCGACCAATGGTGTCCGGGTAGGCTCGCCATGTTCGCGGGGTAGCGAAGCTGCACCGTCGGCACCACCCAGGAGACGTCGCCGATATCGTCCGTGCCGGGGCTGTGCGGCTTGGTGACGATTTTTGCGACTTCGGTCGCCAGCCCGACCTCCTTGCCACCGGCGGCACGCTGCACGACGCGGGCAAAACGCTGGTCGTCGTCCGTCCACGCGGGCAGGCGGGTGCGTTCGATGTTCGCCTGGACCGTCTCGGCAAGGATACGATTGTAGTGCCGCGGCCACGACGCGCCGAGCATCCGCCTTGTCACCGAAGTGTCGGTCATCATTGCCGCACCGTCGGCGATGCGGTTGCAGATGTCGAAGTTCTTGCGGACGTTCTCGATGTCGGTCTCGCGCAGATAGTACCAAACTTTTGCCAGTGCTGGCACCACGTTGGGCTGCTCGCCGCCATAGGTGATGATGTAGTGCGAGCGCTGCTCGGGCCGAAGATGCTCGCGGCGCACGTTCCAGCCCATGTTCATCAGCTCGACCGCGTCCAGCGCGCTGCGCCCGCGCCATGGCGCCGCCGCCGCGTGTGCCGACGCGCCGTGGAACGCGTATTCGACCGAGACCAGCCCACCCGCGCCGGTCACGTCGCCCCAGCCGGTTTCCAGGTTGTAGCCGACATGGGTGAACAGCACGGCGTCGACGCCATCGAACAACCCGTCACGTACCTGGAACGCTTTCCCGGCCAGCAGTTCCTCGGCGATGCCGGGCCACAGCATCAGCGTGCCGGGCAGGCCCTCGCGCTGCATCAGCTCCTTCAGCGCCAGCGCCGCGGCGATGTTCACCGCCTGGCCGGAGTTGTGGCCCTCGCCGTGGCCGGGGCCGCCCTCGACCAGCGGCTTGTGGTAGGCGAGGCCTGGCACTTGCGACACGTTCGGTAGCGCATCGATGTCGCTGCCCAGCGCGATCACCGGGCCGCCACTGCCGAATCGCGCGACCCAGCCACTCGGCATGCCGGCCACGCCGCGCTGCACCGCGAAACCGTTCTGTTCCAGGGTGGCGGTGAGGAATTTGGAGCTTTCGGTTTCGTGGAAGCCCAGCTCGGCAAAGGAGAACAACGAGTCGTTGATCACCTGCGCCAGCTTGGCGTGCTGGTTCACCAGGTCGACCAGGCGGGTCTTCAGGGCGTCGGTGTTCACGTCTTTCATGGTCGGTCCTGGGGCGGCGCAGCGTGCACGGTAGCGCACGGGGCGGTTTCGTAAAGCGGCGGGGAAGTGCTGTAATGCGCGCGGGGAAACCCTGCACAGCCCGAATGGGTGGATCGAACAGGAGACACTGCATGCTTATTCTGCCACGTCGTCGCGCGCTGCATCTGGCCGGCGCCACCGCACTGGCGACCGGGGCCGGCCGCGTCCCGGCTCAGGCCGAGGACAAGGTCGTGGCCATTGGCATGAGCTTTCCGCTCACCGGCTCGCTTGCCTTGCAAGCCGGCATCGCGCGCGACGCCGCGCAGTTCGCGATCGACGAGGCGAATGCCAAGGGTGGGCTCGGTGGCTACACACTGCGCGCGCTGGTGCTGGATGACGCGTCCACAACCACCGGCCAATACGATCCCGCACTGGCTGCCACCAACGCGCGCAAGATGCTTGGCGATCCCACCGTGATGGCCGCGGTCGGGCCGCTGAACAGTGGATCCGCCAAGGCGGCGACGCCGGTGCTCAGCCAGGGCGGCATGGCAACGGTCAGTGGCAGTGCCACCAACCCCGATCTCACCAATCCGAAATTCGCCTCGCTCTATCGCCCCGGCGGCAAGCCGGTGTTCTTCCGTACCGTCACCACCGACGCCTATCAGGGTCCCAACCTCGCGAACTACTTCGCCGAGACGCTGAAGGTGAAGAAGGTCATCGTGCTGGATGACGGGGGCGCCTACGGCGTCGGCATGGCGGACGCCTTTGCCGCGCAGGCAGCAAAAAAGGGGATGCAGGTGGTGATCCGCGACCGGCTCGATCCGCTCAACGCCGACTACAACGCAATCGTAACCAAGGCGAAGAGCTTGGGCGTGCAGGGGCTGTACTACGGTGGCGACCCGCTGGCCGGTGCCAAGCTGGCCAAGCAGTCCTACGACAGCCTTCCCGCAATCCCGAAGGGCGGCGGTGACGGCATGCACACGCCTGACATGCTGACCGGCACCGGCATGCCGGCGATCCAGGGCTGGTATGCCACCTCCGCCGCCGCGCATGTGCTGGAGGAGCCTGACGTGCAGGCCTGGGCCAAACGCTACAAGGCAAAGATGAACCAGGAGCCGGCGGATTACACGGTCACCTACTACGACGCCGCTTCGGTGATCATCGATGCGATCGGGCGAGTCGCGAAGGCCGGCACACCGATGACGCGGGCCAACGTGCGCGACGCCATCCAGGCGACAAAGCTGAAGACGCTGCAAGGCGACATCGCATTTGACGAGAACGGCGACATGAACTCCAAGGTGGTGTCGATCTACCAGGTCAAGTTCGACGGCACGTTCCCGCCGGGTGATGTCGTTCACCAATTCATCTATGTAGGGGTGGCGCCGGAGGCGTGAACCCGTAAACTCGGGGTCTCGCCGACCCGACCCACAGGAGCCCCGGAGTGAAATTCAGCAACTTCCTGTTCCCGGAATGCCGAGACCCGGCACAGGACGAACGCGTCATCGATGAAACCATCGCCGAGGCCAGGCTGACGGAGCGGCTCGGCTTCGACGCGGTCTGGCTGGCCGAGCATCATTTCGACGGCATCTGCGCCTATGTCGATCCGCTCAGCTTTGCGGCTGCGTTGGCCACGGCGACCAGTCGGATCAAGATCGGCTTCGCCGTGGCGCAGGTCTCGTTGCACCATCCGATCCGCTTGGCCGAGCAGATATCGCTGCTCGACAACATCACCAAGGGCCGCATCATCGCCGGCCTTGGCCGCGGCACCGCCTACAACATCTACGACTACCAGGGCTACGACATCCCGGCGGAGCAGGCGCAGGAGCGCTTCGAGGAGGCCGAGGCAATCATGCTGAAGGCGTGGTCCGGCGAGCCGGTCGACCATCACGGGAAATACTGGAACCTCAAGCTGCCCATGCTGCGGCCACGACCGTATACGCGGCCGCATCCGTTCATCATTCGCAGCTCCGGCACGGATGAGTCGATGCTGGAGATCGCACATCGCGCCCAGCCGTTCCTGATGAACGTGCAGTCGTACGAGGTGACGAAGCGCCGTATGGATTTGTATCGCGCCACGCTGCGTGACGGTGGTTTGGACGACGCGCAGGTGGCGCGCCTGGTGGACGATTGCTGGATCTGGCGCAACGTGTTCGTGGCCGAGACGGATGCGGAGGCGGAACGGGTTGGCGTGCCGCTGTTTCAGGAGATGCAGGCGCAGCGGGCGGTGATGCGCGAGCGCGTGTTCCGGGAGCAGGGGGTGCGGCTGCAGTCCACCGTGCCGGGTCCGACGGCGCCGGCGGCGCGCACGGTGCTCGAGCACGCGCTGATCTATGGGTCTCCGGCGACGGTGGCGGAGAAGCTGGCCGCGGTGGACGCGATCGGGGTCGGCGGGGCGATCATGTCGTTTCGGTTGGGACCGATGCCGTACGACGTGGCGGCGAGCAGTCTGACTCTGTTTGCCGAGAAGGTGATGCCGGCTTTGCGGGGGTGAGGGGGNNGAGGGGGAGAAGGTAATGGCATGATGCCCCGCCCCGCGCACCCGATCGATCAGCCGGAGCGCATCCGCCGGCGCCGCGTTTCCTCGCCAGGCGACGTGCTGATCCGGCCGTGACAGCACGAGCTTGTAGCCATACAGACCAGCCGCTTCGGCACTCTCCACGTCCACCACCGATAGCGGCAGCCGGCGCGCCCGCGCCGCGGCGACGATTGTGTCTACATCGGCCGCCGCGTCGAACCGCAGCAGCGTGAACCCGCCGCCCATCGCATCGTACAGCGAGCGTCCGCCGTGCAGCCACACATGCGGCGTGCGGCAGCCCGGAACCGAGGATGGGGTGAAGTCGTACATCGTGTAGCCCGGCGCCGTCTCCCCGTCATAGGCAATGATCGGGGAGCGTTCGTAGAACGAACCGAAATTCAGTCCGCCGCAGCAATATTGGGGGGTGTTCAGCGCCACCACTGTCGCGCCCAACGCTGCCCGAGCAGCGTCCCCGGCCGGCCCAGGCTCCTCGATCTCTGCTGGCACCGCGCTGCGTTGGCGCGCCAACGCCAGTGCCGTTCCCATAGCGTATTTTGATACCTGGTCGGTGATCGGCCAGCGCTCCGCCTCGTGCGCGTCGAGAATCGCCGGATCGGCCCAGCCGGTCAGCACCCCCGCCAGCATCCAGGCCAGATTCGTTGCGTCGGCGATGCCGGCGTTCATGCCGTAGCCGCCGAACGGCACCCAGATATGCGCGGCGTCGCCACAGATGAACACGCGCCGGTCGCGGAACCGGTCGGCCAGCATGCGCCGTCCGATCCAGTCCTCTTTGCCCAGAACTTCATATTCGAAGTCCGGTCCTACCCCTAGGATCAGCCTTATGCAACGATCGCGGTCCACGGCGTCGAAGTCGGTCTCCTCCGGACGCAGGTAGTTGTGGATCAGCCAGGTCTCGCTTCCGTCGATCGCAAACATGTTGGCGCTGCGCCGCGGATTCAGCGACTGCGTCGACCATGCCGGCTTGGCCTGCATCCGCCCAATCAGCGACGGCGCGCGGATGTAGGTGGACTGCGTGCGTCCCACCTCCGCGTCGCCCGTCAGCGTCGCGCCGATGCGCCGGCGAATCTCCGAGTGCCCGCCGTCGCAGCCCACCATATAGACGCAGGCGATCTCCAGCGTTTCGCCGCCGTCAAGATCTTCCGCTGTCGCCATCACGCGATCGGCCGTCTGGGTGAATCCCAGCACACGTGTGCGGTTCAGCAACGTCACACCCGGCCTCGAAACTGCGTGGTCCACCAACAGCGGCTCCAGGTAGATCTGGTTGATCCGATGCGGCGGCTCCGGCGTGGGCCACCAGGTGTCCGGCCCGCCCTTCGCGGTGTAGCGCTCCGCGCGGCACGGGATCGGGATGCGCGCGAACTCGACCCCGGTGGTCGTGGTCCGGAATGCGATGTCGTTCGGATAATCCGCGGGCAGCCCGGCGTTGCGCACCGTGCGCGCCACGCCCAGGCGGCGGAAGATCTCCATCGTTCTTGCCGCGACATGATTACATTTCACGCTGGGAGGCTCGCCGCGCGCACGCTGCTCCACCACGGTCACGTCGATGCCGCGCCAGGCCAGGTCGATTGCCAGCGTGATGCCGACCGGGCCGGCGCCGACGATCAGAACGGGGGTGAAGAGCCGGCGCATCACTGGGGTGCGTTCAGGGTAGTTGGGAGTGCGTATACCTTTCCTGTGCTTCACGGCCGAAGCCCGCAAGCGCGGGAAAGGTGTACAGGGTGGCGATGAACGGGCGCTAGAGCATTTTCACGCTGACCGGAAACACCACCTGTCATTGCGAGGAGCGCAGCGACGAAGCAATCTCCAGCCCGCGGGGGATTGCTTCGCCGCTGCGCTCCTCGCAATGACAGGAGGAGCCGGCGATTCCAGTCAGGCCGCAAATGCTCTAGCTGCAAATCACATTCACCAGCGCCTGCCGCCCGCCGCGCACTGCCTTCGCCGCACGCTGCAATGCCGCTGGCAGCGCCGCCGGATGTTCTACCCGTTCGCCGTGGCCATCATGCGCCTCGACGATCCGCTCGAACGCCGGGTTGGGCAGTTCGGCCAGCAACCGCCCGTCCGCCTCGGCCGCCACGCCGGCTTGGTACATGTCGAGCGTCGCGCGCCGTACGGCGCCGTACAGCGCATTGTTGTAGATCACCGTCAGCACCGGCAGCTTCTGGCTCTCGGCGATGAAGTGGCAGGCGGTCGGGTTGGCGAACATGTAGGCGCCGTCGCCAAGCAGCGCGACCACCTGCTTGTCCGGCGAGGCCAGCTTGATGCCGAGCGCGGCAGGGAAGCCCCAGCCCAGCCCGCCGGCGGGCCCGACGCTGAACAGGCTGCCCGGCTGGTCCAGCGGACAATACTCCTGGCGAAACGAATACTCGTTCACCACCAGCGTGTCGGACTCGATCACTGCATGAAGGCAATGGTTCAGCCACGCCAGGTTGATCGTCTCGGCGCGCCCGGCTTTTTCGATTTCGGCCGCCCAGCCGGCACGCAATTGGGTCGAGCGTGCCGCCAGCCGGTTCCGCCGTGCGGCGAGTTCCGCCTCTCGCAGTGCGGTGCGCTCCGCCAGGGCCGGCTCCAGGGCGTTCAGGAACGCCATCAGGCTGGAGGTGATCGTCAGGTCGGAGCGGAAACTGCGCATCGGATAGCGCTGGTACAGCGGGTCCTCGCCGACCTGGATGATCCGCGCGTCCATGGCCGGGCTGGCCAGGCTGGGGATCCATGGCACGTCGCTCTCCAGCACCAGGATCAGATCGGCCTTGGTCAGCAGCGATCCCGGCGCCGCGCCCTGGAACATCGGATGATTGCCGGAGATCGCGAAATGCCGCGGGTTGAACGGCACCACGGGCAGGGCGAAGCGCTCGGCCAGGCGCGTCAGCAGCACTGCCTCGCTTGGGTCGCGGCCGAGCTGGCCGGTGATGATCAGCGGATGCGTTGCGGCGGCGATCCATTCCGCCGCCCGTTCGACATCGCCCGCGGCGGCGCGTGGCGGTTGCGGCCTGGCGCGCGGCTTGCGCGGGACGTCGGCGCGTGCGTCCAGTTCCTCGCCCAGCACTTCCCGAGGTAGCGCCAGATACACCGGCCCGGTCGGCGAGGTCTGTGCCAGCTCCAGCGCGCGGTCGACGACCTCGAAAACCTGGTCGCCGCGCCGCATTTCGTAGTCCCACTTGACGAACTCGCGCAGCATACCCGCCTGGTCGAACATCTCCTGCGCCCAGTGGATGTAGACGCTGCGCGCGCCGTGCGGCCCTTCCTCGGTGATCGGCGTGCGTCCCGAGGTCAGCAGCAGCGGCACCCGGTCGCGGCTGGCGTCGATCAGCGCGTTGATCGAGTTCGCCAGCCCGACATTCACATGCAGCATCACCGCCTGCGGGCGGCCGGTGACCAGCGTGTAGCCGTGTGCCATCGCCACCGCGGCGTGCTCGTGCGGCACGATCATCGGGCGCGGCACCGGGCGGTTGGTGCGGGCGGCACGAGCAAAAGCCTCGATGATCGGCGCGAAGTCGGTGCCGGGATTGACGAACAGGTGGTCGATCCCGTGCGCCGCCAGCGCGTCCAGGTAGTCCTCGGCCGCGATGCGCCGCAGTGGGTGTGTGTCCATGCGTGATGTCTCCCGGTCCGCCCTGTCCGGCCATGCTGGCGTGCGGCGCGGGCGGCGTCAAAGCACGATCCAAGGGCGGTGGTGGGTCAGTTTGAATGTCGCCTATCGGCCCATGGCCGAGGCCATCGCGTAAGGTCGCCCTATGCCAGAACCGGGTGTTCGAGACATCCGACGCAGTGCCGCGCCTGCCGGAGCTTTGCTTGCGGCAGCCTGTCCCAGGGTCGCTCTTGGGTGGATTATGGCGTGATACCAGTTGGTTACTATATCCCATGGATCAGATATCTACACCTCAACACCGGATCGGAATACGCACAGATTCCGCAGCACCCGCCGTGCGCCACCCCGCCATCCCGACGGTATCGGTTTACGCTGGGATCAATCGCACCCATCTCCTGGCGTTCATCCGTCACCTTTGGAGGCCCCGGCATGCTTCGCCAGTTCGCTTGCGTCCTGGTCTCGCTCGCACTGGCTGTCGGCGCGCCGGCACGGGCCGGTGCAGCGGACGCCGCTACCCAAGCGCCCGCCACCCCCACGCCCGTCCCCGCCATCACGCCGGCCCAGGCCCGGCAGGTGCTGGACGTGCTGAACGACCCAACCAAGCGGGCTGCGTTCGCCGCCACGTTGCAGGCGATCGTCACGGGCCTGCCCGCACCATCGAGCGCCACCAACCCACCGACCGCCACCAACCCACCGGCCGCTGCCAACCCACCGGCCGCTGCCAAACCAGCGGCCGCGGCGACGGTCGCGGGTCTGCCGATCAAGCTCGCGCCGAACAGCCTCGGTGCCCAGGTCCTGGTGGGTGCCTCCAGCTTCCTCAACCAAACAGCGAACCGGGCGCTGGGCGCCTTCACCGAGGCGCGCAGCCTCCCCGCGCTGGGCCACTGGCTCGCCTCCCTGCTCACCGATCCCACCAACCGCGCCAGGCTGCTGGATGCGGCCTGGCGGCTGGCGCTGGCGGTCGGCTGCGGCCTCATTGTGCAATGGGCGATCCGCCGCACCCTGCGCGGGCCCGTCGCCGCGCTGGAGGCACCGCTGCCGGAGCCGCTGATCCCGGCGCGATCGGACCCGCCGATGTCGGAGCTACCGGTGCCGCCAATACCGCAGCGCACACGGCGGCACGCCGGCGCCTGGGCACTGACGCTGCGGCTGCCGGTCGTCCTGGCGCGGTTGGCGCTAGGCCTGGTGCCGGTGCTCGGCTTTGTCATCATCGGACATCTGGTGGCTGGCAGCGCCATGGGCGGCGACCCGTCGGCGCAGCTCGTGCTGCTGGCAGTGATCGATGCCTACGCTGTCTGCGCCGCCATTCTGGGTAGCGCGCACCTGATCCTGCTGCCGCCGCAACCCAGGCTGCGGCTGTTTCCCGTCCCCGACGCTGTTGCCGCCTATGCCATGCGCTGGCTCCGCCTGATGGTGGTGGTGACCGTCGCCGGCTACGCGGCCGCCGAGGTGGGGCTGGTGTTCGGACTTTCGGACTCGGGACACGAAGACTTGCTGAATCTGGTGATCCTGTTCGACCATGCCTGCCTGGCGGTGATCGTGCTGCAGCAGCGCCAGCCCGTGCGCGCCTGGATCCGCGCGCCGGCGGGTGCCACCGGCACGTTGGCAGGCCTGCGCGACGCCCTGGCCGCGACCTGGCACTGGCTCGCGCTCACCGTGCTGCTCGCACTGTGGCTGGTGCGCGCCTCGGAGGTCCCCGGCGGCTATTCGCGCATGCTCTATCTGTTCGGTGTCACCGTCGCGGTGCTGCTGCTGGCTTCGGCGTTGCGCGCGCGTGCCGTGTTCACACTGGATCGCGCGCTGCATGTCCGGGCGCCCGTCGCGTCCCGCTATCCCGGGCTCGAGACGCGGCTGGACCGCTATCAACCGGTGCTGCACGCCGCCGCCGAAGCGGTGGTTTACCTGGTGGCCGCGGTGCTGCTGCTGCAACTGTGGGGCATTGACGCGTTCGACTGGCTGTTCTCCAGCCGGCTGGGTCAGCAGTTGCTCTCGACCGTCATGACGGTCCTGGTAACGCTGTTGTTGGCACTGCTGGTTTGGGAAGCCGCCGAGTCCGGCACCGAGCGACACCTGGCGCGGCTGGCGAACGAGGGGTTGACCGCGCGCGCCGCGCGGGTGCGCACGCTGCTGCCGATGCTGCGCACCACGTTGCTGATCATCATCCTGCTGGTGGTCGGCCTGATGATGCTGAGTGCGATCGGAGTGAATACCGCGCCGCTGCTGGCCGGCGCCGGCATCGTCGGCCTGGCGGTCGGCTTCGGGTCGCAGAAACTGGTGCAGGATGTCATCACCGGCATCTTCCTGCTGCTGGAAAACGCCATGCAGATCGGCGATTGGGTCACCGTCTCCGGCCTGTCGGGAACGGTGGAGAACCTGTCGGTGCGCATGATCCGGCTGCGCGCGGGCGATGGCTCCGTGCATGTCATCCCGTTCAGCTCGGTGACCAGCGTTACCAACACCAACCGCGGGATCGGCAATGCCTCGGTCAGCGTCAGCGTGGCGTTCGCGGAGGATACCGACCGCGTGTGCGACGTGCTCAAGGACATCGCCGCGCAGATGCGCGAGGAACCGAATTTCGCGGCGGTGATGCTGAGCGACCTGCAGCTCTGGGGCGTCGACAAGGTGGATGGCTCGGCCGTTACCATCGACGGCCAGATCGTGTGCACGGACGCCGGCCGCTGGGCAGTGCAGCGCGAGTTTAACCGGCGCATGAAGAAACGATTCCAGGAGGTGGGCATCGAAATTTTCAACCCGCTGCGCACGTTCGTCCTGGAGGGCAACACAGCCAGAAGCGCGCCGGAGGGCGACCGGAAACCCGACCCACCCGCGCCGGATGAGCGCCCGGCCGTCGCATGACGCGACAGAGCAATCGGGGGAGGGAAGCAAGGCCAGGGGCTCCG
>PLXO01000343.1 GCA_003151425.1 Acetobacteraceae bacterium
CATTCCTTGCCGAGCAAGAAATTATAGGTATTGCGCAAGAATATCTCATCGATGAATCGTAGATCGTCGAGCACCCGAGCATAGAAGGACACGCCGTCGATGGTGACGACGACATCGTTGCCGATGATCTTGACGGCCGCTCCGTATTCGTAAAATCCACGAAATATCGACAGGTGCTGCAGGAAGATGACTGGCTTCGGCAGCACAAGCGGGTCGGGAAATCCTGTAGCGTCCAGCGGTGATGCGGAGTCCACATTTACGCCGACAAGCCGCAGGACGCGGCAGTAATCCTCGATCAAAAGCGGGACCCGTCCCGTGACAGCGACCCGGAACCCGAATATCCGTGGTGCCCCGGTGTGGAAGACCAGTCGGATAGACACTGGGCCGCCGCGCAGCCGGGACAGCGCCACATCCTCGCGCGCGAAGATGACGCGGCCGAATTCCGTTGCGACATCGACCGCCGCGCAGACCTCGTCGCGGTCGAACTGCAGGGGGGCCAGCGGCCGCGAGGTTGAAGTCGACGGCATAGCGGCCGGGATCGAGATGTTGATACGGGCCGTAGACGGCATGGCCGCTCGATTCCTGCTTCGTCAGGATGCAGACCTTGCCGTCGATGTTCCTGGGCGACCCCACCGCCAAATTAAGCACCAGACCCTCCTGGTATCCGTCGTCGTCGGCTCATCTTGATTGATCCCGTTCAGCTTGCTGATGTCACGACCGAGTTGCCGAGCTTGGTCGCCTCCCGCCGCCGGGTACGGAATCGGCTTCCGCTCGCCCCCCTGCATCATCCCGATACCTCTCGCAACAGCAGGTTCCGCACCGTAGAGTCATGCCAAGCCCCGCCACGCGCGGTGCGGATGCCGCGCGCGTTCAGCGCCGCAGCGATGGCCCGGTGCGTCGTGGCGCCGGCCGCCTCGATCTGGTGGACGATCGGCAAGGCATTTGACCGCGAAGGCATCTGACGTGGCCTGGTCGGACCTTGTCCGCCATCTGAGGGCGTCGGTATCGCATCCCCGCTCTCTCCGGTAATCCACAATCAACAACTCAAACCCATCCAGATTTCAGGGCACGCTGTACGTCCACCCGATCCAGCACCTGTGTGCAGCGCGCCCATGCACTCGTCGGCAGATCGTGCGCATACCGAACATCGAAAGGGTGCCGTGCGGGAACTTCGTCGATCCGCCGCTTGGCTGCTTCGACGTCGCCCAACGCCGTATCGACCCAGACGTCCTCCAACGTATCAGGGATCGTACCGAAAACGTCGCGAATCTGCCACAGGCGTGTCGAAAGCGCATGGTGCACTTCGTCCTCAACCGAATTGCGATAACGCAGGTTGAGGATGTCTATTTCCGAAGCGAGTTGGCCGAGTCGGTCTATGCGTCCCTTACGTTGTTCAAGGCGTTCGGGATTCCAGGGCAAGTCGATGTTGATGAGTGTCTCAAGGCGCTGAAGGTTCAGACCTTCCGATGCCGCGTCCGTAGCGACCAGGATGCGCAACGAACGGTCACGTACTCGCCCCTGGACTTCATCACGGGTGGCGTCCCGCCGCCGGCCCTCCTCGAACAGATAAGTGTTATCCCGCCCACCATATATACCCACCGGCTCTTGCGGAAGTGCCAGCGCCAAGTGCCCGGCGAGCCAGAGGACTGTGTCAAGGTATTGACTGAACAGGATGCACCCGCGCTCCGCCCAGCCAGATCGAAGTCGCTGCAAAATGGCGGAGAATTTCGGATCGTCATCGCCGGCCGCTTCCATGTGACGAATCGCGCTGTCGAGTTTGTCCCTGGCCTCCTGGCCCGGATCTATGGGTGGGCCGCCTGTCCCATTGGCTTCTTCCTCGGTAAAGAGCGAAGTTTCCTCACCAGCACGTAGTTTGCGCGCTGTCGGCAGTCCGGCCCGCAATGAACTTCCAATGCGACGCAGCAGCAGCGTCTTCAGAATGCCCGCTGCCGGTCGAACCTTCGCGATTTGCTCGCAGTAAGCCCGAGAGTCGCCGTACGCTGCCGCCATAGCGTCAGACATCTCAAGTGCGTCATTGTTCTCATCCCCATGCAACCGAACCGGAACCTCGCGAAAAACTGGCGACCCGTCAGGGTTCCGAACGTCCCTGCGGCGCCGCTTGATGACGTGACGGACGAACGGATTATGGTGGAGCACGAGTCCCCTGCCGGCGGCTCGCAGCCGGAGCTTAAGCGGGGTGCCAAGCCGGTCTAGGGCTTCAGGTGGCACCGCGGTGTGACCATCGGACACACCGAGTTCAGGACGAACCTGGGTAGCCACGGGGTGCTCGCCCTTGGGGACAAGCGGATCACGTAGCCAAGCCCAAATCTGCGCGATGCTCGATGGCGGCTCCGAGACACCTGCGATCATGTCCATCGCGTCATTGCGCTGGATGACCCATGGACAGCCCCCCCACCCGCAGTCAGAAGGAAAAAGGCGAGGTACAAAAATGGTGGGATGCGGTTGACACGATCCTCGCCGACGAGAAGGTCACTCCGCCGAGATCGCGGGGGACGATGTGGGGCCTCTACAACGCCGTGACGTGCGCCGAGCATTATCGCGAAACAAGCGAAGCCTCTTCCGAAGCGCGCTTTAGCCGAGTCTGGTTCGGCAGGGGTGCCGATTTGAAGATTCGCGCTCTTGAGCGTGCCTTGGAGCTGTGTGACGACTGATTCCGAAACGGATTGGCAAGCGGAACGTCGCCGCACGCGCGGTAGGGTCGGTAAGCTGCTGCGGCGCGGCAATATCGCGGCAAGAGCTGGCGCGCCGCGGCATTCCCGCTCACCCGCGCGTTCACCTGCTGGTAGGGGTTCCAGATAAAGCCGACCCGCCGATGACGGAGCTAGTCCAGTTTGGCGGGACCCTCGAATGTCTCGCCAAGCAGCCGGACCTTTACACCGATGCGGACGCCATCGAACGGCTCCGGTAAGCTGCCCGCCGCAAACCGTGGAGTTTTGTACACCATGACCGACGAGCAGTTGCCGAACCGTTTTCTCGAACTCGCGCCCGATCACCTCGCACCGGAGCATCGGGCGGGTCTCGATGCCCTGCTGCAGGGGCGCGGACGCATTCCCACCCCCTACAAGGTCTGGCTGCACAGCCCCGGGCTGATGCGGGCCATGGAACAGCTTGGCACCTTCCTCAACAAGCAATCCACGCTCACCGCGCGTGAGATCGAGTTGGGGATCTGCCTCGTCGCGCGCCACTGGAGGACGGAATATCTCTTCCGCGCACATGGCGCGCGGGCCATCAAATCCGGCATGCCGCCTGCGGTGATCGCCGCGCTTCGCGACAACAGGACGCCGGACCTGCCGGATCCGCGCGAGCAGGCCATATACGAAATTGCCACCCTGGCGGAGCTACCGGGACCCGGTCCCGACCATACCTTCGACAAGGCCGTCGATATCCTCGGCCGGGACGGACTGGCCGAGGTCATGTGTCTGCTAGGATATTACAGTGCCGTGGCGATCGCCATGAAGCTCCACCGCGTTCCCTTGCCGCCGGCCGTGTGAATTGCACGTGTCAACCGAAGCATCGGCATCCGGCCGCTGCTGTGGCCTACGGCCTGGGCGCGCGCTGCGGCCCGGATCATCCCCATACCTCCGTTGCGACCTGGACCACCAATCGCAGCTTGGCATATTGCTCCGCGATGCCGAGCAGATTGCCCTCAACCGTGCTGGAAAAGCCGCATTGCGGGCTCAGAGCAAGCTGCTCAAGCGGCACATAGCGTGAGGCCTCGTCGATGCGCCGTTTGAGCTCATCCTTGCTTTCCAGCGTGCCCTGCTTCGAGGTGACCAGGCCGAGCACGACGGTCTTGCCCTTCGGCACGAAACGCAGCGGCTCGAAGTTGCCGGCGCGCGGCGTGTCGTATTCCAGGAAATAGCCGTCGACGTCGATGCCGTTGAACAGCAATTCGGCCACCGGATCGTAGCTGCCTTCCGCGACCCAGGCGCTTTGGAAATTACCGCGGCACAGGTGCATGCAGACGACCATGTCCCGCGGACGGTTGGCCAGCGAGCGATTGATCAGATCGGCATAGGTCCGCGGCAGGGCCGCCGGATCCTCGCCGACGTTACGCACCTGGCTGCGCAGGTTCGGATCGCACAGATAGGCCAGGTTGACCTCGTCGAGCTGAAGGTAACGGCAGCCCGCGGCGCCAAGATCGCGGATCTCGTCGGCATACGCGCGGGCGAGATCCGCGTAGAACTCCGCCATGTCGGGATAAATGGCTTCGTCGATTGCGCGCCGACCGCCGCGGAAATGCATCATGCTGGGCGAGGGTAAGGTGAGCTTCGGCATCACCTGCGCGATCGATTGCAGGTATTTGAAGGCATCCACGAAGATCGGTTGCGGCCGGCTGATCTTGCCGACGACTTTCAGGGCCGGAGGATGCATCTCAAGGTCGCCGTCATGCGTGTGGAAACGCGCTGTCACCTTGCCCTGGATGACGTCGACATTGGCGAATTTCTCCAAAAAATCCAGATGGAACCAGGCGCGCCTGAATTCGCCGTCGGTCACCGCCAGCAGACCGAGTTCCTGCTGCCGCCGTACCGCCTCGGCAATGGCCGCATCTTCCGCGCGGCGTAGCTCATCGCTGGAGATTTCGCCCTGCTTGTGTGCGGCACGGGCACGCAGGAGCTCGGGCGGGCGCAGCAGGCTGCCGACCTGATCGGCCCGGAACGGCGGTACGGATCGCTCGGACATGCTGTCACTCCCCCTGTGGCGATTGGCGGGTCCCCGGGCCGGGGACAGGCGTGGATGGCCGACGCGCGGCGCCTGGTCGGGGCGTACCGGCTCCGGGCGTCACGCGGCGCCACCAAGGAAATCCAGCAGCGTTGCATTGAAACGCTCCGGCTGCTCGACATTGGCGAGATGGCCGGCGCCCTGGATCTCGGCGAAACGGGCGCCGGGAACCTCCGCCTGCATTGCTTGCATCAGCGCAACGGGCAGCGCTGCGTCCTGGTCGCCGACGACGAACAGCGCCGGAACCCGGATCTGCGCCACACGCGCGCGCAGCCCGGACAGCTTGATCGCCGCGGCGCACCCCGTAAAACCCTCGATCGAGGTGTCACGGATCATCTGGCGAATGGTCTCGAGATAGTCCGGCTTCGCCGCCAGGGTGGCTTGGGTGAACCAACGCGTGACCATCATGTCGGCAATGGCTTGCGTGCCCTTCTCGCGCACCAGGACGTTGCGGTCATCGATGCCACGGGCAAACTCCGGCGTCATATCGGCCCGCGAATCGCAGACCGCGATGCCGGCGAGGTCCGCGGGACGGCGCAATGCGGCGGCCATGGCGATCAGGCCACCGAGCGAGACGCCAACGACATGGGCGCGCCCCGCCTTGAAATGCGTCAGCAGCGCGAACAGGTCGTCGGTCAGCAGGTCCATCGTGTAGGGGCCGGGCGGCGCATCCGACCGGCCGTGGCCGCGCACGTCGTAACGCAGCACGCGGTAGTGCTGCGCCAGTGCCGGAATCTGTTGATCCCATATGCCAAGATCGGTGGCGAGCGAATTCACCAGCGCGACCACCGGCGCCGCTTCCACGCCTTCCAGCCGAACATGCAGCCTGGTTCCGTTCACCGGTACCATGCCTTCGAAATGCGTCGTCATTTCCATCTCCATATTCACGCGTGGGGTCGCACTGGCGCCCATCAGAGCCGTGGCTTCGTGGTCTGGTATTGCTGCGGCCAGATCGTGCGAAGTTCGCCATCGATCCAGGTGACAAGCACCGGGACCAGCCCAGTGTTCAGGCCCTTGTCGTCAAAGGCGATGGGCTTGCCTGGCAGGACGGAGGGTATCGTCAGGCTCGCCAGCGCATCGCGCAGCTTTTTCGGATCGGCGCTGCCCGCCTTCTCCAGGCCGGCCTTGATCAACCAGCCGATCGCGTAGCCCTCGCCCAGGGTCTCGGCCGCGGGCGGGTAGGGCCGGTTCGGAAAGTCGTGATGATAGCGCTCGATGAACGCTTTCTCCCCGTCGATGGGAAGGTCCCAGTTCCAGCTTACCACACCCATGAAGCCTTCGGCCGCCTTGCCCAGACTGGCACCCACCGAATCGTTGCTGATGCTGCCGGACAGAGTGGTGATCGGCATCGTCAGGCCGACATTGCGCAAGGTGCGCACCAGCAGAATCACGTCCGACGTGAAGCCGCTCATGAGCACCAGCGCCGGCTTGTTCTGCAACATCGCAGAGACGACCGGGGTCGCGTCGGTCAGGTTGGACGGATAGGTCACCGTCGTCAGCAGCGTCAGGTGCCGATCGGCCGCCATCTTGGCGACCACGCGCGCCATGTCCTGGCTGCCGGCGTCGGACCCGACGACGACCGCGATCCGGTTGGGGTCGGCCCCCGACGCTTTCATCATGTCGACCGAGTAATCCAGCATGGCGCCGAACATCGTGCTGACCTGCGGCACCAGCTTGAACGTGTAGTGATAGCCGCGCGTCACGATGGAATCCGCGTAGGAGGTCGTGATGATCGGCACCTGCGCGCGCTCGGCCTCGACCTGCGCCGACAGTGTCATGCCGCTGGCATGCGCCCCAACCAGCACCACGGCCTTGTCCTCTTCCGCCAGCCGCCGCGTGACGCTCGACGCCTGGGTCGGATTGTTGCTGGAGCTGTCGGCGGTGATCAGCTTCAGCCTGGCACCGCCGAGCGCCTTGATCCCGCCCTGCTCGTTGATTTCGCTTATCGCGACCTGCATTCCCTCGACCACGCGCTGACCGCCTTCGCCGAAGCCGCCGGTCAGCGCGATCGGCGCGCCGATGACGATCTCCGGCAGGTCGGCCGCGGTGGTGCGCGGCGGCGCGATGGCCAAACCGAGCACCGCCGCCAAGGCGTACAGTGCCAACGCGTGCAATGATGGTCCGTACAGGCGCATGGTGTTTCTCCCCGTTTCCCCGTCTGCCCGTTTTCCCCGTCTGTGCGGTCTGGCTACAAACCGAAATATGCGGCGCGGACGAAGTCCGCATCGTGCAGGCGCTGCCGGTCACCCGCAAGCACGATGCTGCCGTTGGCAATGATCAGGCCCCGCGTGGCCATCTCCAGACAGGCGGCGTTCTGCTCGACCAGCAAGATGGCTGTGCCCGCCGCGCGAATGACGCCCAGCCGCTCGAACATCAGCTCCGTCATCAGCGGGGACAGGCCAAGCGAAGGTTCGTCCAGCATCAGCAATGTCGGCGCGTTCATCAGGGCGCGGCCGATCGCCAGCATCTGCTGCTCGCCGCCGCTGAGCGTTCCCGCCGCCTGGTGGCGCCGCTCTTTCAGCCGCGGGAAAATCTCGTATACCGCATCGCGGGCCTGCGGCAGCGTCCCGCCGGCGCGCGCGCGTATGAAGCTGACGGCCAGATTCTCCTCCACCGTCAGGGTCGAGAAGATACGCCGGCCCTCGGGCACATGAGCGATGCCGGCGCGCGCCACGCTGTGCGGCCGCAGCCCCGACAGCGTGCGTGCGCCGTTTGTTACGCGGCCCGCACTAGGCGGGTGCAGCCCGGAAATGCAGCGCAAAATGCTGGTCTTGCCGGCGCCGTTCGCACCGAGCAGCACGAAGACGTCCGACGGTTCCACGTCGAACGACACGTCCCGGACGGCCACGAGGTCGCCGTAGCAGATGCGCAGGTGTTCGACGCTCAGGAGCGCCATGCGAGATCGCCCCATTTGCTGCCGAGATACGCCGCCACGACGTTCGGGTCGTAGACAACATCGGCCGGCAGCCCGTCGGCGAGGACGGCGCCGTAGTGCAGCACGATCAGCCGCTGCGCCAGCCTGGCCACAATGGGCATCACGTGCTCGACGAACACGATCGTCGTGCCGCGCGTGCGATTGAGGGCGACGATCTCGCTGACCACCTCGTCGGCTTCCTCGTGCGTCAGGCCGGACAGGCTTTCGTCCAGCATCAGCACCCGGCAATGTCCGGCGATCGCGCGGGCGATTTCTACGCGTTTGCGATCGGCGAGGGTAAGCTGCGCCGGCAGGCGGCCGGCAAGCGGGGCCAGCCGCATCTGATCGAGCACCGTCGCCATTTCGCGCCGCCAGTTGCCGCCGGTGGGCGCACAGCAACACGCGGCGACCGAGACGTTCTGTTCCACCGTCAGATTGTCGAACAGGCGAACTTTCTGGAACGTGCGGCAGAGCCCGGCGCGTCGCCGGACATGCGCGGGTTGCGTTGTGATGTCCTGGCCGTAAAGCTGCACACGTCCCTTGCTTGGCGGCAGGTTGCCGCTGACGACCTCGAACAACGTGGACTTGCCGGCCCCATTGGGACCGATCAGCCCGACGATCGCCCCGTCCGGGATGCTGAAGGAAACGTCCCGCAACGCGGTCAGACCGCCGAAGGTCTTCGTTACGTCATGGACCTGCAACGCGGGCTGGCTCATTGGTTTGTGCTCGCGCGTGGCCGGCGCGTGAAAGTGCCGAGCACGCCGTGCGGGGCCCGCAGCACCACGACCAGCAGCAGCACACCGAACGCGAGCACGTCGAGCCCGTGCACCGACAGGCCGGAAGCAAGCCAGTTCGTCAGTTCGCTGACGAATATCATGAAGGCGCCACCGATCACCGGCCCACCGCCGGTGCCCAGTCCGCCGATCAGCGCCGGGAGCTGGATCTGGATTTCCTGCATCAATCCGAACGCCGCCGTCGGATCAATGACGAGATAGAACTGCACGTAGATCGCGCCAACCAGCGCGGTCATGACGGCGCTCAGCACCAGGCCCATGATCTTGATGTGGAAGACGTTCACGCCCGAGGCGGCGGCGGCTTCCTCATCGCGCACCGCCTGCAGTTGCAAGCCGAAGCTGCTGACAAGCAGAACGCGCGTGAGCAGATAGAATCCCACCACGACGCCAAGCGACAGCATGAGGAACGGGGTTGGGCCGCGCGACTGCATGGCCCAGAGCGAGGTTCCGAGAAACGGCTCGGAGAAGCCGGCATCCCCGCCGGTAAAATCCACGAAGTGCCGCGTCAGCCGCTCGAAGCCGAGCGAAATCACCACCGTCGCCAACGCGAAATACACCCCGCGAAAGCGCAGCGTGGCAGCGCCCATCACGATCGCCGCGAGGGCCGCCAGACCGACGCTCAGCAGCGCGCCGATCCAGGGGGTGATGTCGACCTGGGTGAACAGTATCGCCGTGCCGTAAGCGCCGATGCCGAAGAAGACCCCGTTACCCAGCGAGAGCTGGCCGCCGAGCCCGGCGATGACGTTCCATGCCTGCCCGAGGGCAATGAAGATCAGCGCCCGCACCGCCAGGGCGACGAAGTAGCTGTTGACCCCGGGCCAGAATGGCAGGCTGGCAGTCGCGGCGATCAGCACGCCGCCGACCGCCAGCCTGGCAGCGTCCAGGCTCAGCCAGCGCGACAGCCGGCTCGCGGGGGTTGCAGCCGACGCCAGGTCATTGCCGGAGCCCATGCATTGGTCCTGTCAGAACGCCACACGACGGCCGAACAGGCCTTGCGGGCGAAACGCCAGGAACAACAGCAGGAGCACGTACAGCGGCACGTCTTGCAGCGCCGGCCCAGCCACCGCACCGGCCACCTGGCTGATCACGCCGCAGGCGATGCCGCCGAGGAAGGCCCCGACCACGCTGCCCAACCCGCCCACCACGGTCGCAATGAGCGTAATCGGCATCAAGGTAAAACCGGTTTCGGGATTGACCGGGTAATACGTGATGAGGACGCTTCCCGCCACGGCGGCAATGGCGCAGGACAGCGCAAAAGCGCCGGTGTTGATCCGGTGCGTATCAAGTCCAACCAGCTCCGCCGCCTCGGCATCGTCGGCGACCGCGCGGATGTCCTGGCCCCACCGGGTCTTTCGCAAGATAAACTCGACCGTCGTGACGCAGAACAGGGCGATGAAGAAGGCGGCGATCTGCGCGTACGAAAAAAAGTTCGTTCCGAGCAGCAGATACTGCGATCCCCAGGACTGCGCCATGCCGCGCGTATCCGGCCCGAACGCAAGTTGCGCGCCGACCTGCAGGATCATGGAAATGGCGATGGCGACCAGGAGCTGCTGCATGCTGGCCCGTCCGACAAAATGCCGGAACGCACCGAGATAGAGCAGCACGCCAAGCCCGGCGATCAGCAGGCAGGTCAGCGGCAGCGACAGCAGTGGGTCGATGCCGGTGAGATTGTACACGGTAAGCCCGCTGTACATGGCGAGCATCACCAGCTCGCCGTGGGCGAAATTGACGATGCGCATCACGCCAAACACCAGGCTGAACCCGACGGCGAACAGGCCGTAAATCCCGCCCAGCAGGACCCCGCTAAGAAGCGCCTGAGTCATATCCGGCCCTGCCGTGTCACGCGGAGCCGATACGCGAGGGGATCATTGTCGCAGCAGTCGGCCGAAGCCCGGCACGCAGTCGTGCAGCCCGCTTTCCCGCAGGCAATGCCAGAGCGCGGCCTGGTTGCTGGTCACCACGGGTCGGCCGAGATCATGTTCCAGCACCTCGATGACCTCGGCGGTACGCGTCTGCGCGCAGCTTAGGAAATAGGCGTCGGCAGTGGGGTCTCGATGGGCCATGGCCAGCCGATACCATTCGGACGGCTCGACCGTCGCGAATTCCTTGCCGCCCGGCAGACCCAGCCCGTGCTCGCGCAGCACCGTCAGGCCGTGATGCTGCAAAAATGCTGCCTCGCGCACGTTCACCTCGCGGATGTAGGGCGTGATCATCACGATCCGCCGCGCCCCGAGGGCACGGAACGCCGCCAGCAGCGCCTCGGAGGTGATCATGGCAGGCAGGCCGCTCGCTCGCGTGATGCGCTCACGCAGCGTCTGCACGATGGCGGGATTCATCGTGGTGACCGCTGTGCAGTGGAACAGGATGCGTTGCGGCTCGGCGTCGGCGAGCAGCGCGGCTGCCTCCTCCACGCGTTCGGTCATGCCCAGCAGTTCCTGTTCCGAACTGCCGGTAAGTTTCAGGCGGGTGAAGTGCAGCGACACGCCCGGCGGCAGCATTGCCGTCAACTGTGGCTCTGCCACGGTGTTGACCGACGGCAGGAGAACGCCCAGGCGCAAGCGCCAGCCGAGCGGGATGACCGGCGCTGCGGCCAGCGTGAATGACCGATGCGGCGCCGGCGTTGTCACAGCCGTTACCGCATCGGGGCGCTCGGCCGCCAGGAATTCGTTGTCCATGTGTTTCTCCCAGGTCGCTCTTGCTATTCGTTTGTTGTGGCGGTGGCTCGCCGCTAACCCGCCGCCATCGGTATCTCGGTGCGGCTCTGCCGGCGTTCCGGGTCGCCCGCGGAGGCGACGGCACCCCGCACCACCCGGACCAGCCGATCCGCATCCTGCGGCGCGTCGTCCGCGCGCCAAGCCACATGCCCGTCCGGGCGCACCAGAACCAGCCGGCTTGCGTATAGCGCGTTGGTCTGCGGATCATCGATATCCACCACCTCGAGCGGCACGCATTGTGCCCCGGCGGCCGCAATCAGACTGCCGGCGTCGGCCGGGTCCTTGCCGAAACGCAGCAGCACGAAGCCGCGGCCGAACAGGTCAAGCGTGGAGCGTCCGTCCGCCAGCCAGGCATGTGGCGCGCGCGAGCCGGGCCTTGCCGTCGGGATGTATTCCGATACCGGATCGGGCGGCGGCGGCGTGCCGTCCGGCACACAGATGGGCGACGCTTCGTAGCGATGGCCCAGCATCACGCCGAGGCACTCCCACTCCGACCTGAGACTCTCTTTCAGCCTTGTGCCGACCGCGCGCCTGGCCCGCTCGCCCTCGGGCGTGTCGTCCATCACATGCGCGCACATTTCCCTCACGCCGACCCACAGATCGAAATTGTGCGTCGAGGCGAGCGCGTTCCGTTCCACCACCGGGCGCTGCTCGATCTCGTAGCTGTCCAGCAGCGCCTCGCCGCCCCAACCGTCCAGCATGGCCTGCAGCTTCCAGCCTAGGTTGACCGCGTCGATGATGCCGGTGTTCATGCCAAACCCGCCGGTCGGTGACATGGTATGGGCCGCGTCACCGGCAAGGAAAATGCGCCCCACCCTGAACCGATCGGCCATCAGCTCGCTGCGCCGCCACGGCTTCACCGCGATCAGGTCAAACGCCACGTCGTTACGGCCGATGGCGCGTCGCACCCGGGCCGCCGCATCGAACTGCGAGAGATCCATCTTGTCGGATGAGCCGATCAACGTCAGACGCCAGCTTTCCCGCCCGTCGACGACGGTGATGTTGCCCCATGTCCCTTCCGTGCTGACGAACAGATAGCGTTCGGCCTCGCCTTTGTCGTGCGCCCGCAGCAGGTCCGATGAGCAGAAGAAGATATTGATCGAGTATCCCAGCACACGGCCGCTCTGCCTGATGCCGGCGGTCTCGCGCACGAAGCTACCCGCACCGTCGCAGGCCACCATGTAGCGCGCACGGATCGTTTGCCGCTCACCGGTACGACCATCGACGGTGTGCGCAACGACCTCGTCCGCGCTTTGTTCGAAGCTGTCGAGCCTGCAGAGATAGCGCATGGTGACGCAGTCATATTCGGCTACCACCCGGGCAAGCAGCGGGTCGAACAGCAACTGCGGGCACCATGTCCGCTTTTCCGTGCTGCTGAGGGGCGTTTCCTTGTCTCGCTGACTGGGGTAGTCGTCGCGTTCCAGCAGATGCCCGGCCAGGCTGGTACAATACACCATGTTCAGCTTGTAGTCCTGTGGGAAGCCGGCCAGCGCGACACGCTCGGCGATACCCCAGCGACGACAGAATTCCATGGTCCGCACCGAAACCATCGCTCCCCGTGGCAGGTCAATCGACCCGTCGGTCTGGTCGATGATGGTGCAGTCAACACCGCGCCAGGCGAGTTCAAGCGCCAGACTTAGTCCAATCGGGCCCGCACCGATGATCAGGACGGACGTTATCGTGTCGTTTCCATGCATATTTTGCTTTGCCCTGTCACGGGAGCGCACTGCGCGCGATTCGGCTCATAGTGCTGCCTGCCCATTCGATGTGCAACCCAACGCCGAGACAGAGCCTGCAACCGCCCGGCACAGATACGGTCGGTTGCAAAACTATGTGGTTCCGTCGAGGAGCATATGTCGCTGGAGTGGCTGAGAGACGACCTTAAGCCTGATGTGGTTCCGTCTCGGGCTGGTTACCTCGCCGCGCGACCGCCGCACTTCCGCCCCGTCGGTCAACACTGTCGACGGCGTATTCGAGCTGGACACTCCTAACCTTTTATGCGACGCCGGCGAGGATGCGCAAACTAGGCGGATCGCTTTCGGGATCGACCTCCACCAAGGCGCCGCGCGGCATCGCCTGTGTGCCGGCACGCAGCGCGCTGCCATCGATCATCTGCTGGCCGAGCTGGCCGAGTGTGACATCTACGAACTGCAGGAGCGTTACTTCACGCTGTTCGATCGCAGCCGCACGCTGTCGCTGCATCTGTTCGAGCATGTGCGCGGCGAAAGCCGTGATCGCGGGCAAGCCATGGCCGATCTGATCGAACTCTATCGCAATCATGGCCTTGAACCGACCGCCGGCGAGTTACCGGACTTCCTTCCCCTGTTCCTGGAGTTTGTCTCATTGCTGCCGGGCAATGAGGCCCGGGCGCTGCTGGCAGAGCCGGCGGGCATTCTGCTGGTTCTCGCGGAGCGGCTTGCCACACGCGAGAGCACCTATGAGGCGGTGTTCCGGGCACTCGCAACGCTGGCAAACGCCCCCGCGATCGACGGGCCGGATACCAACGTCGAAGATCCCGATGATCTCGCGGCGCTGGATGCGGCGTGGGAGGAAGCGGCGGTACATTTCGGCCCTGGCGAAAAGATCGGCAGTTGCGGAACCGATCGCTTGCGGACCCGGCTTCGCGCGGCCGCCCGCGACGCCACCGCCGTTTGAGGGGATCGAACGATGAGCGATTACCTGAACAGTGTCCTCTATGGCTGGTACCCGTATGTGTGCGTCACCGTGTTCGCCCTTGGCAGCCTCGTGCGCTTCGACACCGCGCAACACACCTGGCGTAGCGGGTCGAGTCAGCTGCTGCGGAAGCGGCAGTTCCGCTGGGGCTCCAATCTATTTCACGTCGGCATCCTGATCGTCATCGGAGGGCATTTCGCCGGCTTCCTGATGCCCGACTGGGCGATGGATTGGCTGATCAGCCCGGCCCAGCATGAGCTGCTTGCCATGGTGGTGGGAGGCCTCGCCGGCCTGACCGCGATCACCGGCCTGTCGTTGCTGATCCATCGACGATTGACCGACCCGCGCATACGGGCCACCAGCCGGCAATGGGATATCGCGGTCATCCTGATGCTGTGGGCGCAGCTTGCCCTTGGCCTGCTGACCGTGCCGGTTTCGGCGCTGCACATGGACGGCGCGCTGTTTGTGACGCTGGTAGCGTATATCAAGGGAATCGTGCTGCTGCATCCTGGCGCGGCCGATCTGCTGGTCGGCACGCCGTTGATCTACCGGGTGCATATTTTGCTGGGCTTCACCGTCTTCCTGGTCTCTCCATTCACCCGCCTGGTGCATGTGTGGAGTGCGCCGGTCTGGTATCTCGGCCGCACCGGCTTTCAGGTCGTACGCAGCCGGCAGAGCGTCGGAATTCAGTCCCGGGATCAGTCGCTGATTGTGGCCGATCTGGTGACAGGAGCCGGATCGGCAAATCCGGCCGGTGCGAAGTTTCCGCAATCCGTCACAGGGAATTGAGCCGTGCAGCCGGTCATGGTCAACGATGTCGCCATTCCGCACGCGACCATCGCCAGGGAGGTGCAGAACCACCAGGCCGAGTCGCCCGCCGTCGCGTGGAAGCAAGCAACCCAGGCGCTGATCATTCGGGAGTTGCTGCTCCAACGCGCGCGTGCGCTTGACCTCGTGGCCGATCCGCGCACCGAAGACGGTGCCCGGGAGACGGATGAGGAATCCCTGATCCGGTTGCTGCTGGAACGCGAGGTCATCACGCCAAAGGCCGATGATGGGATTTGCCGCCGCTATTACGACAGCAACCGAGCGCGCTTCCGCAGCCCGGACCTGTTCGAGCCGGCGCACATTCGGTTCAAGGCCAGACGCGACGATACCGATGCCTACGCCAAAGCCGAAGCCCAGGGTGCCGCTGTGCTCGCGGAGCTCCGGCAGCACCCGGACAGATTTGAAACTCTGGCGCGGGGCCTGTCCGACTGCTCATCAGCGACGGAGGGTGGGCGGCTGGGACAGGTCGTGCGGGGCGAGACGACCTCCGAGTTCGAGACCTTTCTGGTCGCGATGCAGCCCGGCCAGATCTGTCCAACACCGGTGCGCACGCGCTACGGCATCCACGTTCTCCGCCTGGATCGAAGGATCGAAGGCGAGACTTTACCGTTCGGCGCTGTCCGGACCCGGATAGCCGCGTATCTGGAAGAACGCACATGGCGCCGTGCGGTCGCGCAGTATATCGCGCTGGTGGCGGGGCAGGCCCGAATCGCCGGGTTCGATTTGCCAGCCGCCACCTCGCCGCTGGTGCAATAGGGGGCGAGCATGTTGGGCACCATCTTGCGCGCACTGACAGACGCCGCTTCCGCCGAGGAGGCCCTGGCAGCCGTCGGAGATCGTGGCGTCGTGGAGCGCGTCCGGCAGAATGCCACGACCGAAGGCGTCGGCGTCGGCGCATTCGTGGCCAGCACGGTCCGCCAAATGCTTGACTACGCGGAGGAAGATGTCTGGCTCGATCTTCTCGGCCGCATGTCCGGCTCCCCGCGCCCGGGCGTCGCCGCATTGGAGGCCATGCTGGCCCGCGCCTTTCCAGAACCGGTCGTCGCTGGCATCGCCCGACGTCGATCATGACCGCGATCACCCCCGCATTCGGCCGCTCGGCGGAGGGTATTCCGTTCGATGTCGCGTTGGCCCGCGTCCTCGGCCTGGTCGCAGAGAAACTGGGCGTTGAAGACACGCCTTTGACCGCTTGCGTGGGTCGCGTGATCGCCGCGCCCTTCGAGGCGTGCCTTGATCTTCGCGGCTTCGTCCAATCCGCGATGGACGGCTATGCCGTGTGCTGTGCCGACCTGATGGCGGGTGCATACCTGGGGTGATTCGGCGCACTGCGGCTGGCGACGCCCCGGGGCGTCTGCACCCGAACAGCGCGCACCGCATCCTCACCGGCTCGCCTATGCCTGTCGGCGCCGATCCTGTCATCCCGCAGGAGAGCGTCGGTCAACAGGGCGACCTGCTGCAGATCGGCGCGGTACCTCCCGCCGGCGCAAATATGCGGAAGTGTGGCGAGGACAAGCTGAGCCACCCGATCGCCAGCTCGACCTCTTCGCGGCTGGCAGGTTCCCGGAGGGCCCTGTGGCGCCGGCCGCCCCACGGCCGTCAGACGTCCCGGCGCGCGACCTCGACGACACCACATTTATCACCACCATCCCCGACGCCGACCTCGCCGCGTGCCACGCCCTCGCCGACGAAGCCGGACGACGTCGGCTTGTCGCCGCCGTGCCCGCCCTCGAGGTGCTGTGCTGGCGTTTCAAAGGGCTCGGGCTGCACTACGCGCTGCCGGAGCAGACTGCCGCGATACGCGGCCTCGGTGCGATCGGTGGGCCTATGGAGCTGTTTTCAGCCATGGGTCGTCTGTAGCGGCGGCAACCTCGAAATCGTCGCCTGACTGACGTTGTAGCTGCGTGCGATGCTGCGCTGCGGCTCTCCTGCGTCGACCCGCTTGCGCGCCTCACTCTGTTGATGCGGCGTCAAGCTAGGCTTGCGGCCAAACTTCACGCCCTTGGCCTTGGCGTCGGTTCGGCCGCGCGCGGTTCGTTCGATGATGCGGCGGCGTTCAAGCTTGGCGGCAACCCCCAGCATGGCGAGCACAAGCTCCGCGAAATCGCCCGTCGTATCGAGGACGGGCTCCGCCAGCGAACGCAGGCCGGCCCCGGCGCGCTGCATGTCGCGGGCGATGACAAGAAGATCGGTCGTATCGCGCGAGAGGCGGTCAACCGCGGGGATCACCACCACGTCGCCGGCGGCGAGCTTGGCCATCAGCTTCTTGAGCTGGGGCCACTCGGCGGTCGCGCCGCTGATCCTCTCGCGAAAGATTGTCGCGCACCCGGCGGCCTTGAGCTGGGCCACCTGGTTGGTGAGGTCCTGGGCGTCGGTCGAGACGCGAGCATAGCCGTACATCATGCTTTCATTGTGCATCAGAAATCTGCATCAGAAAATCCCAATCACATCAGTGGGCGAGCTTTGATACAAATATCTTACAGACCGTGTGAAAACCCTGTGCGGAAGGATTCCGGCGCGGCGTGAGACTTGATAGAATCCGGCATGTCTCACATCCCCGGTCACGACCGATCCCAAACCCTGCTTTTGCCAGAGAGTGTGGACGACTATGTCGGTCCAGAGAACCCTGTG
>PLXO01000195.1 GCA_003151425.1 Acetobacteraceae bacterium
CTAGCGCCTTCGCAGGGGCAGGCTCCAGCGATGGCGAAGACGCGGGCGCGCAGAATGTCGGCCATCGTATGGGTGATCAGCGCGCGGTCGCGATGGTCGGGGATGAGCGCGGCCAATGTGTCGATCAGGCCAAGTCTCTTGTCGGCACCTGCCAAAAGCAAGACGCCGCCATCGGAACTGATCAGGCCGCCGTCGAATGCGGCGGTGATCTTCTTCTGGCAGATGCTTGGCAGAGAGAACGGCAGAAGCGTATCGTCGTCGGTGGCGGGCATGGCAGATTCTGTCCGGACATTGAGAGTGGCCTCGATAACCAATCTCTATGCGATTCCAGACGTTTGTACCATGCCCGTCAGCGAATCCCTGCTATGCGGTGAATAAGATGGGCTAGAGATTGTATATCTTTCGTCCCATACCCGTTCCTGCGGGTGGACGTTCAACCGTCAAAAACGGCGGCTTTGCCTTTTCAGGAGGGCAGGAATCGGCGCGCGTTTTGCGGAGTTTCGGGCAATGAACGGATGGTGGCGGGTCGCGCTTGCGGCGATGACGGGAATCGTAGGATTGGCCACGCCTGCTACGCCTGCTACGGCCGCCAATGTCTACACGTCCTATATGTCACTGCCCTATTACGAGATGGTCGATCTCGCCGGTGGAACGCTTGGGACACAGAATAACGTCTACGCCGGCCAGCAGGTGCTGACGCTCAACGATGGCAGCTCATACGAATCGTCGGCGCTCTACACGGTGGTGGCTTGGTGTGTTGATTTTACCCATGACATCTACATCGGCGGTGACAGCATTGTCTATCAGTTGACCGCACTGACGGATGACCACCTGGGCACGACACCTGCCACCTCGCACCCGATCAGCGCAGCGGAGGCGCAGGAACTGGCCGGGCTTGTGCTGTACGGAAACCAACTGATGCAGGCTGCCCCGTCGAATCTAATCTCGGCGGCCGTGCAGGTGGCAATGTGGGATGTTGAGTATGGCTCGCATTATGCCGGGTCGGACGCGGCTCTGGCAGCGAAGGTGACGTTGCTGCAGGGAATCGCGCCGTCCCTGAGCTCGACTACCGGCGTTCTGTTGGATTCATTCGCTCCCAATGGGCAATCTTACGCAAGCCAGAGCTTGTTGACCGCCGGCTCTTCCGGCCTGCCGATCGCCGGCTCTCCCAGTCCGCCGACCACCGCGGCAATACCGGAACCGTCGACGGTAACGCTGCTGGCGGCTGGATTGCTCGGGTTGATGATGGTCCGGCGAAGAGCGGGGCGGCTGGTCGGCAGGCTGCGGATGTCGCAGCAGCAGAGATAGGCGCTGTCCCGTTTGCCTGCGGGCCGACCGTTCCAACCGTCATGGCCTGCTCAGGCGGCCCATGACGGTCGGAATGGTCGGCTCCCGCGCGACGTCAATCCTTTCGGCCGCTGGCATAACGCGACGAGAAACCCCGTCAGACGAAAGCCGAGGCTCCCCCTCGGCCTTGCTTCGCCCCTCAGTCCGCCGCCTCGGACATCCCGATCGGCGGCTGCACGTCGTCCGGGATCGGGCAGACATACGGGATACGCGCCAGCCGCGCCTGGTGATCCGCCTTGGCACGCGCCACCAACGTTTCGTCGCGGATCGCCTCCAACGCGGTGCCGGCCATCACCTTCGCGACGTGCACCATCCCCTTGTGCGCCGCCGGCGTCATGCCCTGCGCGGTCAACTGCCAGGAATGGCCCGGCGTGCCGATCGCATAGGTCGCACCGCGCGCCTGCACGGTCGGCACCGCCCAGCTCACGTCGCCCACGTCGGTCGAGCCCATCATCGGCGCGCCCTTGGCATCGAGCGGCACGATCGCGTCGCACAGTGTGGTGGCCGACTGCACCGGCAGGCCGACGCGCCGCCACGAGGTCTCGATATCCTCCTCGCTCAGCGTCGCCTGGATCTTCGCCGCGAACGCCCGGTCCGCATCATCGAACGGCGGCGGTCCGAGACGTTCCATGTTCGCGTACATCGCCTTTTCCAGCGGCGTGTTGCCCAGCAGGTTGGACACCGCGCTGACCACCTTCGCCGCGACCGAGGTCTCGGTCATCAGCGCCGCCCCGTCGGCGATCTTGCGCACCCGCAGGATCAGTCGGTTCAGTTCCGGCAGATCGCGCGCACGGATCAGGTAGCGCACCTTGGCGTGCGCCTGCACCACGTTGGGCGCGATGCCGCCGGCGTCCAGCAAGGCGTAGTGCACGCGCGCGTCGGAGGGCATGTGCTCGCGCATGTAGTTGACGCCGACGTTCATCAGTTCCACCGCATCCAGTGCGCTGCGCCCCAGATGCGGCGCCGCGGCGGCATGGCTGGCGCGGCCGGTGAAGCTGAAATCGATCCGCGTGTTGGCCAGCGACATGGCGTCATCGACGCGGCAGAACGCCGCCGGGTGCCAGGTGATGGCGATGTCCACGTCGTCGAACGCGCCGTCGCGCACCATGAAGCCCTTGGCCGCGCCGCCCTCCTCGGCCGGGCAGCCGTAGTAGCGCACGCGCCCCTTGACGCCGTGCGCCGCGAGATAATCCTTCACCGCGGTCGCGGCGAGCAGCGAGGCCGAGCCCAGCAAATTGTGCCCGCACCCATGCCCATGCCCCGCCCCCGGCAGCGGGCGATGCTCCGCCACGCCGGCCTCGTTGGACAGGCCCGGCAGCGCGTCATATTCGCCCAGGATGGCGATCACCGGCCCGTCTTCGCCCGACTCGCCCACCACGGCGGTCGGGATACCGGCGACGTTGCGCGTCACGCGAAAACCCTGCTGCTCCAGCATCGCGGTGTGCTCGGCGCAGGAGCGACGCTCGGTGTAGGCGATCTCCGGCATGCCCCAGACGCGGTCGGACAGCGCCTCGAAATCTTGCTTCTTGGCGTCGACCAGGCGCCAGATTTCCTCGGTGTTCTGCATCTCGTTGATCCTATTGTGCTGGTTTCACATCGATCAGGCGAGGCGTTTCGCCCACGCTCGGAACATAGGTCAGTTTCGCGCTGGTCGCCCAGATGTTCTTTTGGATATGGAGCGGAATGATCGCGACGTCATCGAACGCCATCTTCTCCGCCTGGATCAGGACCTTCTCGCGCGCCGCGTCGTCGGCGGTGCCCAGCGCCTGCGCGATCAACTTGTCGATGGCCGGGTTGGCGTAGCGCCCGCGGTTCGACGCGCCCCATCCCTTGGCCGGGTCCCAGGTGGCGATCTGCGCGATCAGCGGGTCGGACGCCTCTGCCGTGCCGGTGCCCCAGCCGAACAGGAAGGCGGAAAAATCCTGCTTGTTGGCGCGCCCGACATAGCTGCTCCAGGGCAGCGCATCCACCTCGGTGTGCACGCCGATCCGTTCCCACATCTGGCCGACCGCCTGGATGATCTTCGCGTCGTTCACGTAGCGGTCGTTCGGACCATGCAACGTAATGCGCAGCCCGTTCGGATAGCCGGCCGCGGCGAGCAGCGTCTTTGCCCGCCCCGGATCATAGCGCGGCGGGCCGAGATCCGGCACGTAGCTGTACGTGCCCGGAGGCAGGAACTGGCCGGCCGGCACCGCCGCACCCTCCATGATGCGGTCGTCGATCGCCGAGCGGTTGATGGCGATCGACAGCGCCTCGCGCACGCGCTGATCCTTCAGCGGGTTCTTGCTCAGCGTCTCGCCGTTCGGGCCATGCACGAAGGGGCTCGACCCATCGCGCGACTGGTCGAGGCCGAGAAAGACCAGCCGCAGGCTCAGTCGCTCCCACAGCCTGACCTTCTTGTTGCCGCGCAGGTCGGCCAACGCCTCGGTCGGCACGAAATCAATGAAGTCGACATCGCCGGCGAGCAGCGCCGCGGTGCGCGCGGCGTCGTTCGGGATCATCCGCCAGATGACGTCCTGCCAGGCCGGCTTCGGCCCCCAGTAGGTGTCATTGCGCGCCAGCGTCACCCGATCGCCCGGCTTGTAGGAAAGCAAGCGGAACGGTCCGGTGCCGGTCGCCGCCTTGCCGGTGTTGAAATCGTCGGTGCTGGCCCCGTCGGCCGCCTTGCTGCTGACGATGTAGACCAAGGTCATGTAGGTCGGCAGCAGCGGGAACACCCCATTGGTGCTCATTCGCACCGTATGCGCATCGACCGCCACCGCCGCTACCACCGGCTTGGTGTAGACCGCGAAGGAGCTGGGGCTGTTCGGCACCTGGGGCACGCGCGCCAGCGTGAACAGCACGTCGGCGGAGGTGAACGGCGTGCCATCCTGGAAATTCGTCTCGCGCAGCTTGAACTCCCAGGTGTCGGGCGCGACCAGCTTCCACGACAGCGCCAGGCCGGGAACCAGGCAGGCGTTCGCATCCATCTCCACCAGCGGGTCGAAGATCTGCGACGACAGCGCAATGTTCGGCGCCAGGTTGTGGTAGTGCGGATCGATGCTGGTGACCGGCGCACTGACCCCGACATTCAGCGTCTGCGCGCTCGCCGCCGTGCCAGACAGCGCCAGGACCGCGCCAAGCGCGGTTCCGATCAGCTTGTTCATACCGCCAGGTTCTCCAGCCAGATGAGGCCGGACCACTATACGCAAGCCCGCGCCGCGCCCCAACCCGGCGGCCCAATGCGGGACACCCGCCCACCCGTCGGCCCCGTCACACCGGCATCGCCCGGCGAACCTTTCCCAAACCCGGGCTTCGACCCAAGTCGACCTCCAACAATTACCGCTTCAGGGTGGCACTCTGGACCGGCTGCATAATTCCAATCCGGGTGTACAGTGTCACCAGCAATCCCGGCAGGAGTGCATTTCATGGGACGTCTGACAGGCAAGGTCGCTATCGTCACCGGCGCCGCGTCTCGGGCCGAGGGCGTTGGAAATGGTGCCGCCACCGCCATTCTGTTCGCCCGCGAGGGTGCCAACGTTGTTCTGGTCAACCGAAACGCGGAACGGGCAAGGTCGCTCGAAGATCGAATTCGGTCCGAGGGCGGGGAGGCGGCGGCTTTCGGGGCAGACGTCACGCAGCCGGAGGCGGCAGAGGCCATGGCGGGTTTCGCCATCGAGCGTTACGGCCGCCTCGATATACTGCACAATAACGTCGGCATCGGCAGCCCCGGTACACCGGAGACGATCGATCTCGCCGACTGGAACCGCGTTTTCCAGACCAACCTGACATCCGCCCTGTTGTGCTGCCGGTTCTGCCTCCCGAGGATGCGCTCGGGCGGCGGTGGTTCAATCATCAACGTGTCCTCCGGCGCCGGTATGGTTGGCCTCTTCGGCGCGGGGGGCGCGGTGGCGTATACCGCGACGAAGGCGGGTCTCCAGGGTTTGACCCTGTCCATTGCCGCCGATTACGCCGCCGAGGGCATTCGCGCCAATTGCCTGATCGTTGGAACTGTTGCCACGCCGATGGTCGCGCATCTCGGCGAGGAAGCCCGCGAGCGCCGCCGCAAAGCGGTGCCCTTGCAGACCGAGGGGACCGCGTGGGATGTCGCCCATGCGGCCGTCTATCTGGCGAGCGATGAGGCGCGATGGGTAACCGGGGTGATGCTGCCAATCGACGGCGGCTTCCTGGCAATTCGGGCATGGCCTCGTTGATGGCGGCGTGTTTTGGCCGAGGGTGAGTTGCAATGCGGCGATCACAGAGATGCGGACAAGCTATGCGATCCTCATGGCAGCCAGGGTGATCACATGGGGTCGGGCGCGTGGGTCTGGACGTGCCGCAGCACGGCAAGAAGGCAAGCCTGCGATATGGCCCGTACGCTATAACCCCGCCCGAGAGAATATCACGCTGCACATCCGTGGCCGATTTGTTCATTATTGGTAACTCCCAAGCACCCCTCGGGTGAGTCCGATTGGCAACAGCGGATTCCTATTTTCTCGTCAGCCGTCGATGCCAATTGCGTTCGGAGCCGGCCCATGAGTCAACGTTGGGATGGAACTGTCTTCCGACGTATGGGCATTGATCGAAGGGCTTCAGCGAGAACTTGCTGGGTTGCGGGCGGAGAATGCCGCGCTGAAGCAGGAAGTCACCGATCTCCGGCGTCAGTTGGGCAAGAACAGTTCCAACAGCAGCAAGCCGCCGTCGAGTGACGGGTTAGGCAAGAAGCCACGGATCGCCGGCAGCCTGCGCGGCGTTTCAGGCAAGAAGAGTGGCGGGCAGCCCGGGCATCAGGGTGACACGCTGCGCCCGGTCGCCAAGCCGGACAAGATCGAACGCCACGAAGTGACGAGTTGCGAGCATTGCCAGGCGGCGCTGACAGCTTGGATGGCGACGGGGGTGGAGAAGCGGCAGGTGTTCGATATGCCGGAGCCTCGGCTGGAGGTGACCGAGCATCACGCCCACATCTATACCTGCGCCTGTTGCCGCGGCGTGACGAAGGCGGCGTTCCCGCCGGAGGTGACCGCGTATGTTCAGTACGGGTCCCGCATCAGGGCGGCGGCGGTCTATCTGAACGCGCAGCAACTGATTCCCGAGGATCGTGTCGGCGACGTCATGCAAGACCTGTTTGGCGCCGGGCGTCTGTGTCCGGCCAGCGTTGTCGCATGGGGCGAGAAGAAAGCCGAAGAACTGACGCCGGTCGCGGCGCATATCGCCGCCTTGGTTGTCCAGGCGCCGGTGCGCAATCTGGATGAAACGGGGTTCCGCATCAGCGGCAAAACCCAGTGGCTGCCCAGTGGCTGCATAGTGCCTCGACAGCCGCGTTGACGCATTACCGGGTGTCGGAAAAGCGCGGCGCGCTTTGGACGACGCTGCAAGGCGGGGTCATCGTGCATGATCATTTCAAGCCGTATTTCACCCTGAAGGGTGTCGGACACGCGCTGTGCAACGCGCATCATCTGCGTGAGTTGAAAGCGCTGATGGACATCGAGAAAGAGCCGTGGGCGACCAAGATGTCGCGGCTGCTGGTGACCCGCCCGTGCCGTCCGGCAGGCCGTGGAGCAAGGCCAGAGTGCGGTGGCCGAGCGCATCTCGCGACGCATCGTGACGGTCTACGACGCGATCGTCCTGCGTGGGCTTGCGTTCCATGAACAGCAGCCCGCGCTGGGGCGGCGCCCCGGAGCGCGCGGCCGCTCCGCCAAGCGTCCCGGGCACAATCTGCTGGTCCGCCTGCGTGACTTCAAGACCGAGGTGTTGCGGTTCCTGTTCGACTTCGCCGTTCCCTTCACCAACAATCAGGCCGAGCAGGACATCCGCATGATGAAAGTGAAGATGAAAATATCCGGTGGCTTTCGCACCCAGGCTGGCGCCGAAACATTCGCCACACTCCGCTCGGTCCTATCAACCGCCCGGAAACGCGGCTGGAACCTTCTCAAGACACTGTCAACCACGCCGGCTTCACTCATCCTCGCCTTGTCCGGATAAAACCGGCTCGCGAGCCACCCCCACTGTCGCCGCTCGAACTCACAGTGGGGGTGCTTGGGTGTTACCATTATTGGGCTTCGACATAAGCTCCACCACAGTCGGCAAGAGAGGAAACCCACGTGCTCAGCATGGCAGGCAAGGTGGCGATCGTGACGGGAGCGGGCTCGGTCGGGCCCGGCTGGGGCAACGGCAAGGCCACCGCGACCCTGCTGGCGCGGCAGGGCGCCAGCGTGTTCCTGGTCGACATCAACATGGACGCGGTGAACGAGACGCGCGGCATCATCGAGGGCGAGGGCGGTACCTGCGCGGTGCACCGTGCCGACATGACGGTGGCGGCCGAGGTCGCCGAGATGGTGCAGGCCTGCATCGACCGCTTCAAGCGCGTCGACGTGCTGGTGAACAATGTCGGTGGTTCTGCCCCCGGCGATCCCGTCTCGATGACCGAGGAGGTCTGGGACCGGCAGATCGACTTCAACCTGAAGACCGCGTTCCTCGGCTGCAAATACGTGCTGCCGATCATGGTCGCGC
Organism: Acetobacteraceae bacterium; assembly: GCA_003151425.1. Classification (GTDB taxonomy): domain Bacteria; phylum Pseudomonadota; class Alphaproteobacteria; order Acetobacterales; family Acetobacteraceae; genus Palsa-883. The sequence goes on from PLXO01000195.1 coordinate 7,837, forward strand.
AGGGCAAGGGCGCGATCGTCAACCTGTCCTCGGTCGCCGGGCTGCGCAACGATTTCTCCTCCGGGCGGGTGCATGTCGCCTACGCCGCCAGCAAGGCCGGGGTGATCCAGCTCTCGCGCTCCACCGCCGGCGCCTATGCCAAGAAGGGCGTGCGGGTGAACACCGTGGTGCCCGGGCTGATGCACACGCCGCTGGTCGAGACGCGGCTGGCGAAGACCGTCGCCGGCAACGACGTGGCGGCGCTGCTCGCCGCGCGCAACGCCGTGGTGCCGATGGGCCGCATGGGCGACGCCTGGGACATCGCGCACGCGGTGCTGTTCCTGGCGTCGGACGAGGCGCGCTACATCACCGGCACCGAAATCATCGTCGACGGCGGCATCACCGCCGCGATGCCGTGATCCAACAGGGGGACGCCACACATGAGCGAGCAACGCTTCAAGGCGCTGCCACCGGAGACGATGACGCCGGAGCAGCGCGCGGTGGCCGAGGCGATCCAGTCGGGCCCACGCGGCGCCGGTCTGCGCGGGCCGTTCAACGCGTTGCTGCGCAGCCCGGAACTCTGCGACCTGGTGCAGCGCGTCGGCGCCTATGTGCGCTTCAAGAGCGCGTTGCCGGCGGCGCTGAACGAGATGGCGATCTGCATGGCCGGGCGCAAATGGACCGCGCAGTACGAGTTCTACGCGCATCGCCGCCTGGCGCTGGAGGCCGGGCTGGACGCGGCGATCGTCGACGCCATCGCCACCGGAAAGCGACCCGCGAAACTGTCGGACGATGAGGCCGCGGTCTACGATTTTTCCCACGAGCTGCTCGGCACCGGGCAGGTCTCGGACGCCGGTTACGCCGGTGTGAAGGACCGCTTCGGCGAGCGGGGTGTGATGGATCTGGTCGGCGCAATCGGCTACTATAGTTTGGTGTCGATGGTGCTGAATGTCGATCGCGTGCCGTTGCCTGTCGGCGTGGAACCGCCACTGAAGCCATTGTAGCGAGGCGCCGTTGCCGCACCGTGGTCGGACTTCACCACGAGGGCAGGTGGTGGAAGCTACCGGCCTTCGCCGGCATGGCGATCAGGTGTCGAGGATCAGAGCCACGGGATCAGCGCCGGGACCTCGGCGCGGTAGCGTGCGTAGGCGTCGCCGAACTGGGCGGTGAGAAAGCGCTCCTCGATGGCGATCTTTCGCAGGAAGGACAGCGTGATCAGTACCAACCCGACGTAGCCGCGCCATTCCGCCTCCGCCACGGTGCTGCCCAGGATGGCGAGCAGGATGCCGGTGTAGATCGGGTGCCGCGCCAGGCGGTACGGCCCGCTGCGGGTCAGGCTGTGGTCCTGCTTCAGGGTGACCGTGCCGCTCCAGTTGCCGGCGAGGTGCACGCGTGCCCAGACCGCGAAACCCAGGCCCAGGGCGACCACCGCGGTGCCGCACCAGAAGGTCCATACGGTCTGCGAATAGAGCCGCGTCGCCAGCCAGGTGCCGGCGAAGCGCGGCGACATGAGCAAGGCGATGCCGAGGCCGAGCGGGATCAGGTGCGAGAGGCGCGACGCGATGCTCTCCGCGCGGACCACGCGCTTGGTGCGCAAAGCGGCGCCGATCCAGCCGGCAAGCCACAGCAGCCAGAGCGCGGGGATCAGGGTGTGGTAGATGGTTTGCATGGGAACAGTGTAGCAACGTTGCACCATGCGGCGAGACCCCGAGGACCAATGTTTTCACGGAACGATGTCCGCCGGGAACGATGTCGCCAGGGCGGTCCCGCAGGTGGGGTCAATAGTCCGGCGCAGCGGGCGTGCGCGATCAGGCAGCGGATGGACGCGATCACGGGGCACCCAGGCGATCCATCACCGCATAGTCCCGCCAACCGGCAACGCCACACCACCCTCGATCTGCCCCGGCGACAGGCCGGGAAACTGGTCCGTCACCGCACCATCCGGCTGCCGCCACCCCCCGCCCAGCGCCTTGTAGACGCTCAGCAACGCCTGGAACCGCGCCAGCCGCACCTGCGCCAGCGTGTCCAGATCGGTGAACAGTGTCGTCTCGGCCGTCAGCACCGTGGTCACGTCCACCGTCCCCGCCGCCATCTGCGCGCGCGCGATGTCCGCCGACCGCTGCGCCGAGGCCACCGCCGCGCGCTGCAACGCCTCCTGCTCCGTTGTGTAGCGCCAGGCGGTCAACGCGGTCTCCACATCGGTGAACGCCTGGATCACCGCCTTGCGGTAGTCGGCCAGCAGCTCGTCGTAGCGCCCCCTCGTCTGCTCCAACTGCCCGTGCAGCGTCCCGGCATCGAAGATCGGCTGCGTCAGCCCGGCGGCGAGCGCGGCGATCGTTCCGCCCGGGGTGAACAGCGTGTTCAGCGCCGCGTTGGCGAGGCCACCCGAGGCCGTAAGCTGGATCGTCGGGAAGAACGCCGCGCGGGCCACCTGCACGCTGAAATGCGCGGCGACCAACTGCGCCTCGGCCTCGGCCACGTCCGGCCGGCGTTGCAGCAGCGCCGACGGCAGGCCCGGCGCGACGGTGGGCAACGCCAGGTCGGTCAGCGTGCCGGGCTGCGGTCCGGTTGGCCCGGGCACCCCCCCGGGAGCCTCCCCGGGGACGACCCCGGGAACGACCCCGGGAACGACCTCTGGAACGACCTCAACGACCGCCTCGGGTGGCCGGCCGATCAGGATGCCCAGGCCGAGCAGCGCCTGTTGTAGCTGGTTGCGCAACGGAGGGATCGACGCGCGCACGCCGTCCACCAGCGCCTGCTGCTGCGCCAGGTCCAGCGCCGTCGCGGTGCCGACGTCCAGCCGCCCCTGGATCACCGCCAGCGTCTGGCTTGCGTCCCGCAGGTTGCGCTCGGCGATGGCGATCCGGTCGGCAAAGGCCAGCGCGGTGAACCACGTGGTGGCAACATTGGTCACCACCGTCAGCGCCACCACCTCCTGGTCCCAGCGACTGAACACCGCGGAGGCGATGGCGGATTGCTGCGCCGCCCGGTTCTTGCCCCAGAAATCAACCTGGTAGGCGGCGTTCAACCCCAGGCTGTAGCTATGTATCTGGATCGAGCGGGTGGAGCTCCCGGCGACCCCGCGGGTCACGCCCGCCTGCTGCCAGCCCGCGTTTGCGGTGGCGTCCAGGGTGGGCAGCAGCGCCGCGCCCGCGATCCGCACCTGCGCGTCGGCTTGGTGCACGCGCGCGATCGCCGCGGCGATGTCGAAGTTGTCGGCCCGCGCCGCCGCGATCAACCGGTCCAGCACGGGCGAGCGGAAGCCCTGCCACCATGCCGCATCGGGCCAGGTTGGACCGTCGCCGGTCTCGGCCTGCCAGCCGGAAGGGGTCTCGACCGCCGGCGCGGGCGGTTCCGCGGCCGGGGTGCAGGAAGCGAGCAGCAGGAGCAGCCCCCAGGCGCGTGCGCACAACATGGGGTCGCGGCCTAGCGATGTTCGTCCCGGTTCGCAATCGCCGGCCCGGCGCACGCCAGTCGCGTGAACGAAGGAAGGCCAGGGCTTCGCCCCTGGACCCCACCAAGGGGCGCTGCCCCTTGGATCCCCGCCAAGGGCAGCGGCCTCTGGTGGGGGTCCAGGGGGCAAAGCCCCCTGGCGGGTTTCAGGGCGGAGCACTGACCTTCCTCCGTTCACCCGCCCGGCTTGTGCACGGGTCGCCGATATGCAAATGACCGACGCATAGACATCAACACAGGGAGGTGTCCGGAGGTGAGTGACACCATCCTGGAGACTGCAGGGCTGACCCGGGAGTTCGGAGGCTTCGTCGCGGTGGACGACGTCGCGCTCAAGGTGCGTACGGGCTCGATCCACGCCCTGATCGGACCGAACGGGGCGGGCAAGACCACGTGCTTCAACATGCTCACCAAATTCCTGGCGCCGACGCGCGGCACGATCCATTTCAAGGGCCGCGACATCACCAGACTGAAGCCGGCCCAGGTGGCGCGGCTTGGCCTCGCGCGGAGCTTCCAGATCTCGGCGGTGTTTCCGCATCTGACCGCGCTGGAGAACGTGCGTCTGGCGCTGCAGCGCGCGCGCGGCGCCAGCTTCGACTTCTGGCGGTCGGAGCAGGTGCTGTCCGTCTACAACAACCGCGCGCACGAGCTGCTGTTCGATGTCGGGCTGTCGGCATTCGTCAACACCGTGGTCGTGGAGCTGCCCTACGGCCACAAGCGGGCGCTGGAGATCGCCACCACGCTGGCGCTCGATCCGGAGATGATGCTGCTCGACGAGCCGACCGCCGGCATGGGGCATGACGACGTGCACCGCATCGTCGAGCTGATCGGGCGGGTGCGCGCGGGCCGCACCATCCTGATGGTGGAACATAACCTGTCGGTGGTGGAAGGGCTGTGCGACATCATCACCGTGCTGACCCGCGGGCGCGTGCTGGCCGAGGGCGACTACGCCACCGTCTCGAAGAACCCCGAGGTGATCGCCGCCTATCTGGGATCGAGCGATGCTTGAGGTCCCCAATGCTTGAGATGTCCTATGCTTGAAGTCCCCTATGCTTGAAGTGCCCCATGCTTGAGATCCCCATGCTTGAGGTCCCCCATGCTTGAAGTCAGGGGCCTGAACGCCTGGTATGGCGAAAGCCACATCCTGCACGGCGTCGATTTCGAGGTGCGCGAGGGCGAGGTGGTGACCCTGCTCGGCCGCAACGGCGCCGGCAAGACCACGACGATGAAGTCCGTCATGGGCCTGGTGCCCAAGCGCGAGGGCAGCATCTGCTTCCGCGGCGCCGAGACCATCGCGCTGATGCCGAACCAGATCGCCCGCGCCGGCATCGCCTTCTGTCCGGAGGAGCGCGGCATCTTCGGCTCGCTCAACGTGATGGAGAACCTGCTGCTGCCTCCGGTGGTCGCCCCCGGCGGGCTCGACATCGACACGATCTTCGCGTTGTTTCCCAACCTGAAGGAACGCGCCGGCACCTCGCACGGCACGCGGCTGTCGGGCGGCGAGCAGCAGATGCTGGCGATCGCGCGCATCCTGCGCACCGGGGCCAAGCTGCTGCTGCTGGACGAACCGACCGAGGGCCTGGCGCCGGTGATCGTGCAGCAGATCGGCCGCACGATTCGGGAAATCAAGAATCGCGGCTTCACCGTGCTGCTGGTGGAACAGAATTTCCGGTTCGCCGCGACGGTGGCCGACCGGCACTACGTGGTGGAGCATGGACGGGTGATCGACATGATCCCGAACCATGCGCTGGAAGCGAACATGGGAAAGCTGCACGAGTATCTCGGCGTCTGATATTTCGGCGTCTACGGGGACGGACCAATACCTGAACGCTGTCGGCATACCGGCGGCCCCGATTGCACGATGATGCTGCACAATGATGAGGCTACACACATGACCATCTCCCGCCGCACCCTGCTCACCACGGCCGCTGCCGCAACGACATTGCCGCTGGCGCGCGCCCGTGCCCAATCGCCGGTGCTCAAGATCGGCGTGCTGAACGACCAGTCCGGCCCGTACATGAACACCGGCGGTCCCACGTCGGTGATCTGCGCCAAGCAGGCGGTCGAGGATTTCGGCGCCGCCGCCAAAGGCCTCACCGTCGAGGTCATCACCGCCGACCACCAGAACAAGCCGGACCTCGCGGTCTCGATTTCGCGCGAATGGTACGACCGCGACGGCGTGGACGTGATCCTCGACGTGCCCACCTCATCGGTGGCGCTCGCCGTGCAGGGTGTGACGCGCGAGAAGAACAAGATCTTCCTTGGCGTCGGCCCGGCGAGCGCGGCGCTGACCGGCGAGGCGTGCTCGCCCAACTTCATCACCTGGGTCTACGACACCTACATGTTGGCGAAATCCACCGGCGGCGCAATGGTCAAGGCCGGCGGCGACAGTTGGTACTTCATCACCGCCGACTACGCCTTCGGCCATCAGTTGCAGTCGGACACCACCGACATGGTGAAGGCGGCGGGCGGCAAGGTGCTCGGGTCGCAGGCCTATCCGTTCCCGGGGACGACCGATTTCTCCTCGTTCCTGGTGCAGGCGCAGTCCAGCCGCGCCAAGGTGCTGGGCCTGTGCAACGCCGGGGCCGACACGGTGAACTCGATCAAGCAGGCGAACGAATTCGGCGTGAACAAGTCGATGAAGCTGGCCGCGATGCTGATGTTCATCACCGACGTGCATGCGTTGGGCCTGGCCACCGCCAAGGGGCTGAACCTGACCGAGAGCTTCTACTGGGACATGAACGACGGCACACGCGCCTTCACCAACCGGGTGAAGCCGAAGACGCCGAACAACTGGCCGAACATGATCCATGCCGGCTGCTATTCGGCGACGCTGCACTACCTGAAGACCGCGCATGACATGGGTGCGGCCGAGGCGAAGAAGGACGGCGTCGCCACGGTCAACCGCATGAAGAAGATGCCGGTCGAGGACGAGTGCTTCGGCAAGACCACGATCCGCGAGGACGGCCGCAACCTGGTTCCGGCCTATCTGTTCGAGGTCAAATCTCCGGCCGAGAGCAAGGGCCCGTGGGACTACTTCAAGCTGGTCGTGACCACGCCGCCCGACGAAGCGGCTCGTCCTCTGGCCGACGGGCATTGCGCGTTCGTCAAGAAGGTCTGATTGACGGGACACCCAGACAGGTGAAGGCGAGCTTCCCGTCATGATCATGATCTTCGGCATTCCCGGCCCGCTGCTGTTCGGCCAGCTTCTGCTCGGCCTGATCAACGGCGCCTTCTACGCGATGCTGTCGCTCGGCCTCGCGGTGATCTTCGGGATGCTGAACATCATCAACTTCGCGCACGGCGCGCTGTTCATGATGGGCGCCTTCGCCGCCTGGATGCTGCTGAATTATTTCGGCATCGGCTACTTCCCGGCACTGATCCTGGCGCCGCTGCTCGTCGGCATCTTCGGCATCGTGCTGGAGCGGTTGGTGATCAGCCGGCTGTACAAGCTGGATCACCTGTACGGCCTGCTGCTGACGTTCGGCCTGGCGCTGGTGATCCAGGGATTGTTCCGTAACTATTACGGCAGCTCCGGCCTGCCGTATCGCATTCCCGACGTGCTGCAGGGTGCCACCGATCTCGGCTTCATGTTCCTGCCGAATTACCGAGGTTGGGTGGTGCTGGCGGCGCTGGTGGTATGCCTTGGCACTTGGGGGTTGATCGAGAAGACCTCGCTCGGCGCCACGCTGCGCGCGGCGACGGAAAATGCACCGCTGGTGCAGGCGTTCGGCGTCGACGTGCCGCGGCTGATCACGGTGACCTACGGCGGCGGCGTCGCGCTGGCCGCCTTCGCCGGCGTGCTGGCGGCGCCGATCTACTCGGTAAACCCCAACATGGGCGACAACTTTATCAACACCGTGTTCGCGGTGGTGGTGATCGGCGGCATGGGCTCGATCCTCGGCTCGATCGTCACCGGCTTCGCGCTCGGCGTGGTCGAGGGGCTGACCAAGGTGTTCTATCCGGAGGCCTCGGCGACGGTGGTGTTCCTGGTGATGGTGATTGTGCTGCTCACACTGCCGCACGGCCTCTTCGGAAAAAGGGCCTAAGGAGATGGATAGCGAGATCCAACTGCCGGGAACCCTACCGATGAAGATTGGGGCCATGATCACCGGTATCCTCGGCGGTATCGCCGCCTTGGGTCTCGGGACGTACGGCTATCTGCTGGGTAGCATCGTCTCGATCGGTGGCGGGAACGGAGGCAGCGCCCTCAAGGCAGTTAGCATAGTTGTCCCCATCATTGGCATCGTGGGTGGGGCGATTGTCCTGGCTCAGCCCCTCGCGGGTGGCTTGTTGCTGCTGCTCAGCTCGCTTTGCGTATTGGGACTTCTGGGGTTTAACGCTCTTACAATGGCCCCCGTAGTGCTCATGGTTATCGGGGGCGTGTTGGCGCTCACAAGCACAAACTACGAAATCCCAACTGACGCGAAATCAGATGCGGCACGTGAGTCCTGGTTTTTCGGATTCTCGCGAGCTCAAGGATATGTCTTCCTGGCCATGCTCGCACTGATCGTGGTGTGTCCGTACGTGCTGTATCCGGTGTTCCTGATGCGGGTGCTGTGTGCGGCGTTGTTCGCCTGCGCGTTCAACCTGATGATCGGCTATGTCGGGCTGCTGTCGTTCGGCCAGGCGGCGTTCTTCGGCATGGGCAGCTACGTCGCCGCCTGGACGATCAAGTTCTGGCATGTGGACGCGGTGATCGCGATCGCCCTGGGCGGTGCGACCGGCGCGGTGCTCGGGTTGTGCCTGGGCTATCTGGCGATCCGCCGCTCGGGCATCTACTTCGCAATGATCACCCTGGCGCTGGCGCAGATGGTCTACTTCTTCTGCCTCGAGGCGCCGTTCACCGGCGGCGAGGATGGCATCCAGCAGGTGCCGCGCGGGTATCTGTTCGGCATCATCAGCCTGAACGACGACATGACGATGTACTGGGTGGTCGCGGCGGTGTTCATCGCGGGCTTCCTGCTGATCCACCGCATCATCCACTCGCCGTTCGGCCAGGTGCTGAAGGCGATCCGCGAGAATGAGCCGCGCGCGACCTCGTTGGGCTACCGGACCGACGACTACAAGCTGATCGCCTTCATCCTGTCCTGCATGCTGGCCGGCGTGGCGGGCGGCACCAAGGCGATCGTGTTCGGCATCGCGACGCTGACCGACGTGCACTACTCGACCTCGGGCGAGGTGGTGCTGACCACGCTGGTCGGCGGCCTGGGCACGGTGTTCGGACCGGTGATGGGGGCGGTGATCGTAACCGCGATGGAGAACTACCTGGCGCAGTTCGGATCGTGGGTGACGGTGACGCAGGGGGCGATCTTCGTCGTCTGCGTGCTGGCGTTCCGGCGGGGGATCGTGGGAGAATTCGGGGCGTGGCGGCGGCTGGCGCTGTAGCCGGCAACGGGCGCCGAGACCTTGCGGCGGGCGCTGCCCGAGACCGGAAAGCGCCGCCCCAGGCGCCCGACACAGCAGCGGCCCGATTGATTTGGATCAGTGCCGCGGACGCCATCTGGTGCCAGGACGCCCCACCCAGAATGGGATGGAGGTCCGCCATGGCAAAAATGATGAAGGCCGCGGTCGTGCGGCAGTTCGGCAAGCCCCTGACGATCGAGGAGGTGCCGATTCCAACGCCCGGACCGGGCGAGATCCTGCTGAAGATCGTGGCAACCGGCGTTTGCCACACCGATCTGCATGCCGCCGACGGCGATTGGCCGGTGAAGCCGAGCCCGCCGTTCATTCCGGGCCATGAAGGCGCCGGGATCGTCGCGGCCGTCGGCGCCGGCGTCAAGCTACTCAAGGAAGGCGATACGGCGGGCATCGCCTGGCTGCACGACGCCTGCGGGCACTGCGAGCATTGCATCACCGGGTGGGAAACCCTGTGCGAAACCCAGAACGACAGCGGCTACAGCGTGAATGGCACTTTCGCCGAATATGCCATCGGCGCGGCGGACTATGTCGCACGCCTGCCCGCCAAGGTGGATTTCGTCGCGATGGCGCCGATCCTTTGCGCCGGCGTTACGACCTACAAAGGCATCAAGGAAACCGAAGCCCGGCCCGGCCAATGGATTGCGATTTCGGGCATCGGCGGGCTCGGCCACATTGCGATCCAGTACGCGAAGGCCATGGGGCTGCACGTTGTGGCGCTGGACGTCACCGAGGAGAAACTGGCGCTGGCCCGCAGCCTTGGCGCCGAGCTCGCGGTCAACGCCCGCGCGCCGGATGCTGTGGCGCAGGTGGTGAAGCAAACCGGCGGCGGCGCGCACGGCGTACTGGTCACCGCCGTTTCACCGCCCGCCTTTGCCCAGGCGCTGCACCTGGTGCGGCGCAAGGGCACCATCAGCCTTTGCGGTCTGCCGCCGGGAGAGTTTGCCACGCCGATCTTCGATGTGGTTCTCAAGCGCATCACGCTGCGGGGATCGATTGTCGGCACGCGCAAGGACCTGGCCGAGGCGATTGAATTCGCCGTCGAAGGGAGGGTAAAAGCCCACATTCACGAACGGCCGCTGGACGACATCAACAGGGTCTTTGCCGAACTTAAGGCCGGCACGGTGGACGGGCGGATCGTGGTGCCATTCTGAACCGCATGCGGAGGCGCGAGATCAGTTCGGGCAGGTGATTGAACGCGCGCCGGCCGCGGACTCGGGAAAAGCCGCGGGCACTGCGCGCATCCAGACGGTAGGGCGCACCATAGGACCATTCTCCGTTTGAAGTCGCAAGCGAGGGGCGCTAGCGTTATCCAACGTTGCCGACTCCGCCGATGCACGCGGGATGACACGGCGAACGCGAGGCAGGGAGGGTTCGATCGTGTCCCACATTCGCCACTTGTTGGCACTGTCGGTTCTGTTGCTGGCGACCGGGCCATCCTTCGCCGCCGACGACGTGGTGATGCTGCCGATCGCCAATGCCATCAGTATGCCCGAGGCCCAGCAGAAACTCGGAAATTCGATAAAATTCTATTTCGCCACACAGCCCGCCACGCGGATCATCCAGACCTTCGGCAAGTTCGTCGCCAATCCCAAGACCAACGCGTTCGCCAAGACCGCGGGCACGGCGTGCGACTGGGTGTTCCTGTCCGCCCTCATTTCATTACGGGATCAAGCTCAGTCGGTGGGCGCCAATGCTGTGGTCAACATCGAAAGCTACTACAACACGCGCGAAGTCCCCAGCCAGACCGAATTCGAGTGCCACAAGAGATTTCTCATGGCGGGCGTGGCGCTTCGGGGCGATGCTGTGCGGCTCGCCGACCATTGAGCTGGCGTGGCGAGTAAGGCGCGGCGCATGGCGGAACTGGCCTTCGGCATCGCCGCATACGCGGCCTATGACCCACAGCCTGGCAACGAACCTGATATCTGCTGGCCCTCGCAGGGTGGTCGAGGTCCGGACCCATCCGCGCGGCCCCCTGTGCCGCTGTTGCTGCGGCGACGGATCAGCCCGATCGGCCAGGCGGCATTGCGCGTCGCATGGGCGCTGCCGCAGGTCGAGCGCGCGCGGTTCGTCTTCGCATCGCGCAACGGCGAATTCGACCGCACCATGACCATGCTGGAGCAGGTGGCGATCGAGGACGGCCCGTCGCCGGCTGACTTCAGCCTGGGCGTGCACAACGCACTGGCGGGCCTGTTGTCGATCTGCGCCCGAAACCACGGCGGACACACGGCCCTCGCCGCCGGCGTCGACAGCTTCGGGTTCGGGTTGATGGAGGCCGCCGCCTGCCTGCTCGAGCGACCGGAAGACCCGGTCATGCTGGTGTACTACGACGCAGCCCTGCCCCCAGGCTACCCCGACACGGCGCCGGCGTGCGCCCCGCTGGCACTTGCGCTCGTGTTGGTGCCGCCGCCTGAGGCAGCGACCCATATCGTCATGGCGGCGACCCCGGCCGCCGACACGGAACCGCGCGAGGCGGCCGCCGCCGTGTTCCTGCGCTTCCTGCGGACCATGGCGCCGGAGGCCAGCGCGACCGGGGAACGCATGATCTGGCATTGGCGTCATGTTTGATCTGATTCAGCGGACATGGCGCGTGCTGGCCACTGGTTTCGCGTTCGCCTGCTTCTTCCTCGGCGGCGCCGTGCTGGCGGGCATGGTGTTTCCCATTCTGGCGATCCGCAACGAGGGTCGCCAGGACCGCACGCAGCGACTGATCCACCACGTCTTCCGTTTCTACCTCAGGATGCTGCGCGGCCTTGGCCTGATCCGGCTCGAGGTCATCGGCGGCGAGCGATTGGCCACCAGCCAGGGCAAGATCATTGTCGCCAACCACCCGACGCTGCTCGACGTGGTGTTCCTGATGGCGTTGACACCGCGCGTGTGCTGCATCGTCAAGCACGAACTGTGGGACAACCGCTACCTGAAGGGAGTGGTCCGCGCGGCCGGATATATCCGCAACGACCTTGACCCGGACGCAACCATAACCGCCTGCCGCGAGACGCTGCGCCGGGGTAACAACCTGATTGTCTTCCCGGAAGGAACCCGCACACGGATCGGCGCGCCCGTGCAGTTTCGCCGCGGCGTCGCCAACATAGCCATGCTCACCGGGGCATCGATCCAGCTCGTGGTGATCTCCTGCAAACCCCTCACCCTCACCAAGGGCGAACCGTGGTACCGGGTCCCGCCGCGGCGGCCGCGATTCCGCCTGGAAATCGACCAACCCATGGACATCAGGCGTTTCATGGCATATCCGCATCGCGGCCTCGGCGCTCGCCGGCTGATGCGGGAAATGCACGAATTTTACAGCGGGAGATTGGCGCGTGGATGAACTGGAAGCCGAGATCAAGACCCTGATCATCGAGGCCCTGAAGCTGGAGGACCTGGCGCCCGACGCAATCGACAGCAATGAGCCGCTGTTCGGCGAGGGGCTGGGGCTGGATTCGATCGACGCGCTGGAACTCGGCGTCGCGCTGCGGAAACGCTATGGGATTCGAATCGAATCGGTCACCGAGGAGGTGAAGGCCCATTTCGCCAACGTCCGCAGCCTGGCGCAATTCATCCGCACCCAGCAGAGCACGCGCCCATGAAGCTGTCGCAGGACGACATCCTGGCGCGATTGCGCGGCGACCTTGTGGAGATGTTCGAGATCCCGCTGGAACGGATTACCCTCGACGCCAGGCTCTATGAGGACCTTGACCTGGACAGCATCGACGCGGTGGATCTGATCGTGAAGCTCGGCGAGCTGACCGGCCGCAAGATCAAGCCCGACGCATTCAAGTCGGTTCGCACGGTGCGCGACGTCGTTGTGTGCGTGGAGGCCACCCTGTCGGATGACGGAGATGTGGTACCCGACGCGGCTGCCTGATCTGCTTCCCGTCCTGGCGGGAATCGGCAGCGTGCTGTATCCGTTCCTGGTGTATTTCGGCCTGCCCCATCTGCCGCCCGGCCTGCTGGTTGCCCTCGCCGTCGGCATCGGCGGTTTGCACCTGTTGCGCCGGCGCGGGCGCGGGGTCATGCCGCGCTGGAGCTTCGTGGCGATCGCCTGTGTGCTGCTGGCGCTGCTGGCCTTGCGGCCTGTCCTGGCGGCGCAGGCTTATCCGCCGCTCGTCAGCCTGAGCCTGGCCGCAACGTTCGGCTGGTCGCTGGCGCACCCCCCGACCGCGATCGAGCGCATCGCGCGGCTGACCCACCCTGACCTTTCGGCCGAGGCGGTCAAACACACACGGACCGTCACCAAGGTGTGGACGGTGTTCTTCCTGGCCAACGCGGCCATCGCAAGCGTCTGCGCCGTGTGGTTCTCGGTGGCAATCTGGACGCTGTGGACTGGCCTGGTCTCGTATCTGCTGATCGGTGTCCTGCTCATCGGTGAGGTGATGGTCCGTCGCCGGATATTGCAGCGGGCAACAACGTGACCGCCACGCCGCTCGGCCGTCTGTTCGTGTCGGGGCGCGAACCCGGCACGCCGGTGGCGATGCGCGACGGCGTCGCTTTGTCGTTTGGCCGCTTTGCCGCCGATGTCGCACACACCGCTGGCGTCGCCCGGGCGGCTTGCGTTGCGCGAGGGGCAGTACTTTCCGCCGATCCGTATCGTTTCCTGGTCGGTTTGTTTGGCCTGATGCACGCCGGCGCCACCGTGGTCCTGCCGCCCGACGCCCTGCCCGGCACACTCGCAAGCCTGCGCGACCAGTTCGATGTCCTGCTCTACGACGAGCCAGCGTCACTACCAGTGCCGGCGCAGTTCGCGGTGCTGCTGATCCAAGAGGGGCTACCGATCCAGGAAGGCCAGCACGGCGCGGCAACGATCGGTGCTCTCGATCCGGCAACCGCCATGCTGGAATTCTTCACGTCCGGCTCAACCGGCACGGCCAAACGGATCGCCAAGCCGCTCACCATGCTCGATCGCGAGATCGCCACGCTTGACGCGCTGTGGGGCACCACAACGGGGCGCCGCCCGGTGCTGGCGACGGTGCCGCATCGGCACATCTTCGGTCTGACTTTCCACTTGCTGTGGCCCCTGGCCAGGGGCCAACCGTTCGCGAGCCATGTCGATGAACTGTGGGAGTCCGTGCTGGCGCGCGATCTGGCAGATTCGGTCCTGGTCACCAGCCCGGCGCACCTGACGCGACTGGGCGGCCTGCCCAGGCTGCCGCCAGGGCACAGTCCCGCGCGCGTGTTCACCGCCGGCGCGCCGTTACGTGCCGCGCAGGTGCGTGAAGTCGCAGACGTGCTGGGTGTGCCGCCGACCGAGATTTTTGGCAGCACGGAGACCGGCGCGATCGCCACCCGCACCCAAACCCAGCACGCCGCCGACGCACCATGGACGCCGTTGCCCGGCATCCATGTGGGTGCCGACGACGCCGGCTGCATGATCGTGCGATCGCCATACGGGCCGGATGGCGCGCCGTTCGTCTCCGCCGACCGGATCGAAATGATGCCGGATGGCGGGTTCCATTTCCTCGGCCGCGCCGATCGCATTGCCAAGATCGAAGGCAAGCGCGTGAACCTGGCAAGGCTGGAGCAGGAGCTCGCCGCGCTGCCAGGGGTGCGCGACGCGTCCGCCGTGGTCCTTGCCGGCTCGACCGAGCGACTCGCGGCGGCGATCGTGCTGAACGACGAGGGCCGATCCCGGCTGGACGTGCTGGGGGCGTTCCGGCTCAGCCGGGAATTGCGCCGACAGTTGTCGAGGGAATTCGAATCCGCGTGGCTGCCGAAATCATGGCGCTTCGCCGATGAGCTGCCGCTGGGCGCGATGGGAAAGCGGCGCGACGCGGACGTCAGGGCGCTGTTCTCGCCAGGCTCGGGACGGACGCCATGATGTGTGCGCCGATCGTGCGTTCCGTTGCGGCCGCGGAAGGGCAGGTCACGCTGCAACTTGATCTGCCGGAGGACCTACCCTGCTTCCGCGGACACTATCCCGGCTTTCCCGTTCTGCCGGGCGTGGTTCAGATCGACTGGGTGATGCGGCTTGCCGCGGCGCACCTGCAATGCAGCCAACCGTCGGCAACCGACTTCCGGATCAAGTTCAAGCGGGTGATCGCGCCCAACAGCAAGGTGACGCTGACGCTGCGTCACGACGCGGCTCGCCGCCGGCTGGACTTTGTCTATCGCTCCGGCGACATCGTCTCGTCGCAGGGGCAGGTCACGCTGTCCGCGTCATGAGCCTGCGCGTATGCGCAATCGTCCCGAGCTACAATCACGACCGGGTTGCCGGCGACGTCGTGGCCAGCCTGCGCGGCCTCGGGCTGCCGGTCTTCGTGGTCGATGACGGCAGTGGCCCCACCGCCGCCACCACCCTCGCCGCTCTGCACGACCCTGCGCGCGGGGTCTGGGTGACACGCTTGCCGGTCAATCGCGGCAAGGGGCAGGCGGTTCGCGAAGGCTTCCGCCTGGCGCTCGATGCCGGCTTCACGCACGCCCTGCAGGTCGATGCGGACGGCCAGCACGATCTCGCCGCGGTGCCGCGGATGCTGGAACTGGCGCAGCGTCACCCGGCCGCGCTGGTCAGCGGCCAAGCCGTATTCGACGGCACGGCGCCGATCGGACGCCGGATCGGTCGCTGGATCACGCATTTCTGGGTCTGCGTCGAGACCTTGTCGTTCCAGGTCACCGACAGCATGTGCGGCCTCCGGCTCTATCCACTCGGGGTGGCCACCGAGATCATCAACGCCGAGCCCGTCGGCAGCCGGATGGATTTCGACTCCGCCATCATGGTCCGCATGTGCTGGCGCGGCGTGCCGATCGTGATGGTACCGGTCCGTGTCAGCTATCCGCCCGGCAACCCATCGAACTTCCGCCTGTGGCGCGACAATCTGCGCATCACCTGGATGCATACGCGACTCGTGTTGGCCATGCCGGCACGGCTGATCAGCGGTCGCATCAGACGTCCCTGTCGGCCTGAACCGGCCGTGCACCTGGCATCCCACTGGGCGTCCCTGACCGAGCTGGGCGTTTATTACGGCATCCGCTTTTGTGTCGCCGTCTATCGCCTGATCGGACGTCGAGGATGCCTAATGGTGATAGCGCCCATCGTGGCATATTACTACCTCACGGCGGGCGACCGGCGGCGCGCCTCGCGGCAGTTCCTGGAACGCGCGTTTGTCGCAGGCGGCGTGAACCGGCGTCCCACTCCGTTGGATGGGTTGCGGCACTTCATGCGATTTGCCGCCAGCACCCTCGATTCGTTCATCGCCTGGACCGGCGGCATGCTGCCGGATGCAATCGAACTGGCAGACCCGGCAGCACTTGCCGCTTTCGCCCGTGACCCGCGTGGCGGCGTGCTGATTGTCGGCCATCTCGGCAATACCGACATCTCACGCGCGTCGCTCGATCCGACCACAAGGGCGCGGCTGCTTGTGCTGATGCACACACATCATGCCGCGAACTACAACCGTGTCTTGCGCGAAATCTCACCGGATGCGGCGGTGAATGTCCTTCAGGTGACGGACATCGGGCCGGACATGGCGATCAGGCTGCGCGATCATGTCGATCGCGGATGCTGGATCGTGATCGCCGGCGACCGCACGCCGGTTCGCAGCCAGGGCAGGGTCGCCTGGGTGCCGTTCCTGGGGACGCCCGCGCCCTTCTCGCAGGGTCCGTACGTGCTCGCCGCGTTGATGGAGTGCCCGGTCTGGCTGCTGTTCTGTCGCAAGGCGGGCGGGCGTTATCGATTGGTCGTGGAACGCTTCGCCGACCAGATCATGCTGCCACGCGGCGGGCGCATCGAGGTCCTGGCGCAGTATGCCGCGCGCTACGCGGCGAGGCTGCAGGCACACGCGATCGCCGATCCGTTCCAGTGGTTTAACTTCTACGATTTCTGGGCAGGGTAGGTATCCACATGCTGTCCATGGAAACCGTCATCAGGGCGCAGTTCTTCGACCTCGATCCGATGAACATCGTCTGGCACGGCAACTATGCGCGGTTCCTGGAGCAGGGGCGTTGCGAACTGCTGGATCGGCTGGATTATAATTATACCCAGATGCGGGATTCGGGATTTGCATTTCCGATCGTTGAGATGCGCGTGAAGTACGTCGCGCCGATACGATTCCGTCAGGATTTCGTGGTGACCACCACGCTGGTCGAATATGAGAATCGCCTGCGGTTCGACTACCTCATTCGCGACCTCGCGTCCGGCACCGTGCTGACGCGCGCACGGACCATCCAGGTTGCCGTGCGGATCGATACCGGCGAGCTCTGCCTGGAATGCCCGCCGGCGCTGATCGAGAAGGTGCAGGCAGCGACATGAGGCGACGGTGGTTTCTGCTGGGCCTGGCGGCGACGGCCGGCACGCGCCGCGCCGCGGCTCAGGCACCGTATCGCGCGGTGAAGCCGGGGGAAGTGCTGCGCGGCCGCTTCACGCAGGAGCGTCGGATCAAGGGGTTCGACCGACCGCTGATCTCCTCCGGCGCGTTTGTGCTGGCGCCCGGCCTGGGGCTGATCTGGCGCACCGAACGTCCCTTCGCCATCGACACCGTGATCACGGCGGCCGGCCTGGTCCAGCAGGTCGGCGGCACCGAAACGACTCGCCTGACCGCCGCGCGGCTGCCGTTCCTCGGCCGCCTGTATGATTTGCTCGGCGGCGCGCTTTCCGGCGACTGGCATGCGCTGGGCAGCCAGTTCGAGATGACGCAGCACGGCGATGCCAGGCAATGGGACCTGGCGCTCGTGCCGCGCGCCGGCGCCGATCCGCTGGCCATGCCGTTCCGGTCCATTACGCTGCGCGGTGGACAATTCCTCGATGAGGTCTCGATCGCCAGGCTCGACGACGATTCCGACCGCCTGGTATTTTCTGGCCAGACCCTTGCCACTGGCGGTCTCTCGGACGCCGAAGCCGCGCGCCTGCGCGAAGCCGGGCAATGAGCCGGGTGCTGGCGGCGATCTGGCTTGGCGTGGTCGTGCTGCTGGGCATCAATCTCGCATGGCGCGTCCACCAGGGCTTGGTCTTTCGCACCGATCTCATGGCCCTGCTGCCGCGCGACGAAGCAAACCCTGCGTTGCAGCGGGTCAACGACAGCGTCGCGCAATCGCTGTCCCGCCGGGTGGCGATCCTGGTCGGAGACCGCGATCGCGATCGCGCGCGCCAGGCCGCGACCGCGATGGCGAACGCGCTTGGCGAATCGTCTCTGGTCCAGATCGACTCTGCGTCGATGGACTCCAACCGGTTCGCCGGGCTCGGTGCGCTGTATTTTCCCTACCGCGACGGCCTGCTATCCGAGGACGATCGTCAGCGCCTGCTCACCGGCCACGCCGACACGCTGTCGACGCGCGCCCTGTCGCAGGTCTTCGGTATCGCCGGGATGGCCGATGCACGCCTGCTGCGTCGCGATCCGTTCATGCTGCTGCCTGCCTTCTTCATGGCGCTGCCGGTGCCTTCGAGCCGCCTGGGCATCGATCACGGGATGCTGACGGTGACCGACGCCGGAACGACCTGGATCCTGTTGTCCGGGCATTTGCGCGGGGATCCGTACGCCCTGGACGTGCAGACACGGCTGAGCGCGGCGTTCGCAGCGGCCACGCACACGGTGCGGACAGCCGACCCCGATGTCCAGATCCTGCACGCCGGCGCAGTGTTTTTTGCCGACGCCGGCGCCAGAACAACCCTGGCCGACATGTCGACGCTTGGCATCGTATCCAGCGTGGGGACCGTCGTCCTCGTCCTGTTGGTATTCCGCGCGATGACCCCGTTGCTGCTGAGCCTGCTGGCGATCGGGGTCGGCATGGGCGCCGGATTATCGGCCAGCCTGCTGCTGTTCCCCGATCTGCATATCCTGGCGATGCTGCTTGGCCTCAGCCTGATCGGCATCGCGGTGGACTACAGCCTTTACTATTGCGTCGAGGTGTTCGCACCCGGCCAACGAACCCCGCGCCAGCGGCTCGCGCGGGTGATGCCCGGAATTACGCTCGGATTGATAACCACCGCGGTCGGCTATGCCACGTTCCTGCTCGCACCGTTTCCCGGCCTGCGCCAGGTGGCGGCATTCTCCGTGGTTGGACTGATTGCGTCATTCGCCACCGTCGTGCTCTGGCTGCCGTTGCTCGACCGTCGCGGACCGGCACGCCACGGCGGCTGGCTGCTAGCAGCAATGGCGTTGCTGTGGCGCTTCTGGGAGGCGCCCAGCCTGCGCGCCGCGCGCATCACTCTGCTGATCGTTCTTGCCTGCATCGGCATCGTCGGCGCCTCGCGCATTTCGGCATTGGATGACGTGCGGCGCATGCAGTCCCTGTCACCCGAGCTGGTGGCCGAACAGGCCCGCATGCAGCAGATTGCCGGCTTCAGCGTCGGTACTCAGTTCTTCGTCGTGGGGGCGCCGGACAATGAGACGGCGTTGCAGCGCGAGGAAACGTTGCTCGATCGTCTGCGTCCCCTACGCCTCGCCGGCGCCCTGCGCGGCTACCGCGCGCCGGCATCCTTCGTTCCGTCCGCGGAGCGACAACGTCAGAACCGCGAGCTGCGGCACGATCGGCTGGAGACGCCATTGCTCGCCGACTACCTGGCACAGATCGGGCTGCCGGGCGTCGAGCCGGACACCGCAGCGAACGGGGTCCTGACCCTGGCAATGGCAGCCAAGGCCGCACCGCTGGCCGAGCTGTTGCGCGAACTGATCGTCCCCGACGCCGATGGCGTGGTCCATATCGTCATGCTGGATGGCGTCACCCAGACCGACGCGGTGCGCGCCGCCGCAAGCGGCATCGAAGGCGTCAACTTTGTCGATCCCGCGGCGGATTTCAGCCGGCTGTTGGGACGCTATCGGCGCCGCGCCGTGACGCTGATCGCGGTGTCGGCCGTGCTGATGCTGCCGTTGCTGGCATTGCGGTACGGCATGTGGGGGGCGGTGCGCGTGATGCTGCCGGCCGTGGTGACGATCGTGCTGGTACCGCTGGCCAAGGCGATCTGGGGCGACCCGTTTACCTTCTTCGACGCGATGGCGCTCGTGCTGGTGCTCTCGATTGCCACCGACTATGCGGTATTCTGCGCTGAAGCCGACACCGCGTACAAGCCGGTGGCGCTACTCGGCGTCTGGATGGCCATGGTCTCGACGATGCTGTCGTTTGGGTTGCTCGATCGGAGCCGGGTTGCCGCGGTGCATGCGGTCGGCAGCACCATGCTGCTGGGTGTCGTGTTGGCATTCCTGCTGGCGCCGATGGCGGGTACGCGACGGGGGAGAGAAAGTGGCTGAGGCTCCGGCGATCCGTGACGTTGTCAATTCCGCCTGCTCGCCAGCATCGTCCCGCGCAACGACCGCGATGCAGTTGCTCGGCGTCATCGTGGGCGCTGGGTTTGGCCTGGCCGGCTGCGCGCTCGGCGGCGCTGCCCCGTCCGGTCCGCCAAATGCCCAGGTGCCAAACGCACAGGTCATGGTGGCACCGGGCATCATCTTCGCGTTACCGCCCCCCGCAACGCTCGGACGCTCCGTCGAAGCGCAGCAGTTGGTGACCGCGCACTACCGGAACGATACATTCGCGTTCGAGGCAAGCATCAGCGTGACGCCCGCACGTCTGCTGCTGGTCGGCACCGACATGATGGGGCGGCGCGCGATGACCATCGAATGGACCGGTAACGATCTGACCGTCGAAGCGGCGCCGTGGGTGCCTGCCGAACTGCGCGCGCGCAACGTCATCGCGGACATCATGCTGCTGCACTGGCCGGAGAATGCCGTTCGTGCCGGCCTGACCCCTGCGGGCACATTGCGGGAAGTCGACCCGGGGCACCGCGTGATCGCCGTCGACGGACGTGACATGATCCGCATCGACCGCAAGGACGGAGCGCCGGAAAGCTGGTCCGGGCAGTGGACGTACCGCAACCTCGCTTGGGGTTACGAGCTCGACATCCAGTCCGCCGAAGCCGCGCCGTGAGACAATCACTTGCACTGACCGCACTCGGCATCGCCACGCCACTTGGATGCGGCAAGCCGGTGACGGCCGCCAATCTGTTCGCCGGCTCGCAGGCAGGGCTGGTCGAACGTTACGATCTGGTATTCGGCCGCAAAGTGACCGTCGGCGTGGTCGACGCCGAGCTACCGCCCGCGCGCCCGGCCGACAGCGCCTGTCGTAACAATCGCCTGATGCAGCTCGTGCTGGACGAGATCGCCGAGCCGGTGGCCGAGGCTGTGTGGCGGTTTGGACCGGACCGAATCGCAGTCGTGCTCGGAACCAGCACGTCGGGCATCGCCGAGGGCGGCGCCGCGGTAGAACTGCATCACCGCACCGGCGCGTGGCCCGAGGGATTTTCCTACCGCCAGCAGGAGCTCGGGAACCTGGCCGAGCATGCAGCACGCCATCTCGGCCTGACCGGGCCGGCCTACACGGTGGCCACCGCATGCTCGTCGAGTGCCAAGGCCTTCGCCTCGGCGCGGCGGCTGATCCGCTGTGGGTTGGCGGATGCGGCGGTGGTTGGCGGCGCGGATACGCTTTGCCGGCTGACCCTGAACGGCTTCAACGCGATCGAGGCGCTGTCGCCGACACGCTGCAATCCGTTCAGCCGGAACCGCGACGGCATCACCATCGGCGAAGGGGCCGCGGCGTTCTTGCTGCAGCCGGGCGATGGACCGGTGCGACTGCTCGGCATCGGCGAGAGCTCGGACGCGTATCACGTCAGCGCGCCCGCACCGGATGGAACCGGCGCCGCCGCCGCGATGCGCCAGGCCCTGGCGGACGCAGGCCTGTCGCCGGATGAAATCTGCTACGTCAATCTGCATGGAACCGGCACGTTGCTGAACGATTCGATGGAGAGCCAGGCTATGGCTTCCGTGTTTGGCGTGTCCGTCCCCGCCAGTTCCACCAAGCCGATGACGGGGCACATGCTGGGCGCGGCGGGCGCCTGCGAGGCAGCGTTCCTTTGGCTGACCCTGTCGCCCACCCATAATCCGGACGGACTTCTGCCGCCGCATCTGTGGGACGGCGCGGTCATGCCCGACCTGCCGTCGTTGAACCTTGTTGCGATTGGCGACCGCCTGCCCGCCGGCGCGCCGGCGGCGATGCTCAGCAGTTCCTTCGCCTTCGCCGGCAGCAACGCCGCGCTGGTGCTCGGGCGCGGCCGGGCGCCATGAGCGACGTCCGGTGGCGCATCGCCGACCTGCTGCCCCACGCCGGGACAGCGGTGCTGCTTGATGAAGTCCTGGCCTGCTCGGATACTGGTCTTTCGGCGGGCGTGACGATCGGGCCAGACACCTCGTTCCACCAGGACAATGGTGTTCCGGCACACGTCGGTATCGAATACATGGCCCAGGCGTGCGGGGCCTTCAGCGGCGTCCGGGCGCTGCGCGCCGCGGGATCGCCCCGCATGGGATTCCTGCTTGGTACGCGGCGCTACCTGGCGACACGCGCCTGGTTCACCGATGGCGAGCGGTTGGTCGTCACCGTCGATCTGGTCTATCGCGACGACGAGGTCGGCGTATTCGACTGCGTCATACGATGCGGGGACGAGGCGGTTGCCACCGCCCAATTGATCGTAGCCGAACCGAAGGATGTTGCCGGGTTGCTTGGACGCGGGAATGGAATGGACGATGGATAGGACCGTACTGGTCACGGGCGCCAGCAAGGGGATCGGCCGGGCGATCGCGCAGCGACTGGCGCGCGACGGCTTTCGTATCGTCGTGCACTATCGCGGCGATCGGGCTGGCGCCGAAACGACGCTGCATGACGTTCAGGCGGCAGGGACCGACGGCAGGTTGTTGGCCTTCGACGTCGCCTGCCGCGCCGCGTGCCGTGACGCGCTGGAAGCGGACATGGCGGCGCATGGCCCTTATTGGGGTGTCGTGCTGAACGCCGGCATCGCGCGCGACACCGCGTTTCCGGCCATGGAAGACGCGGACTGGGACCTTGTCGTGAACACCAACCTTGGCGGCTTCTACAACGTTCTGCGCCCCGTCGTAATGCCGATGGTGTCGGCCCGCAAAGGTGGCCGCATCGTGACGCTGTCCTCGGTGTCCGGTGTCATCGGCAATCGCGGCCAGGTCAACTACAGCGCGTCCAAGGCGGGGATCATCGGCGCCACCAAAGCGCTGGCGGTCGAGCTGGCCAAGCGGCAAATCACCGTCAACTGCGTCGCCCCCGGCATCATCGAAACGCAGATGACCGAACATCTGCCGGCTGAGGCGGTGTTGAAGCTGATCCCCATGCAACGGATCGGCCGCCCCGCGGAGGTCGCCGGTGCGGTGGCATTCCTGCTGTCCGAAGAGGCCGGCTACATCACGCGCCAGGTCATTTCCGTGAACGGCGGCCTCGCCTGATGCGCCGCGTGGTCGTAACGGGAATCGGCGGCGTGACCGCGCTTGGCGAGGACTGGCCGACGATCCGCGCCGCGCTGCGTGACGGACGGACCGCGGTTCGCTACATGGACGAATGGTCGCGCTTCCCCGGCATCAATACGCGGCTCGCCTGCCCAATTACGAATTTCACCGGCTCTGACGGATATCCGCGCAAGAAGGTTCGCACCATGGGGGCCGTGTCGCGCATGGCAACCTATGCGACGGAGCGCGCGCTGACCGCGGCCGGGCTGATCGACGATCCGGTGCTGCGCTCGGGACGCACTGGCATTGCCTACGGTTCGTCCTTCGGCAGTCCGCAGCCCTACGTTGCCTTCGCCGAGTTGATGACCACCGGAACGTCGCGAAAGTTGAATGCCACCAGCTACATCCAAATGATGAGCCACACTGCCGCGGTGAATGTCGGGCTGTTCTTCGGCGTGACCGGCCGGACGATCCCGACCTCGAGCGCCTGCACCTCTGGCAGCCAGGCCATCGGATATGCCTACGAAACCATTTGCACGGGCAAGGCCGAAATCATGCTTGCCGGCGGCGCAGACGAGCTGGACATCACCCAGGCGGCGGTGTTCGACACGCTTTATGCCACGTCGGTGCGCAACGACGCGCCGCACCGGACGCCGCGCCCCTACGACAAGGATCGGGACGGCCTCGTCATCGGCGAGGGCGCAACGACCCTGGTGCTGGAGGAGTACGAGCATGCGCTGGCACGCGGCGCGCCCATTCGAGCGGAGATCGTCGGCTTCGGCACGAATACCGACGGCAGTCATGCGACGCAGCCGCAGTCTGACACCATGGCGATCGCACTGCGCCTGGCGCTGGATGATGCGGGTCTGCCGCCCGAGGCGATCGGCTGCGTCAACGGCCACGGCACCGCCACCGAGTGGGGGGACATCGCCGAGACGGTGGCGACCGCAGCGGTGCTCGGCGCGCGTGTCCCGATCCACTCGCTGAAGAGCTATTTCGGTCATACGCTGGGCGCGTGCGGCGCCATGGAAGCGTGGCTCGGTATCGAGATGATGCATGAAGGATGGCTGGCGCCCACGGCCAATCTTGAGACCGTCGATGCGCGGTGCGCCGAGCTGGACTATGTGATGGGCGAGCCGCGGTGGCTGGAATTCGAGTATTTTATGAGTAATAATTTCGCATTCGGTGGGATCAACACTTCGCTGGTGTTCCGGAGGATGTGATGGGCGCTGATGGCAGGCGTGCCGCTCTGTCGTTACGGGCCAGTGATGCGGCGGCCCAGGCCGGCGACGCCGAGGCCGGACCTGCGCCGCCCGGTCGGACGACACCCCGGGGGCACGCCGGGTTCGTGCCGGAGACCCGCTTTGGCGTGTGGTTCCTGAACACGCAGACTTGGTCCGATCGCGTCCTGAAGGTTGCCATCGCCGACCTGCGGCGCCTGATGCAGCATCCGGATGCAAACTATCCGGTCGTGCTGGATGTCGGGTGTGGCCACGGTCGATCACTGCCCCTGCTGATGGATGCGTTCCGACCCGAACACCTGATCGGAGTCGATCGCGAGGCAAGCGTCCTCGCCAATGCCCTGTCACGCGCGGCGGCGATCGGCCCGTCGGTGACGTTGATCCAGGGCGATTGCTCCTGGCTGCCGCTGCGGGACGGCAGTGTGGACCTCGTCTTCTGCCACCAGACGTTTCACCATTTGGTCGATCAGGAGCGCGCCCTGCGGGACTTTCACCGCGTGTTGCGACCAAGCGGCGTGCTGCTATTCGCGGAATCGACGCGCGCCTATATCGAGTCGTGGATCATCCGCCTGCTGTTCCGCCACCCGATGCACGTGCAGCGAACCGCCGGCGAGTATCTTGCGATGTTGCGTGCGTGCGGCTTCGTGGTGGCGCCGGGCGCGGTCTCCTACCCATATTTGTGGTGGAGCCGATCCGATCTTGGCGGTGCCGAACGGCTGCTGAGAATTCCTCCGCCGCGGCCTGGGCATCGCGAGGAGACGCTGCTCAACGCCGTCGCCGTCATGACGGACCAAGTGTATGTCGCGGCGGCAGACACGCAAGCGGAGGCAGCCTTCCGTCAACGTCCAACTGATCTCGGCCAAGCAGAGCCGATCAACCGCTCTTCCCCCCAGCAGCAAGCTGCAAGTCAGTTGTAATTTGGCTTTCAAGATTTCTGATCCAAAAGTTATAGTGGGCATGGATAGTCGTACTGGTTTGCAACAGATTTGTGGTGGATTTGATTAATATTTGTAGCCTGGTCGGCGTATAATATATATCCACAGTAGCGGCGTATTTCGGAGCGTTCTGTGTGGCCTCAAGATGGCCTGGCGCAATTGGCGTCATATTCCATTCCAACTGCTTGCCCGCGCTAACGATAACGTCCCGGATTCGATCTTGGGACAGACGCTCGGTGCCCGGCGGCATAGCGCGATCCACGTTGTAGATTGCTTCATGTTTATAGGCACAGGCTCCCAGCAGCAACGCAAGAACGACCGGAAATATCGCTGCCAACCTTGTCATTAGCGTTGCCTCCATTGACTTTCGTCTTGATATGCAGGTCATGACATGGCCTGTCAACCCGGCTATCGCCCGAACAGTAATTCTCATTTTGGCCGGCTGCCTCGCCCTCACCGTCATGGCCGGGCTTGACCCGGCCATCCGTCTCAGCACGGTGCTGGTGGGGATGGCCGGGACTGATCCCACGGTCAAGCGCCCAGGCGGATCATAACGATATTACAACTCTGTCGGGCAAAAATGAGAATTGCGGTCGCCCGAACGATAGAGTTGTCCCGGGACAACGGCCGTCGGCTTGCCGGTCCGTTCTGCGTCTATCGTGGTTGTCCGATAGAGGTGGTTGCCGCGGAGGCGCTGCACACTCTCGCCTATGCCAACGATCCCACGGCGGTCGCGCCAAGGTCGCTCCAGCGCAGCGCCCACGGTCCCTCGGCCGCATCCGCATGGGCCACCGCCAGACTGCAATCCGGCGCGATCCGAACATGGGCGAGGTGCCAAACTCGGCCACCGTGCTCGGTCCGTCGATACGGCTCGGACGCGCCGCCTTCCACCAGATCGCGCCCATTCGCGGCAAGGGCCAGTCCCTCGCCCGTCGCCTTGGCCACTGCTTCGCGCAAGGTCCAGATGCGATAGAAGGCATCCGCACCGGAAGCGGCCACCTCCGCCTGTTCCGCAGGGCCGAAAGCCCGTGCCGCGAGCGCCGCGAAGTCTCGGGCGCGATGCCGCTCGATATCGATCCCAAGCGCTCCTGCCGGCGCCATCGCAACGGCCACTGAGTCGCCAGTGTGCGACAGTGAAATAGCCGGGCCTGGCGCACCTGATGGGGTTATGACGAATGGCTTGCCCAGCGCGCTGCGAACGATTTGCCAGTCTGCCCGACCCGTGTTCTGCGCCAGCAGAGCGCGCACCGCGGCACGTGCCAGGAGAGAGGACCCGGCGCGGCGGCCCGGCCTGATATCAGTGCGATCCTGCAAGCTTGCCCAACGGGCGATCAATGCTGATGCCGCAACGGCGTTGGAGACGACAGCAATGACAACGATGACGTTCTCCTCCCCTGTATAGGTCAGGACATCGCGCCTGGCGTGACCGGTTGCTGACGTGCTAACGTGGTGAGCCTGGGCAACAGGGACGGGTCGTCAATCCCCTCGGCCAGTATTTACACTTCATGGCGGGCGCGGCGCAGCGTCTGGAATTGGTCCGCAGCGGAGTGTCTACCGTCAAACGGAGTGTCTACCATCAGATGGGACAGCAAGCGCCAGCAAATCTTGAAGCTGCTCCCCTGGCGACCACCTGTTGGAAGACCGCGAGAATAGTGCGAACCTTAGCGGATGGGGGACACCCCTCCGCCAATCTCCTACGCAGTTGTGACGCGCAATCAGAGGCAACCCGCATGGCCAGGCCCGCATGACCAAGGATGAACTGACGGCCTGGGCGCTCGCGAGCGGATGGAAGATGATCGGTGGGCACCCAAGCCTGTCGAAACCATCCCGACCCGGCGATGCAATTGTTCGGATGGTGCTGAAGGCAACCGTCGTCAACATCGAGATCAGGAAGCCGGCGGGCAAGTGGGAGAAGGTCTCCGGCGCAAGCTATGGCGACGTGGCGGCGGACCCCGATACTGGCGTGCCGCGCGGTTTAGGCCTGGTCAGCACGCCGGGTTTTACGAAGCTCATGCAGGAAAATCGCGACAAGTTGGTGTTCGGCGGGCCATCACGAAACTAGACCTTGTCGCACAGCTTCTTCCCGCGGTTCAGTGTAGCGCCTCCGCGAGTGGCGCCGCATCGATGGTGATATTACCGAAACGATCCAGACTGCCCGTGCAGCCTGGCGGGATGACGCACGTGGAGTCGTATTCCTCGACAATGCACGGCCCCACATGCGGCGTTGCGAGATCCGCCCGGTTTACGACACGCGTATCGCACCAGCCGTGCGAGGAACCGAAATAGGCGCGTCGGACGGGATCGGCGATGTGGACGCTGTCGGGCAGCCTTGCGCTGGCCGCCTGGGTCGCGTGCGAGATCGCGGGAACGCCGCGTCCGACCACCTTCAGCGTCACCAGTTCGACCGGTTCGTCCGCGCCGGCCCGATGGCCGTAGGTGCGTTCGTGCTCGACCCCATAGGCCTCTTCCAGGGCGTCGAGCGCAGCACGGTTCAGTTGCCCATCAGGAATGACGACCTCCAGCTCGAAGGACTGGCCCTGATAGTGCAGCATGGCGCTTCGGCTGATCTCGATCTGCGTGTGCGCGAACCCATCCTCCCCCAGCCGCGTTCTGGCTTCGGCCTCCTGCTCCGCCAGGATTTCGGTCATTTCGGGAGCGGTAATGTCCGACAGCAGCGCCTTGCGCGTCCGGCTGAAGTGATACGCGACATCCGAGTAAAGCAGGCCGAACGATGAGAACACGCCAGCGGATGGCGGGACCAGCACCTGGCGTATTTGCAGCGCCTGCGCCATTACCGCCGCGAACAGCGGCCCATTGCCGCCGAAACCGACCAGCGCATACTCGCGAGGATCGCGGCCGCGCTCGCTGGAGACCGCCTTGATGGCGCGGATCATGTTAGAGGCGGCGATCAGGTGCGCACCATAGGCGGCCTGTTCCACCGACATTGCCAGTGGCCGGGCGATGGTCCGCTCGACCGCGGCACGCGCCTTGTCCGCCCGCAACGCCAACGCGCCACCAACCAGATGGGCGGGATTGATGTAGCCCAACACCACATTGGCATCGGTGACCGTGGGATCCGTGCCGCCGGCATCGTAACAGACCGGACCGGGGGAGGCGCCGGCGCTTTGCGGTCCGACTTGCATGGCGCCGCCGGCGTCGATCCACAGCAGCGACCCGCCGCCCGCACCCACTTCGGCCAAATCGATAGCCGGCACCTTCAACGTGTATCCGGCGCCGGAGAGCAGGCGGGAGCCAACCACGATCCCGCCGCCCACCGAATACTCATTGGCGCGGGTCACCTCGCCATTTTCGATCAACGACGCCTTCGCGGTGGTGCCGCCCATGTCGAACGAGATCGCCTTGGAAATGCCCATCTGGCGCACCAGTGCCTGCACGCCGACGACGCCGGCGGCCGGACCGGACTCGATGATGTTCATCGGCCTCGCCACCGCCGCCTTCGCAGTGGTCAGGCCGCCATTGGACTGCATCAGCAGCAGCGGCGCCCGAATATCGATCCGCTGCAACTCGTCGATCAGGCTGGAGAGATACTTTTCGACGATCGGCATGACGTAGGCGTTGATCACGGTCGTCGAGGTGCGCTCGTACTCCTTGATCTCCGGCAGCACCTCGGCGCTGATGCACAGCTTGAGCGACGGCGCCATTCGCGAAACGATCCGCTTGATCATCTGCTCGTGCGTCGGGTTCATGTATGAGTGCAGCAGACACACGGCGATCGCTTCGACCTGCTGGTCGAGCAGGGTCTGCACGGCACGCTCGACATCCGCTTGTTGCAACGGCCGCTCCACGTGGCCGTTGGCATCGACGCGTTCGTCGACCTCAGTGCGCAGATGACGCTCGACCAGCGGCGGCGGCTTGGTCCAGGACAGGTCGTAAAGTCGCGGCATGCGCAGCGTGCGGATCTCCAGCACATCGCGGAAGCCGCGCGTGGTGATCAGGCCGGTCCGCGCGCCTTTCAGTTCCAGGATGGCATTGGACGCGACCGTCGTGCCGTGCAGCAGATCGACGATGCCGGCGTTCTGCAGTCCGCGCTCGCGGATCAGTTCCGACAGGCCGTCGACGATCGCCGTCGCATAGTTGTCAACCGTGGACGAAACCTTCTTGGTGAACCGCTCGCCGCCATCGCCGAGGAAGACGATGTCCGTGAACGTGCCGCCGATATCGACTCCTACCCGGAACGTCGTCATGGCACGTCCCCCGCCTGTGCCAGCATCAGCGGTTCCCAGCTTATTGCCGGCGGGTGGTCCCAGTTGCGGACAGCGCGCATGCGGGCACGGGTCGCCTGCGTGGCGTCTTCTTCCACGCGGAGCGGATTGGCGGCGAGGACCACGCCGTAGTCCCGCCGCGCCGCATCGACGCTGACGAATTCGTTGCGCACGTCGTGCAGCACCATCTTGGGATCGCGTTCCAGCGGGTCGCCCCAGCCGCCGGCGCCGGCGACCTCGTGTCGGAAGACATCCCCTCGCCGAATATTCATGGTGACCTTGGAGGCGAGCAGCCGGTTCTCCGTCTGCGGGTTCAGGTAGTTCATCGATGGCTTGCCCGGTCCGCCGCCATACAGGCCGTAGGGCCGAAAATCCCGCCGGTCGGAGCGGACCTGCAAGATGGCCTCCTCCGCCGTGAAGCGGTAATCACGCCGGAACGGGGCGCCGCCGCGAAACTTGCCTGGCCCCATGGCGTCCTGAATGAATTCGTAAGCGGTGATCTGCATGGGCTGCTCGGCCTCCGTTACCTCGATCGACTGCGAGGCCATGTTGGCATAGATGTTGGAGTTGCCGTCGAGCCCATCCGCATAGGGTCGGCCGCCCCAGGCACAGCAAGTGAAATCGACATAGATGAACGGCCGCCGATCCTTGTAGTAGCCACCGATCGAGATGCCGGTGTTGCCGCCATCCGAGCAGGCGAAAACCACGTCCGGCAGCATTTTCGCCAGCGCGCCGAACATGCAGTCGATCATGCGGAACCCGGTCAGTCCGCGCGCGGCGCAGGCCGCCGGCAGCACACCGTTGGCGATGGTACCCGGAGGCGCCTTGACCTCGATCGCGCGGAACACACCATCGTTGTTGGGAATGTTCCCTGGAAGCACCGAACGGATGGCGCAGTAGGTCGCCGATTTGGTAAACGACAGCGTGTTGTTGATGGCGCCCTTGACCTGCGGCGACGACCCGGTCCAGTCCGCAACGATCCGGTCGCCCGATTTGGTGATGGTTACGTGAAGCGGAATGGGCTTGCCGACGTCGATCCCGTCGTCGTCGATGTGATCCAGGAAGCTGTAGACGCCGTCGGGCAGTTCCCGGATCGCGGCCCTGGTCATCCGCTCGGCGTAGTCGATCAGTTCGGTCATGTACAGCTTGATCTTCGGGGTACCGAGACGGTTCGCCATATCGATCATCGATTGCTCGCAGATATGGCAGGCCGCGAGCTGCGCGCGCAGGTCACCGAACACCCGCACCGGCATGCGCACATTCGTCTCGATCAGCGCGAACAGCGTTTCGTTGCGCTTGCCTCGATCGTACATCTTCAGCGGCGGGATCCGCAGGCCTTCCTGATAGATCTCGGTGGAATCCGACGCGTTCGAGCCGGGGACCCGACCCCCGACATCGGTGTGGTGACAGATGGTCGCGGCATAGGCCAGGATCTCGCCCTGGTGGAACACCGGCTTGAAGACGAAGATATCCGGCAGATGCATGCCGCCCCGGAACGGGTCGTTCAACGTATAGATATCGCCGGGATTGATGTCGCCCGCGAAGGTTTCCAGCATGGCCTGCATCGCCGTCGGCATGGATCCCAGGTGACCGGGAAGCGTCAGCCCCTGGGCGACAAGATTGCCTGCGCCGTCGAACATGGCGGTCGAATAGTCCATGTTGTCCTTTAGAACGCACGAGTAGGTGGTACGGAAGATCGTCAGCGCCATTTCATCGGCGATGGAGAGAATGGAATTCTTGAACAACTCGAACTCGATCGGATCTGCGATCATGGAAGCACGCTCTCCTTACCCATATCGGTCACGCTGATCGACCCGGAAACGCCGGGTCAGGGTGCCTCGCTCTTCCTCCCTCGGACCCCAGCACGTATTGTTGGGGCATCTCTCCGCAGCAGCAAGGTGTCGCCCCATGTTTCCGCCAAAGAACGCGCTGACCATCTGTTTCGCACATGTCGCCTACCAGATGAAGGCGACATTCGACGCGCTGGACACCGGTATCCACAGCTTCGAGGTCCGCGATCGCGAGACGTTCGATCGCCGCGCACCGGAGGCCGACGTCATCGTCGTCTCCGGCATGTGGCACAACGGCCTTATCCCACTGGGAACCAAACTGAGCTTCATCCAATCCATCGGTTCCGGCACCGATCAGTTCGACAAGGTGCAGCTCGCAGCACGCCAGATTCGCCTGGCAAGCGCTGCCGGGGTGAACGCGCGGGCGGTGTCGGAGCATGCAATGTCGCTGATCCTGGCGCTGGCCCGCCGTCTGCCGGAGGGTCGCGACAATCAGGCGCGCCGGGTATGGCGCGGCATGATCAGCGATCTGGCGCAGCGTGAGGACGAGCTCACCGGCAAGACGCTGCTGATCATCGGCCTGGGTCGCATCGGCGGCCGGCTGGCGCAACTTGCCAAGGCGTTCGACATGAACGTGATCGGCTTCCGGCGTGATCCCGCCGGTGGCCAGGGCGCGGCGGACTCGGTGCACACGCTGGCGGACCTGCATCAGTTCCTGCCGCAGGCGGATTTCGTCGCGCTGACCTGCCCGCTGACGCCGGAAACGCGCGAAGTGATCAACGCGCGGGCGCTCGCGGCGATGCCACGCTCGTCCTATCTGGTGAATGTCGGTCGCGGCGGCTGCGTCGCGGAGCAGGCGCTGATCGAGGCGTTGGCGCAGGAGCGCATCGCCGGCGCCGCGTTGGACTGCACCGTCGACGAACCACTGCCGACCGAATCGCCGCTTTGGGGCATGCCGCATGTCTTCATCACCCCGCACACCGGTGGCGAGACGCGGAAATACGAAGGCAACGTCATCGAGATCCTGCTGGAGAATCTCAACCGGCTGTGGCGTGGCGAGACCACGCTGTTCAACCAGGTGGTCTGATTGGGCGGGTTGTCTGATCGTTCCGCCTTCAGGCCGCACGCTGCCCGGGCAGATGCGACCCGTCGAAACTTCGGTCCGGGCGGTAGGGCGTGATGTCCAAATTGGGGCTTTCATCGCGCGCGATGGTGCCGACGATCGCGCCGGTGACCGCGCCGAAGGTCACCCCGAGATGGCCGTGGCCGAACGCATAGATCACATTTCGATGGCGTGGTGACCGGCCGATCACCGGCAGGGAATCCGGCGTCGACGGACGCGAGCCGACCCACTTGCTGGCAATGTTCAGCTCGAGCCCGCGGATCAGGCCGGCCGCGCCTTGAAAGATGCGCAGCGCCCGCTCGTGATCCGGTGGCGCATCGATCGCGGTGAACTCGGCCATCGTGGTCATGCGCAGACCGCTGGTGAGCGTAACGATCGACACATTGCGATCGCCGGACACCACCGGGATGGCGGGCATATGCGGCGCGTTCTCGATCATGATGTGGTAGCCGCGCTCGGCGGTGACCGAGACCGCCTCGCCCAGCAGTGCCGCGAGGTGGCGCGACCAGGCACCGGCGGCGAGCACCACCAGGTCACATTCGTGCCGACCCGCATCGGTGATCACCCGCGCCACACCGTGTGGGCCCAGCTCGAATCCGCGCACCGTCTCGCGCTGCACACGGCCGCCGCGGGCGCGGAAGGCATCGATGATCGCCTCGGTCAGCGTCAGCGGATTGGCAACCGTCTGCACGATTGGGTAATGCACGCCGCACACGGCACGATCGGACACGGCGGGTTCCAGCGCCCGCAGCGCGACGCCGTCGAGCTCAAGTGCCTCGATGCCATGCCGCCGGCGCAACGCGATCCCGGCGCGCGCGCCCTCGAACGCGGCGCGGGATTCGTAGGCGAAGATCAGGCCTGTGGCGCGGATCAGCTCGGGCCGCGCGATCTCCGCCAGCAAGGAGTCATAGGCGTGGCCGGCCTGGGCGAGCAGGGCGGCGCGGGCGCGCGCGATCGCCTCCATTCGCGGGGGCGCCAGCGTGCGGCGGAACCGCAGCAGCCACGGCAAGGTTTGTGGCAGATGGCGCCAGCGGATGACCAGCGGATGCATCGGGTCGAGCAGCATGCGCGGCAGGTCGCGCAGCATCCCCGGCATGCCCAGGGGCGGCACGGAGGCTAGCCCGATGCTCGCGGAATTGCCGAACGAGGCGGCCTGACCCGGCGCATCCTTCTCGATCAGGGTGACGTCGAACCCGCGACGCACCAGAGCGAGGGCGCAGCACGCCCCGACGATCCCACCGCCGAGCACGAAAGCACGCTGTGGGTTTCCGGAAGTCGCTGACTGGCTCATCGTAATATCCTTCTCACGGGGTCCTTCACGTGCGACCTAGTTACCGACATGTTGTCACGCAGACAGGAGTTCCGATGGTGTGTCGTAACATCTGTCAGCACCGTTCGCAACGCCGTAGGGCAGCAGGAACAGACGCAGCTTGGTAGCCGCCTTTCATCAGGCACGCGGACACCGAGACGTCACGGTGCGCGCACTCGCCATGATAGACGGCACGTTTCGCCCGCAGCAATGGAGACGATAAAGACGCCAGGCTGCGAAATCAGCACGTCGTACGTGGTGCTGTTCGGCGCGGCGTTGATGCTCCAATCCGACGCCGTGTTCCAATCGGCAGTGGCGGCGGTCACCGCCGCTTGTGCCCGGCCGATCCCGGTGGGATGCATTAGACCATGGATCTCCTGATCGCCGATGCCCTGGTCGTCACCTGCAACGATGCGCGGCACATGCTCGAGCACAGCGCCATCGCCGTGCGCGGCAACCGCATCGCCGCCGTCGGCCCGACCGCCGAGCTGGAACGCGATTTCCCTAAGTTCGAGCGCTTCGCCTCCCGCGGTTTGGCCGTGCTGCCCGGCTTCATCAACGCGCACACCCATACCGCGCTGACCATGCTGCGCGGCACGGTGGAGGATTGGGACGGCAGCGCCGTCTACGCCTACATGTCGCCCGTCTCCTACGCGATGACGGGCAAGGAGCGGGCGGTGATGACCACGCTCGGCTGTCTGGAGGCGATCCGCAGCGGCTGCACCACGCTGGTCGATCCGTTCCGCCATGTGCTGAGCTATGGAAAGGCGATGGCGGCGACCGGGCTGCGGCTGTGGCTGTCGGAGAGCTGCGCGGACATCAATACGTTGAACATCCGCAAGGGCGACTACACCGTCGATGCGGCATTCGGGCAGGTGTTCCTGGATCGCACGGCGGCGCTGATCGAAACGATGCACGGCAGCCATGGCGGGCGGGTGCAATGCCAGATCGCCGCGCATGCGCCGGACAATTGCTCGCCGGCGATGCTGGCGCGGCTGCGTGAGCTTGCGTTGCGTCACGGGCTGACACGCACGGTGCATTTGTCGCAGGGGATGGATGAGCAGCGTGCGGTGCGGGCTGCCTATGGGCTGACGCCGGCGGAGTATCTCGACCGCGAAGGCTTCCTCGGCCCCGACCTTGTCGGTGCACACTGGACTTTTTGCAGCCCGTCCGACATCGATCTGCTGGCCACGCGCGGCGTGCAGATGGCGCATTGTCCGGCGAATTCCTCGCGCCGCGGCCCGCACCAGGCGCTGATCGGGCGCATCCGCGACGCCGGGGTCAACATCGCGCTGGGCACCGACAACATGACCGAGGACATGTTCCATGCGCTCAAGATCGGCCTGATCGTGCATCGCGGCGGGCGCGGCCGCGCGGTCGAGCTCGGCGTCGATCCGCAGCCGCAGGCGATGCTGGACGGGATCACCCGCAACGCCGCGCGCTCGGTCGGGGCGGCGACGGAGATCGGATCGATCGAGGTCGGCAAGAAGGCCGATCTGACCTTCATCGATCTGAATACGCCGGCGATGCGCCCGCTGATCGGACTGGTGTCCAATCTGGTGCATTACGGGCATCCCGGGATCGTGCACTCGGTGATGACGGATGGGGTGTTCCTGATGCGAGATCGTAAGGTTTTGACATTGGACGAGGATGCGCTGCTGCGTGAGGCGCAGGTGGTGACGCAGCGCGTCTGGGAGCGGATGATCGCGGACAATCCGGATATTCCGCCGCCGCCGGGCGGCTTGCGCTGGTTGGACGCGTAGAGCAGCGTGCGGCTGACTGGATGCTTGGACGGTCCCGTTGGTTGGTAATGTTACGGCGTTGTACCGGGTGTGCGATAGCCGATCACACCGCGCCTTCAGGCGCTGCCTTCGCGCCATGTCCCCGGATCGGCGGCCCGTTCCCGGAACCGCGGCGCCTGATCGACGTAATGGCACGCCACGACGTGCCCTGGTGCTACCTCAATCAGCGGCGGCACCGTCGTCGCGCAGCGCGACGTGGCGAACGGACAGCGTGCGTGGAAGCGGCAACCGTCCGGTGGCGCAATCAGACTCGGCGGCGTGCCGGGAATCGAGATCAACGCACGCCCGCGATCGGCGAGATCAGGGAACGCGCTGCACAGGCCCAGCGTGTAGGGATGATACGGTGTGCGGAACACCGCCTCGCCGCCATACTCCATGATGCGGCCGGCATACATCACAGCGATGCGGTCGCAGTTCTCCGATACCACCGCCATGTCGTGGGTGATCAGCAGCATCGCCTTGCCGAACTGCTCGTGCAGTTGGCGGATCTGTTGCAGAATTTGGTCCTGTACCAAAACGTCGAGGCCGGTGGTTGGTTCGTCGGCGACGATCAGCGGCGGGTCGAGCACCATCGCCATGGCGATCATCGCGCGCTGGCGCATCCCGCCGCTGAACTGGTGCGGATAATCACGCACCCGGCTCGGTTCCAGCCCGACCAGCGCGAACAGTTCGGCGATGCGGCGGCGGCGCTGCGCGGCGGGCATGCGCCGATGCGCGGTGATCGCCTCGGTGAGCTGGCTTTCAACCGTGTAGACCGGATCGAGCCCGTTCATCGCGCTCTGCGGCACCAGCGCGATGTGCTGCCAGCGGATGCGGCGCAGCTCGGCCGGCGCCATGCCGACAAGGTCGCGCCCGGAATAGCGGATCGCGCCGCCGGCGATATGACCGGCCGGCGGCAGGATGCCAAGGATCGCCTTGGCAACGGTCGATTTGCCGCAACCGGATTCACCGACCAGGCCGAGGCACATGCCCGCCTCGATGGCGATCGAAACGCCATCGACCGCCCTCGCCTCGCCGGCGGCGGTGCGGTAGCGGACCTCCAGGTTTTCGACTTCCAGTATCGCCATCGCTCACAATACCCGCAGGCGGGGATTGAGCAATTCCTCATAGGCGCGGGTGATCATGAAGATCGCAATGACGAACAGCGAGAGCGCCACGCCGGGCGGCAGCACCCACCACCAGGCGCTGCGCATCGCGCCGGCTTGGAACGCGGCATTCAGCATGGTGCCCCAGCTCATCGCGTTGGGATCGCCGTAGCCCAGGAAGCTCAGCGCCGCCTCGAGCATCACGCCGGCCTGCACGCCGATGGCGGCATACAGGAAGCTCAGCGGCAGCACGTTCGGCGTGATATGGTGCAGCAGAATGCGCAGGTGGCCGGCGCCGGCGGCGCGCGCCGCCCACACAAAGGGACGCGTGCGCAACGACAGCACCTGGGCGCGGATGACGCGCGCGGTGGTGCGCCAGAGGAAGAACACGACCAGCAGGATCACCAGGCCAAGGCTGGGTCTGGTGATCGAGATCACCACCATCGCGAAGGGCAGGAACGGAATGCCGAACGCGACGTCGGTCAGCCGCATCAATACTTCGTCGATCCAGCCACCGAAATACCCGGCGACCAGCCCGATGATCGTGCCCAGCACAACACTGCCGAGCGCCGAAAGCAGCCCGACAAGCAACGCCACGCGCGTGCCCCACAGCAGCTGGCTGAACACGTCCATGCCCTGATTGGTGGTGCCAAGCCACGCCTGCCAGGTCGGCTGCGACAGGCGCAATACGGAATGATCGGCGCGATAGACGACCTCGAACGGACCGTGCGGCGCGACCAGCGGGCCGATGATGGCGAGCACGCTGAACGTCGTTACGACGATGACGCCGGCGATGCCGGATGGATGACGCAGGATGACGCGAAGTCCCTGTAGGTTCTGCCCGAATGTTGCCATCGTGGCGGCTATCGGCTGCGCGGGTCGATCAACCCGTACAGCAGATCGGCCAGCAGGTTCAGCAGCAGGATCACCAGCGCCATCACGTAAAGCGCAGCCTGTGCCACGGGATAGTCGAGGTCGCCCAGCGCGGTCACCAGCTCGCGGCCGATGCCGGGCCACGCGAAGATGATCTCCAGCAGCACCTGGCCTTGCAGCAGCAGGCCGGTCATGACCGCGATGTAGGTGACCAGCGGCAGCAGCGCGTTGCGCGTGGCGTGCGTCAGGATGCGTCGCTCCGACAGACCCTTGGCGCGCAGGATGTCGATGAAGTCGCTGCCCTTGATCTCCAGCATCGAGCTGCGCACCAGCAGGATCGGCCCGGTGATCTCGCGGCTGACCAGGACGAGCCCAGGCAGGATCAGGTGCTTCAA
Organism: Acetobacteraceae bacterium; assembly: GCA_003151425.1. Lineage (GTDB taxonomy): Bacteria > Pseudomonadota > Alphaproteobacteria > Acetobacterales > Acetobacteraceae > Palsa-883. Next base: position 45,682 of record PLXO01000195.1, read on the forward strand.
ATAGTCGGTCGAGGTGATCAGCGCCCAGAATCCCTCGGGGCCGCCGAGCGAGACCATTCCGCCGGGCGGCAGCCAGCGCAACTGGTAGGAGAACACCATCAGCACCAGGATGCCGACGAAGAACGACGGCGCGGAATGCAGGACAAGCGCCGTGGTGACGGTGGTCTGCTCGAACCGGGTGCCGCGCTTCCAGCCGGCGAGCGCGCCCAGGATGGTGCCGAACACCACGCTTACGATCAGCGCGGGCACGATCATTGCGCAGGTGTTGGCGACTTTTTCCGCCAGGATCTCGCCGACCGTCTGGTTCTGGAAGAACGAATCGCCGAAGCGGAACAGCGCCATGTTACCGAGGTAGTGCAGGTATTGCAGCCACCAGGGATCGTTCAGCCCCCAAAGCTGCTTCTGATGCTCGATCATCTCCATCGACATGTTGTTGTCGACGAAGATCGCGGCGGGATCGCCGGGCAGCAGCTTGAACAGCGCGAACATGATCGTGAGGATGCACCACACGGTCAGCGCCAGCAGCACGACGCGGCGCAGGACCGCGTGCGCCAGGTGTGTCATGAGCGGTGCGCCACCATCAGCCGATCATTTCGAGACCGCCCCATGTATAGCCGTCCTTGCAAACCTGCTGCACACGCTTGCGGAAATTCGCGTCGCTTGGCGGCGGATAGACCAACCGCCCGTCGTCCGCCCAGGAGTAGCCGGCCGCCTTCAGGACGGCGCGCGCCCGGTCGAGATCGTACGGCGGCACCGGCGGCAGGTCGGGATTGTTCCATGGGTTGCCCTCCACCAGGAATGTGTTCCCGAGCGGTATCCGCCCTGCCCCTTCCCATACCACCTTCACCAAAAACTCGCGGTCGATCGAGTGATGCCAGGCGCGGCGAAACTCGTAGTCGCGCCATGGCAGATTGGAGGGGCGCGGCACGCCGTGCAGCCAATTGAGGTCCGGCGTCCGCACGATCGTGATGCCGGAGGTGTCGGCGAGCTGCTTGGCCTGGCTCGGCGTCAGATGGGTGTCGCTCGATTCGATCAGGTCGATGTCACCGCTTTGCAGCCGTCCCAGCAGCCCGTCGATCGACGGCGTCGCCACCGCCCAGACCTCATCGACGCTCGGCTTGGAGAAATGCGTCTTGTCGGCGATCAACTGCAGCTCGGCATCCTTTTGATACCGGCCGAACTTGAACGGCCCGCTTCCGATCGGCTTATCGATGCGTAGTCGCATTGGATCGTCGCCGACACCCTGCTCGGCCATGATGTTCTGCCAGATATGCTGCGGCAGGATCACGTTGAGCTGGAGGAAATAGCTCTCGAACTGGCCGTAGGGCTGCTTGAACGTCGCGCGCAGGATGCCGTTCGCCGCATCCTTGATCTCGGTTTTTTGCAGGAACTGGTTGGCGGTCCAAAAATTGCCCCGTTCCCACCGCAGCATGAAATCGAAGGTGAACTGGAGGTCATCGATCGTCACCGGCTTGCCGTCATGGAACGTCATGCCGGGTCGCAGCTTGATGTCCCAGGTGCGGTCGTCGACGCGCGTCCAGGACTCCGCCGCCCATGGAATGACCTTCAGGTTCTCGTCCATGTAAGCGAGCCGATCATAGATCATGCGGCCGATCGCACGCATGTTGTTGCCGGCGGCGATGATGCTGGTGGTCTCGAGCAGGCTGTGGATGCCGACGATCATCTTGCGCCGCGCGGTCTTCGGCCTGGCGCGCAGGAAGGTGTGGAACGCGTTGAACGAACCGATGCCGAAACCGCGCGTCTGCACCACGCCATCCCAGGCCGCGCTGTTGTACGCCTCGATCACCCCCGGCCCCCAGCCGAGCTGGGTGATATACAGATCGTCCGCCAGGATCCGCTGCGCGTCCTGCACCAGCTTCAGCCGTCTGACCGGATCGCTTTCGGCGACCTGCGCCTCGATCAGCGCGTCGTATTGCTGGTTCACCCACTCACCGTAATTGCGCCGGTCGAGGCCGTAGGCGCGGGAGGTGAGCCACTCCGCCGGGTCGACACGTTCCGGCCTCAGAATGGCCGAATGCACTTCGATATCGCCGTGCGTGTGCAGGTTGATGACGTCCAGCCAACGCGCCTCCGACACCTGCTGGAGGTTGTATTTGAGGCCAAGCTTGCCGGGATCGGCGGCGAACTTGCGCCAGGCGTCCAGCCAGTTTGTCTGCACCGTGGGGATCACCACCGTGAGTTCCGGCACCTTCTCATTGGCCTGCGGCCAGGTCAGCCGCGGCCTGGCCCAACTGATCCACTGCGGGTCCTTGGTGTAGTAGGTGCCGGTGCGCTGGTAGAGCGCGTTGTATTTCGCGTTGACGACGGTGAATTCTGGGGCTGCTGCCAAAGCCGGCGGAGCGGCGGAGCCGACAGATGCAGACAGCGCGGCGGAGCCGGCGGACGCCGCGCCGAGCCGCAGCAGAGTCCGGCGCGCGACTCTTGAGCCGCCGTTGGCGTGGTGCGTCATTGTTTCCCCCGCGTCTCGTTGTCAGGACATTGGTAGCGAACCATGCAGGTGACAGGCAACATCGTGGTCCGTGGCGGCTCGTTGCAGGACCGGCTCCTGCACGCGGCAGACCTCCATCGCCTGCGGGCAGCGCGGATGAAACCGGCAGCCGCGCGGCAGGCGGATCGCGTCGGGCAGCGCGCCGACCAGCTTCGTGTGCGGTCGCGTCCGGCGGCCGCCCATGACCGGCACCGCGCCGACCAGCGCCCGCGTATAGGGATGCAGCGGCGCGTCGAGCACCGTGTCGGCCGGACCCGTTTCGATGATGCGGCCAAGATACATCACGGCGATCGTCGTGCAGACATGCCGCATCGTCGACAGGTCGTGCGAGATATAGAGGATCGCCATCCGCAGATCGCTGGCGAAATGGCGCAGCAGGTTGAGGATGCCGGCGCGGATCGACACGTCGAGCATGGACACCGGTTCGTCGGCGACGAGGAATCGCGGCTCGACCGAGATGGCGCGCGCGATGGCGACACGTTGCAACTGCCCGCCGGAAAGCTGGTGCGGATAGCGCTCCAGATAGCTCGCGGCCGGCAGCAGCCCGGCACGCTGCATTGCGCGCAGGAGCATCTCCCGCTGCAACGCAGGTTGGCCGCGGAAGTGGATGGCGAGCGGCTCGCCGACGCTTTGCGCAACGGTGTAGCGCGGGTTGAGCGCCTCGTAGGGGTTTTGAAACACGATCTGCGCCTGGCGGCGAAATGCCAGGCGCACACTGCGGGTTTCGTTGGCGAGCAGGCCGAGCCCCTGGAAGCTGATGTCGCCCCCGGTCGGCGCGTGCAGCTTAAGCAGCGTCATGCCGGTGGTGGATTTGCCGGAGCCGCTTTCGCCGACCAGGCCCAGGATCTCGCCGGCGCCGATCGCGAGGTTCACCCCGTCGACCGCCTTGACGAACTCGGGTTCGCGCCGGCCGAGCAGGGATGCGAGTCTGTGCCGGTGCACCGGATACCATTTGCGCAGGTTGCGCGCTTCGATCACCGGTTCGGTTTGCATCGACGCAACGTATCCTTGTTCAGGCTATCGCGGCGGCACCGTACTGTCTCGGCGCCCGGCTGGGAACACCTTGGCTGGGAATGCACCTTCTGGGATTGTCGCGCGCAACGCGGTAGCGTCGGCGGCGCAAAGGGGTATAGAAATGGCAAACGAAACGGTTCGCCTTGCCGAGTACGCAACCAGCTTGCGCTACGAGGACCTGCCGCCGGAGGTCGTGCAGCGCGCCAAGGACTGCATCACCGACACGGTCGCGGTGATCGTGCTGGGCAATGATCTGCCATGGAGCCGCATCGTCGCCGCCTATGCGCAGCGTATCGGCGCGGGCGGGCGCAGCCGCATCCTGGGCGCCGAGGGGCCGACGCTGCATGCGCCGGCGGCCGCACTGGCCAACGGTACGCTGGCGCATGCGTTCGAATCCGACAATCTGACGAAGCCGGGCGCAGGCGTGCATCCGGGCGCCACCTTGCTGCCGCCGGGCCTGGCGGTGGCACAGGAGCGCGGCAGCAGCGGGCGCGCGCTGATCACCGCCGTCGTGGCCGGCTTCGAGGTGATGTATCGCATTGGCTTTGCAACGAAACACAGCAACGAGCGGCGTGGCTTTCATGCGCCCGGCACCACCGGGCCGTTCGGCGCGGCCGTGGCGGCAGGGGTTCTGCTGGGGCTGGATGCGCCGCGCATGACCAACGCGCTGGGCATCGCCGGCTCGCTGGCCGGCGGGCTGATGGAGTTCGCCCGTTCCGGCACCGGAGCGATGGTGAAACGGCTGCATCTCGGTCGTGCGGCCGAGAGCGGCGTGCTGGCCGCAAGCCTGGCCGCTGACGGCTTCACCGGCCCGCGCAGCGTGATCGAAGGCGAGGCCGGGTTCCTTAAGGTGTTCTGCACGGAATGGAATTTGGATGACGTGACACGCGGGCTTGGCAGCGAGTTCGCGACGCTGAAGCTGTGCCTGAAGCGCTTTCCCGTGCACATGACCGCACAGACCGCGGTGCAGGCCGTGCTGGAACTGCAGGCGGACCATGGCTTCACCGGCACGGACGTAGACCGGGTCACGGTGGCGGGCACCGAGCGGATGGCGACGATCAACAACATCGCCGATCCCACTGACATCATGATGGCGCAATATTCCATTCCGTTCTGCGTCGCGCTGGCGCTGTTCCGCGATCCGCGCGATCCGGCATCGTTCGACGACTCGGCGTTGTCCGATGCGGCGATCCGCGCCATGTGCGGGCGCGTTACGATCATCGTCGCGGACCCGCCGACCAAGGTTGCGGGAGCGAGCATCGTCACGATCCTGCTGAAGGACGGTCGCTCGGTCACGAAGGAGGTGGACGAGTTCAACGGCACGCCAGCCCGGCCGCTCGATCGCGCCGAACTGCGCGAGAAGTTCATGACGTTGACGCGCGCCCGTTACGGCGCCGCGGCAGCCGGACTGTTCGACCGCCTGCAGAACCTGGAGAACGAGGCGGACCTCGGCTGGGTAGGTGCGTAATGCGAGGTATGGCCGCGCGGTGCGACTGAGCGTCAGCGCAAGCGGACCGGCTAGAGCAGGTCCAGGCTGACTGGAACCGCGGACACCTCTCCCGCTCTTCGCGGGAGAGGTCGCGGAGCACTTGCGACGCGGGTGAGGGTCGTGCCGCGTGCCCGACCCTCACCCGTCTCGCTCCGCTCTCCGACCTCGCCCGCAAGCGCGGGAGCGGTGTACGGTTGGCGCGGCGATTCC
>PLXO01000087.1 GCA_003151425.1 Acetobacteraceae bacterium
GCCGTCGCGGCCGGAGCACCGGCCCGAGCGCGCGCCCGCCTTCCCGACCCCGCTTGCCTTCTCGTTCGGCCTGCCACGCCCGACGACGCCGAACAGCACGGCGCCGAGCAGCACGCCGACGCCCAGCGCGCCGCCGCCGAGTGTGCCCACGCGGATTCCACAGCCCGGCCAGCCGGGCACGGTCGACCTGTCGTTCGGCCCGATCGCGGGCGGCTCGCTGTCGGCCTCCGCCTCGGTGCAGATGGAGGGCGTCGCGGTCAGCACCGACTGGCTCAACCTGGTCAGCGCCTGGTGGCTGCGGCACCGCTATTACCCGCCCCAGGCCGCGGCGAACTTCGAGGACGGCGATGTGACGATGCATATGCGCGTCGACCAGGACGGACGCGTGGAGGCCCTCGAACTGACCGGCAAATCGGGCTCGCAGTGGCTGGACCTTGGCGCCCTGTCGGTGTTCCGCAACGCGCATCTGCCGCCGCTGCCGTCGGACATGAACCAGGCGCAAATCCCGTTCGAAGTGACGGTCCACTACATCATCGTGGTGCAGCACTGATCAGCGGCCGCACCAGGGCTCACTCCTCGGCGTCATGCCCCAGCGCTGAGGCAGCGGAAAGGGTTTGGTAGCGCGGGTGAACGCAGATGCGGCGGGTGCCTCCAGTCATACCTGACGTCGACGCCGTATTGTTGCGGCACGGGCGTTCCCGCATCGGGCAAGCCTGTGGCTGACCGGTTCAAGAACTGCCTGAAGTCCGGGAGATACGGATACGGGCGCCACGTACCGTCACGATCGACCCCGGTAAATCCGATCCATGCCGGACCAACAGATCGGCCAGCAGCGCAATCCGCTCGGCGGCAGGGACATCCGGCAGGCGAATAATGCCCGCATGCGCGGCGCCAAGCAGGTAAACCAACGTGCCGAAATCACCGTCGATCGTTACGAGAATCCGGCCTTCGTCCGCCGCCATCCGCAGCAGCGCCGCGTCGCCAGGGTCCGGCTGTTGCTCCCAGGCGGTCCGGACATCGTGCCCACCGACCTTCAGCCACGCCGCCAGACGCTGGCCGGCGCAGCGATCGACCAGAAACTTCAAGCGTGGGCTACAACGACGTCGTCAAGCCGATCATTGGCCACCACTGCATGGGCGTAGGCCAGGCAGGCGCGGATGTCCTCAGTCTGCAAACCGGGATAGTCACCAATGATAGCTTCTGGCGTTTCGCCCTGAGCCAGCAGACTCAGGATCAGCTCCACTGAGATCCGCATGCCACGCACGATCGGTTTGCCGCCGAAGATTGCGGGATCGCAGGTGATCCGATCGAGCTGACCCATGGCGCACTCCGGCTGCCGCTGCGGCGGGGTTCGCCGCACATGTAGCGCGTTGCCGGCGGGGAACCAATGCCGTGCCTCGGTGGCCAGCAATTCTCATGATGGCGCGACGACGTTGCCTCATCGTCATGACCATCCCGGCCAAAATGAGAACTGCCGCTCGGTGGCCGCACAGTTCCACCCTCCTGGCCTTCGGTCGTTCAGCGGATTGTCCTGGCGCGGGGACCGCTCGGCTGGACAGCCGCCGCCCGATCGGCCACACGCGCGCAGCAACGCCCGGCGACTGGCATGACCCTCGCGCATCTCAAGCACCTGCTGCCGCTCGCGCTGCTGATCGCGGGCCTGGTTGCCCTGTGGGCGTTTGGCCTGCAGCGCGACCTGTCCTGGACCAGCCTGTCGCGCCACGAGGCCGAGCTGCTCGCCATCGTCGCCGCGCGCCCAATCGAGGTCGGGGCAGCCTACGTCGTCGTCTACGCCGTGACGGTCGCCTGCTCACTGCCCGAGGGAGCGCTCGTCACCATTGCCGGCGGCCTCATGTTCGGCGTGGTGCTGGGCGGGGCGCTGGCGATTACCGGGGCCAGCATCGGCGCGGTGATCCTGTTCCTGGCGGCGCGCTACGCCTTCGCCGATATCGTCCCCCCGCGCGCGGCACCGTTCATGGCGCGGATTCGTCCGGGCATCGAGCGCGACGGATTTCTCTATCTTTTGGCCCTGCGGCTGGTGCCGCTGTTTCCGTTTTGGCTGCTCAACCTGGTCGCGGCGGCGTGCGGCATGCGTTTGCTGCCGTTTACCCTCGCCACCGTGCTCGGGATCATTCCGGGCACGTTCGTCTACGCCTGGGTCGGCGCGGGCCTTGCGGGTGTGCTGGAAGGCGGCGGAATGCCCGATTTCGCGGCGATATTCTCACCGCACATTCTGTTGCCGCTGTTGGCTCTGGCGACACTCACGCTGCTGCCGGTGGGCTGGCGCGCGTTCAAGGGCAGGAATGCCGGCCGGCGCGGTGCAGCTTGTGGCGATGCTCGGGGTGGCGATGCCCGGGGTGGCGACGCCCAGGGTGGCAATGCCTGACTTCGATCTCGTCGTGATCGGTGCCGGCGCCGCCGGCCTGTCGGTGACCGCGGTCGCGGCGCAGCTCGGCCTTCGGGTGGCGCTGATCGAGCGCGACCGCATGGGCGGCGACTGCCTCAACACCGGCTGCGTGCCATCCAAGGCGCTGCTGGCCGCGGCACATGCGGCGCAAGCGGCCCGCACGGCCGGCCGCTTCGGCATCCGCCTGCCGGAGCCCGTGATCGACTGGGGCGCGGTGCGCGCGCACGTCACCGGCACCATCGCCGCCATCGCGCCGATGGATTCCGAGGCCCGCTTTCGCGCACTGGGCGCCGAGGTGCTGCGCGGCGAGGCCCGTTTCCTTGACCCCGGCACGCTCGGCATCGCCGGCACGCGCGGTAGCGAGGAACGCCGGCTCACCGCGCGGCGCATCGTCATCGCCGCCGGCAGCCGCGCCGCCATTCCGCCCATCCCCGGCCTCGCCGAGGTCCCCCATCTGACCAACGAGACGCTGTTCAGTCTCGCACACCCCCCCGAACACCTGCTGATCCTGGGCGGCGGGCCGGTCGGGCTGGAGATGGCGACAGCGCATGCCGGGCTTGGCTGCCGCGTGACCCTGGTCGAAGCCGGCCGCATCGCCCCGAGCGAGGATGCCGAACTCGCGGACGGCCTGCGCCGGGCCATCACGGCCCAGGGGACGGCACACGGGACGGCACACGGGACGGGCCACGAGACGACCCAGGGGACAGGCCCGGGGACAGGCCAGGGGACGGCGCACGGAGTGACGCTGATCGAGAACGCATCCGTCGTCGCGGTCGAACCCGGCCCGACCCTCGTCCTGGCGGACGGGCGGCGCATCGCCGGCAGTCATCTGCTGGTCGCCACCGGCCGCCGGCCGAACCTGGAGCACCTGGCGTTGGAGGCCGGCAACGTCCGCGCCTCCGCGGCCGGGATCGCCACCGACCGCGGCCTGCGCAGCGTGACCAACCGCCGCGTCTTCGCCATCGGCGACATCGCGGACCCCGTCGGCATCGGGCCGCGCGCCTTCACCCATGTCGGCAGCTACCACGCCTCGATCGTCATTCGCCGCGCGCTGTTCCGCCTGCCGGCGCGGCTCGACTACGCCGCACTGCCGCGGGTGATCTACACCAGCCCCGAGCTCGCCCAGGTCGGCATGACCGAGTCGGAAGCCCGCGCGGCGGGCCATCGCGTCACCCTGCTGCGCGCGCCGCTGGCCGAGAACGACCGCGCCGTTGCCGAGCGCGACGTGGCGGGCCTGGTCAAGCTGGTCATCGCCGGCAGGCGCGTGCTCGGCGCGGGCATCCTGGCGCCGCACGCCGGCGAGATGATCGGCCAATGGACGCTGGCGATCGCCCGGCGCGTGCCTCCCGCCGCGCTGATGGAGCTGATCGCGCCCTATCCGACCCGCGCGGAAGCCGGAAAATGCGCCCTTACCGGCCTGTTCGCGCCCAGGTTGTGCGCCGCACGCACGAAATCGCTCGTTCGATTGCTAATTCGGTTGCCCTGAACGCCCCAATCGGTCACGTTATTGAGATGACAAAATCGTGCGCCACCCAGCCGGGATGGGGGCGCGATCCGGGGTGGGGGGCCGCACTGGCGTTACAGGGCGGAGGCGCGCATGGCGCCTTCACCTGGGGTGTGCTGGATCGCCTCCTCGAGGTAGGACTTCAGATCGATGCGATCTGCGGTGTGTCGTCCGGTGCGCTTATCGGGGTCATGCTGGTTCAGGGCCTCGTCCGCGATGGCCCCGACGGCGCCCGCGCCGCGATGCGCGAGCTGTGGCACCGCTTCGCGCAGGCGCATGCGATGAGCCCGCTGCAAAATGCCCCGTTCGAGCGCTGGCTATGGAGCTGGGACATGTCCAACTCGCTGATGTGGCGCGGGTTGGAGGCGACCATGCGGCTGTTCAGCCCGGCCCAGCTCAACCCGTTCGGCCATCACCCGCTGCGTGCGCTCATCGCCGACCTGATCGAGCCCGAGCTGCTCGCCGATCCGGCCGCGCCGCGGCTGATCGTCTCGGCGACCGACGTCGAAACCGGCGAGGCGGTGCTGTTCGAAAACGCCGCGATCACCGTCGACGTGCTGCTGGCGTCGAGCTGCCTGCCGTTCGTGTTTCCCGCGGTGGAGATCGACGGGCGGGCCTATTGGGACGGCGGCTATTCCGGCAACCCCCCGCTGAAGCCGCTGCTTACCGGGTTGATGACCGGGGAGGCGAGGTCTGCGGGGGGAATTTCCCGAGCGGCGCCGCGCGAGCTGCTGCTGGTCCGCGCTCAGCCGGCGCGCCACCCCGGGGTGCCCCGCACGCCGCTCGAGATCACCAATCGATTGAACGAGATCGCCTGCCACAATGTGCTCGCCGCCGAGCTCGCCGCACTGCCGGAGGACGTGGCGCTGACCACATACGACGCCGATGAGGCGCTGCTCGACCTGCCGATCTCATCCAAGTTCAACGGCGAGTCGGCATTCCTGTCGCTGCTGTTCAATGCCGGCCGGGCGGCGGCCGCAGCCCAGGGCCTGCCGCGATCGGTCACCGCGGGCTGGCGCATGTCGGCCACGCCGCCGGACATTGAGGTCACGGCCCCGTGATCCAGCTCACAGCCCGCCAGGCAGTTTGGCGCTACCACGGCCGCACCACGCACACGCTGGCGACGCACCGCGCTGCCACCAGGGACTTTACCCCACCATGCGCCCACCCATGCGCCCATCCATGCGGATGAACATCATGCATCGCCCCGATGATCCGCCGACCCGCAGCCAGCGGGCTCGTGATCAGCAGGTCCGTGACCCGCAGGCCAGTGATCGGCAGGCCCGTGATCGGCAGGGCCGCGACCGGCGCATTGGCCGGCTCCACAGCCTGTCCATACGTCTGCTGCTGCTCACCATGGGCCTGGTCATTGTGGCCGAGATCCTGGTCTTGATCCCCAACATTGCCCGCGACCGCGGCGTGATCCTGCGGGAGAAGGTGCTCGAGGCCTACATCGCGGCGCTGTCCGCCGCCGCGCCGACCGAGGCCCCGGCCCTCGCGCAGCGTGACGAGCTGCTGCGCGCATCCGGGATCGAAGCCATCCGGATGCGCGACTCGCGCGGCACCACCATGGTGCTGGCGGGGAATCCCTTGGCGCGGCCGGCCAAGACCTTCGATCTGCGCCAGGAGACCGCCTACCAATCGCTGATCCGCGGTTTTGTGGCGATCACGGCCACCGAGGACGTGCTGGTCCAGATCATCGCCGACACGCCGTTCAAGCCAGGCACCGAGATCGAGTTCGTCATGCACCGCGCGCCGCTCACCCAGGCATTGCGTGAGCTCGATGGGCCGGACGCCTGGATGACGCTGATGGTGGCCAGCATGGTCGGGCTGGTACTCTATCTGGCGCTGCTGAGCCTGCTGGTCCGCCCGATGCGCCGACTGACCTCCTCGATCGCCGCCTTTCGCGCCGATCCGGAGCGCGGCGTGCCATTCGCGCCGCGCGCGGTGACGGCGCGGCGCGACGACGAGATTTCGGCGGCCGGGCGCGAGCTGGCGGCGATGCAGCGGGAACTGCGCGCGGCGCTCTGGCGCAACAACCGGCTGGCCGCGCTGGGAACGGTGGTGGCCAAGGTCAGCCACGACGTGCGCGGCATCCTGAGTCCCGCGCTGCTGCAGGCCGATCGGTTGCGCAAGCACGCCGACCCCGCGGTTCGCCGCGCCGGCGACGGGCTGGTGCAGGCGGTGGAGCGAGCGATCGACCTGGTGCACCGCACGCTGGACTTTGCGCGCGAAGGGCCGCCGCCGCCGCTGCTCACGCCGATACGCCTGCGGGCCTTGGTGGCGGAGGCGGCCGAGAGCGTTCGCGGCGCGGTCGCCTTGTTCGAGCTCGACAACCGCATCCCGCCGGACCAGGAGGTCGAGGCCGATCGCAACCATCTGTTCCGCGTGCTGGTGAACCTGCTGCGCAACGCCGCGGAGGCCGGCGCCACAACGGTCCGCGCGCGCGTGCGGGACGACGGCGACATTCTGTCGATCGAGCTGGCGGACGACGGTCCGGGGCTGCCGGAGGTCGTGCGGGCCAACTTGTTCCGCCCGTTCACCAGTACTCACCGGGCCGGCGGCTCGGGCCTCGGCCTGGTCATCGCGCGCGACCTGATGCTGGCGCATGGCGGCGACATCGGCTTGGTGGACACCGGTGCGGGCGGCACCACGTTCCGCCTGACCCTCAAGCTGACCGAACGCGCCGACCGCGAGCCGCAGGCGGCCGATGAGGTCTCGATGCAGGCGCAGGGCGACTGACGGCGGAGGCTTGCGCTCGCGGGGACTACAAAACAGCAAGATCCACCGCGGAGCACGCGGCGTAGAAAGCAGGGACCGTGCGCCAAGCGCCAATCTTCGTCCTCCGCGATGTCCGCACGTTCCGCGGTGGACCTTCGCGATTTTCCCGTTTCGCGCGGAAGAGTCCATCGGCCTCGACGTAATCCGTGTGGTCTGCATAGACGGTGCAGTAATCCCAGCGGCCCAAAAGATTGACGTACGGCACGGGCCGCTCAATCCGTCATGGCCGGGCTTGTCCCGGCCATCCCCACACTCTCGACGCCGCGCGCAACTGCTACTTTCGCAAGTTCGGTGCGGGCGGGGATGGCCGGGACAAGCCCGGCCATGACGGATTGAGCGGCCCGTGCGAACGAACCGAGAGTCATTCTTTTCGGCGCCTGGTATAATCTGCGTTCTCTTCGGGGTGGGGGGTGCAAAGGAAGAAATCGCCGCCGTGATGCCTCCCGCCCGAACGGCCTGCTCGGGCACTCCGTTCGGGCGCGGCCGTGCCTCGGCATCTTTGCTGAAATCATGGAAGTTTAGAAAGCGGCTGACACAGGCAGCTTCTACATAGAGCGATGACGATCGCAAGACAGCCCGATGTCATGATCGCAGGCTTCCTCGGGCGGATTTAGATCAGCGCCCTCTACGTGTCATGTTGGCATGAATTCGCCACATATCCTACTTTTGGCCAACGTCGGAGGAAGCCGGCTATGGTTCTCCGATGAGAGAATTGGGGTTGGCAAACAGCGCACCAAATCGGCACCTCTGCACGCGAGACATGGCGCTGTCAGTGATGCCCGGACGAGCGCCCTGGCCAGGTCTTGCGCTACGACGGCACGCCGGCCGCCGCCACCCGCACGAATGTCGCAACGATCCGCGTCGCCGCGCGCAGCGTGCCGCGCAACGAGCCCGCCACTTTCGATTGGCCGCCGGCCCGGCATCGATACGGCATCGGCACTTCCAGGATGCGCAGCCGCAGCCGCGCGGCCTTCATCTGCATCTCCAGATTCCAGCCATAGGTCATCTCGCGCATGTCCAGCCGCGCCAGCGCGTCGCGGCGTATCGCGCGATAGGCGCACATGTCGCTGTAGCGCACGCCATACAGCGCCCGCATGCCCCAGCCGGCCAGCCGCCCGGCCAGCACCTGGTGCCAGCTCATCGAGCCGCGTTGGCGCACCCCGCGCGTGCGCGACGCGATGACGAAATCATGCGTGCCATCCAGGATCGGCCGCACCAGCGTAGCCAGCAGGTCGCCACGATCCGCGCCGTCGCCGTCGAGAAACACCAGCACCGAGCATGCCGGATCGGCCGCCGCCGCGCCGGCCGCGCAGGCCCGCCCGTAGCCGCGCTGCGTCAACGCAACGACCCGCGCGCCGGCGCGGGTTGCCACAGCCGGCGTGCCGTCGCGGCTGCCACTGTCGGCGACGATGATCTGCCGCGCGATCGCACGTGGAATCTCCGCCACCACCGCACCGATCGCTTCGGCCTCGTTCAGCGTCGGGATGACGACGGCTACAGGCTCCATCGCAGGCCGCAATTCTCGCACGGCTTCGGCGGTGCCTCGCTGAGCAGGCCGCCGCGAAACGCCTGATAGGCGGGACCGTTCCAGATCTCGCGCAGGCTCTGCTGCGTCGCGTCGCCCAGCGTGTAGGTGCCATAGTCGCGCGCGGAGAACGGCGCGATGCAGCAGGGCAGCGCGCGGCCATGCGCGGTGAAATACATCAGCGACCAGGGGCGGCGGCAGGTCGACCACGGCTGATCCTCCGCCTGACGCTTCAGGCTCAGCCCCGGCTCCGTCGCGCCCGAGGCATCCAGCGTCACGCCAAGGTCCACACCGATCGCCTGCGCCGCCTCGATCGCCGCCTGCTCATCGGCGCGCGTCTGCTCGAACAGCGAGGATTCCGCGCGCGCCATGCCGTAGCCCACATCGTCGAACACCAGGCGCTGCAGATGCACCTCCTTCACGCCCATTTTCGCGGCCAGGCGGACGAAGTCCGGCAGTTGCTCAACCGTTTCCTTCAAGCCGGTCAGCCACAGCGACACGCGAGGTGCGGTCGCGCCGACCTCGTGCTGATAGGCAATGAACTTGCCGACATCGCGGACGATGCGCTGGAAGAAATCCTTGCCGCGGACGCGGGCATAGGTCTCGCGGTCGGCGGCATCCAGCGACACGCGCAGCTCATCCAGCCCGCTGTCGATCAGGCCCTGGAACTTCTTCGGCTGCAACAGCGTGCCGTTGGTGTTGAACAGCACATAGGTGCCGCGATCTTTCAGATAGCGGATCATGCGCGGCAGCTCTTTCACCAGCATCGGTTCGCCGACGCCGTGCAGCACGACCCGGGAAATGTTGGGGTACTGATCGACGATGCGGGTGAACAACGACCAGCTCATGTCGGCCGGCGGTTCCAGCGCCTCGAAGGTGCGCGGGCAGGTCTCGCACAGCAGGTTGCAGCGGTTGGTGACTTCCAGATAGAGGCAGACGGGATCGGCCTCGGTGGTCCGCTCGCGCCGCGCGGCGACGGACTCGAAGTAGCGGCGCGGATCGCGCAACGCGGTGGCGGACATCACAAACTCTCCTGTGCGGCCTGGGCCTCGATGGTAGCGAGCGGTTGGGGGGTGGTGGATTGCCACCACTCGCGCGCGGCCAACGCGGCGGTGGGCAGGTAGACCAGACACGGCCAGAAGAACCGTTCGTTCTCCGGATTGATATACAGCAGCACCGGCGAGACCGCGAGCCAGATGATGCTCCAGCGCGCGTTGACGCAGCACGGCAGCGCGAGCCAGACGAAATACCACGGGTAGTGCGGGGCGATCGCCACCGTCACCGCGGCGGCAAGGATCGCGGCGTCGCCGCAGATGCGGCGCACATCGGCCTCGGTGCCCGCCGGCGGGCGCGGGCGGAAGGCGATCCATGCGGCGAGCACGGCCAGACAGACGAGCGCCGCGGCGGCGTAGACATCCGCCATGAACGGCGTGACGGACATGAACAGCCCGAGCCCCGCCAGCAGCCAGATGCCGGTGCCCTGGGCCAGGTCCTCGTCGTGGAAATAGAAGAACAGCGAGCCGAGCACATGCCGGCCGACGTCGATGTAGAGCAAATAGAGGGCGACGATCACCGCGATCGCAACCAGCGGCGCGCGCCAGGCCGCGCCATGGGGCCCTCGCCGCCACAGCGCCGGCGCCACCGCGGCCGGGAAGAACTTCACCAGCACCGCGACACCGAGCGCGGCGCCGACCCAGGCATCGCGCCGCATCGCGCGCAGCAGCAGCGCCACCGCCAGCGCGCCGATGGCGATCGCATCGGCATGGCCATTGCCGGCGAAGTCCCAGACCGACAGCGGATTCCAGGCGTAGATCAGCACGCGCGCGCCCGGCAACCCCGCCAGAGCGAGCACGCGCAACATCGCCCAGCAGGCCAGCGCCTCGAACATGACCATCGCCAGCTTCATCGCGACGACGTTCTGCGAGACGCGCGCGACCGCCTGGAACACCACCTGCGCCGCCGGCGGATAGATCGTGGGCGCAACGGTGGCGCGGTTGATGTGCGGGTAGATCGCCTCGTCGCGCAGCGATTCCAGCGCGGGGTCGGCGGGGATGTAGCGATACGGGTTGATGCCGGCGATCTGCACGCGGCCGTCCCACACGTAGCGATAGATGTCACTGGAGAGGAAGGGTTGCGGGAACAGCACCGCGAGGCGCATGGCGACGGCGACCGCGAGCACGATCAGCACCGCGCCTTTCGAGGTCGGGCGACGGAGGACAAGGGCGACCGCGAGCAGGTAGACGACCACGGCAATGGCCAGGACTGCGACGAAAACGTTCTTGAGTGCGATGGAGCCGACCGTGTCCTCGCCCGGGATGTGCACCGCGAGGGCGGCGAGGGTCAGCCCGATCAGCCCGCCGCCCAGCAGCACCAGCGCGCCACGGGGGGTCATTGCGCGGGCCACGCGCGAATCGCCCGCGTCACGAGGAACCCGCCCTGAGCGGCGCGCATCGGCCAATCCGTGGCCTTGTATCTTGAACTCGGCCATCCACGGATCGCTGGTGCCGCGACGGATGGCCGGGTCAAGTCCGGCCATGACGTGGCAGCAATTCTCATTTTGTCCCACCTGGTTGCCACAACGTCATGGCCGGACTTGTTCCGGCCATCCGTCGCGGCACCGTGGCGCGGGGATGGCCGGAACAAGCATGCCCCCGGGCGCTTGACCCGGGGGTCCGGCCATGACGTTGAAAGGCCGTGCCGCCCGGCCAAAACGAGAATTGCTGATGACGCGGGAAAGCGCGGCGCCAGCCATGACGTTGAATGGCCGGCGCGCTCATCCCGCAAAGTCGGGTGACTCATTGCGCTGCCAGCGACAGCGCGGCGCGGCGCAGGCCAATGCGGGCGAGACACGCGGCGGTAACCGGCGCGGCGTAGGGCGGTAGCGCCGCGCGAGCCGGCGGCGAAATCTCCTCGATCAGCCGCAGCAGCGCGGCGTGGTCGTCCACATCGTACCACGGCGCCAGTTCCACCAGCTCCAGGCCCAGCGTGCGCGCCCGCGCTCGCGTCTCTTCCGCAACGGTGTCGGTACTCCATGCGATGTCCTCGAACAGATGCGCGTGCGGGGTTGTCATGCCGAGCAGGTAGTAGCCGCCGTCCTCCGCCGGTCCCAGCACCACTCTGTCGGGCCGTTCCAGCAATCGCGTCGCCGCCTCGACCAGCAGCGAAGTCGGCAACGTCGGGCTGTCCGAGTTCAATACGCATGCAGCGTTGGCGCCGTCATCGAGCATCGACTGGATCGCATGCAGCAGGCATCGCCCGAAGCCCTGCACCCCAGGCGGCAGCGGCGGCGAGCCGTCGGCCAGCACAAGCCCGGTGCCCTCGGCCAGATGTCCGTCGAACAACGCCTCGGCCCCGGAAGGCGCGTAGGCGATGCAGCCCTGGATCGGCGCCTGCCGTGCCGCGAGCCGCACATTCTCCGTCACGTCGCGCAGGAACGCCGCACTCAGCGTGGCGGCTTCCTCCGGCGTCAGCAGCGGTGTCAGCCGCGTCTTCGCGCGACCGGGGATCGGCGCTTTGGCCATCACCCCGATCGTGCAGCCCCCTGCCCCATTCTGCGCCCGTTCCACTGGCGGTTCCCCTGGCCGTTCCCCTGATCGCTCCCGTGGCGCTTTCCCCCGGCGCTGCATGGCTCAGATCCCGCTGAACCAGTTGTAGCCGCGATCGGTCCAGAACCCGTGCGGACGCAGGTTGGTGACGAACATCGTGGTGACGAATTTCGGGTTCTTGAACCCCAGCTTGGTCGGCACGCGGATCTTGAACGGATAGCCGTACTTCCTCGGCAAGACCTCGTCGGACAGCTTGAACGCCATGATCGTCTGCGGGTGCAGCGCGGTCGCCATGTCCATGCTCTCGTAGTAGCCGTCGGCGCACTCGAAGCCGACGTAGCGCGCGGTGGTGTCGGCGCCGATTCGCTCGAAGAACGTGCGCAGCGGCGTGCCGGTCCATTTGCCGATCATGCTCCAGCCCTCGACGCAGACATGGCGTGTCACCTGGCTGATTTGCGGCAGGGCGTAGAGTTGATCGACCGTCCATGGCTTTTTGTTGGCGATCAGTCCGGCCAGGCTCAGCCGATAGTTTTCCGGGTTCAGCGCCGGCGCGTTCTCCGGGCCGTACCAGGCGTTGTAGCGGAAATCCTTCACCGCCTCGCTTTCCGGGAAGGTCGGCGCCAGCTTGTTCGGGTTGAACAACGCCGCCTGCACGCGGTCGTTCCAGGCGGAGAACCGCGCCAGGATCCCCTGCACCGCGTCGTTGTCGCTCAGGTCGCAGCCGGTCAGCAGAGTCAGCGCGCCGAGCGACATCCCACCGCGCAGCAGCGCACGCCGATCGAGGCTCATGATTGTGCTTCCCTGGTCTGCGTCTCTATGGAGGTGCCGCCCGGGGGGACATCGCCGCCAGGGGGCGCATGGCCGGTTATGTGAGCGGGACCGGTCACGCGACCCGTCACCATCGCGACGAAGGTCTTCGGCACCAGGGCCACCAGCGCGATGTGCACCAGCAGGAAGCCGCAGATGCCCGCCATGCCGAGGAAATGCACGATGCGCGCGCTCTGGAAGCCGCCGAACAGCAGCTCGAGGGGAAAAGTCTGCACCGGCTTCCAGATTGCGATGCCGGAGACGAGCATCAGCAGCACGAGGGCGAGCACGCCCCAGTAGAACACCTTCTGCACGGCGTTGTATTCGCCCAGGTGGTGCTCCAGCTTGAACCGCGCCGCGGCGATGAAGTCGCGCAGGAAGCTGGTCGGCCCGACCGGCAGGAGGTCGCGGCGGAAGTGCCCCGACAGCGCGCCCCAGGCGACGAACAGCACGTAGCTGAGGGCCAGCAGCCACATCGCGGCGAAGTGCCAGGCAATCGCGCTCGCCACCCCCGGATCGTTGTGCCAGGTCAGAGCGACGTTGATGTCGCCGCCAAGGGTGAACGCGTCGGGGAAGCGGAACGGGAAGATCGGCGAGGCGTTGTAGATGCGCCAGCCGCTGCCGATCATGATGACGATCGAGGCCGCCATCAGCCAGTGCGTGAGCCGGACCGGCCAGGCGTGCTCGAGGACCTCGGGGGCTGGGTCCAGCGCTACTGCGTGGTCCAGGACCTCGGGCGCGGTGGTCTCGCTCATGGTTTGCTCTCCGGGGGCACGGTCTCCACGCCGTCGGCACTCAGAACTTCGGTCGCCGCCGGCGAATGCAGGTAGTCGAGGAACGCGTGGGCGTTCGGACTGTGCGTCAGCGTGCTGATCGCCGCGGCGTAGACAATCGGTGGGTAGGCGGACGCGGCGACCGGCCCGGCAACGCTCAGGTTTGGGTCGGCGCGCACGTCGGTCAGGTGGACCAACCCCTGCGCGGCGGCGCCGGTATCGATCAGGAAGCCGACCTCCGCGGCGTTCGCGGCGCCCTGGACGTGCGCCGGATGCAGCCCCAGCGCCGCCAGCACGGCCGGTCCGTCGATCGTGGCGGCCGGGGTCGGATCCGTGATGGCCAAGGTGTCGTTCGCTTGATCCGTGGGGGGCGTCGCGCCCGTCGCGCGCGCCAGCACCAGGGTGGTGCGCCAGGCGCCGGTCCGCGTGCCGGGTTCGATGACGCCGGCCTGCTCGGCCTGGTCCATCCAGGGCGCCAGCGTTACCACCACGTCGTTCCATACGCTGTGGCGCAACTGCGCCAGAATCAGCGTCGGCGGGGCGGAAAACACATGCACGGGCACGCCGGTCTGCGCCGTGAAGCGCGCCCCGACATCGCGCAGCGCGTGCGCCAGGGTCGGGTCACCGTAGACGATCACGTCGGGTGCTGCAGCCCGCGCCGGGGTGACGCAGGGTCCCACGATCGGCAGCAGCGCCGGCAGCGCCACGACCAGCCCGGCCAGCACAGATCGCCCCCTTGCCAGCATGGCACCTTCCCCCCTCTTCGCCGCTTCTCCCGGAAGACCCTACACTGCGGGCGGCATATCGCCCGCCTCACTTCACGATTTCGTGAAAATCCCCTCCCGACCGGGAGGGACGTGCAACACCGAACGGAACATTGAAAGGCGGTGCGCTTGAAATGGGTTGCCTATGGGCGGAGTGGAGCCATATTCTGTCTACAGGCAGGAACTCGAAGAGGCCGGAATGCCGCCCATCGCAAGCACTTTTATCGCCGAGCCGCCGGTCAGCCGGGAGCAGGTCCGCAACGCTCTGCGCGGTTTTTTCCGCATCATGGAACTTTGGGGAGCGGACAATGTCCACACCCGAGCGATTCTTGGTCATCCGGCTGAGCGGACATTCTACAAATGGAGGGCCGGCGAAGCTGGAACGGTGCCGGTCGACGTTATCAGGCGCATCGGCTACGTCAGCGGCATCTGGAAGGCACTCCAGATCCTGTATGCCGACCATGCCCAAGCCGACAGTTGGGTACGACGGCCTAATCGCTATTTCGGCGGGCAAGCGCCACTGGAGCGGATGAGCGCCGGCGATGTGACGGATCTCGCCGCCGTTCGGCAGTATCTCGACGCTGCGCGCGGCCCGTGGTCCTGACCCCGCCCCTGAACCGGGTCAACTGGCCAACGGCGACTCGACTGATCGCCTCCAAATACCCACCGATCGATCTGTATGAGAGAGTGTCGTCCGATCGGGACGTTTGGGATGCCCTGATCGAGGCGGAAATGCTCACCAACCCGCGTGTGCGCAACCAGCTCGGCAACATTCGTCTTGTTCCGATCGAAGAGCGCGTGAGCGGCCCAGGGGCGAGCTACGTCATGGCGCCCTTTACCCACCTGAACCCCAAGGGCGGACGGTTTTCGGACGCGACGCACGGTGCCTACTATGCGGCCCAGGATTTGCCCACTGCTGTGGCCGAGACCAGTTACCACTTCGCGCGGTTCGCCGCCGATTCCGCTGACGGCCCCCGATATGAAGAGATGCGCGTCATCGTCGGGCGCATCGATGCCGAACTGCACGACGTGGAGCAGCTGGCTGTTGCCGACCGACGGCGTCTGCTTGATCCGATCGACTACACGCCCGGTCAGGCATTCGCCCTTGCATTGCGCGACACCGGAAGCACGGGCGTGCACTACTCCAGCGTTCGTCGCGCGGGCGGCAAATGCGTGGCGGTATTCCGTCCATCCGCCGTGGGCATTCCCGTGCAGACGAGGCATCTGAAGTATCATTGGGACGGGACCGCAATGCGGCGCTATTTCGACTACGAGCGGGACACGTGGATCGACATGGAGAAGCTGGAGAACCCCAGTGGTGGGAGCGCCGGCTCGTAGGCTAGGCCGCCTGCCCAACTTCGCGATTTCGTGACACCTCCCCGCCGGCGGCGACCAGACCCACGCGCGCCGGGCGTTGAAACGTCCCGCCGACGCACGCATATCGCGGCCGATAGGGAGTCATCGCATGAACGACAGCACATTAGCCACGGAACAACATGATTTTGGCGCCGAAGTGGGCCGGCTGCTGGATCTTGTTGTGCATTCGCTCTACTCGGAGCGCGAGATTTTCCTGCGCGAGCTGGTCGCCAACGCCGCCGACGCGATTGATCGCCGCCGGTTCGAGGCGCTGACCAACCCCGCCGTCGCCCCGCCCGCCGAGGCCAAGATCCGCCTGGTCCCCGACAAGGAGGCGCGCACCCTGCTGATCGCCGACGAGGGCATCGGCATGTCGCGCCAGGAGCTGATCGACAATCTCGGCACCATCGCCCGCTCCGGCACGCGGCTGTTCGGCGCGACCCTGGCCGAGGCGAAGCCGGAGGACCGGCCCAACCTGATCGGCCAGTTCGGCGTCGGCTTCTACTCCGCCTTCATGGTCGCCGACCGCGTCGAGGTCACCTCGCGCAAGGCGGGGGGGCGCGAGGCCGGCGCGGACGAGGCATTCACCTGGTCGTCCGACGGCAGCGGCTTCTCGGTGGCACCCGCCACGCGCGAGACCGCGGGCACCGATATCCTGCTGCACATCAAGGCGGATGCCGAGGACTTCCTCGATCCGATCCGGCTCGGCGCGATCGTGCGCAAATGGGCCGACCACATCACCGTGCCGATCACCATCGCGCAGGACGGCAAGGACCAGCCGGCCAACGAGGGCACCGCGGTATGGCGCAAGGCCCGCGCCGACGTGACGGAGCAGAGCTACAACGAATTCTACCGCCATCTCGGCAACTACTTCGACACGCCGTGGGCGACGCTGCACTGGAAGGCCGAGGGGACGCTGGAATACTACGCGCTGCTGTACATCCCCGGCGCCAAGCCGTTCGAGCCGGTGGAGGGCGACCGCGATTCGCATGTGCGGCTGCACGTCCGGCGCATGTTCATCACCGACAAGGCCGAGCTGCTGCCGCACTGGCTGCGCTTCGTCCAGGGCGTGGTGGACACCGAGGACCTGCCGCTGAACGTCTCGCGCGAGATGCTGCAGGCGACGCCGGTGCTGGCGCGCATCCGCAAGGCGCTGATCGGGCGCGTGCTGGGCGAGCTGAAGACGCGGGCGAAGGAGGCAGAGGACTACGCCAAGTTCTGGGACAATTTCGGCGGCTGGATGAAGGAGGGCCTCTGGGAGGACGGCGAGTACCGCGTCGAGCTCGCGCCGCTGATGCGGTTCCGCTCGTCGACGCAGGAGGGCCTGACCAGCTTCGCCGACTATGTCGGGCGCATGCAGGCGGGGCAGGAGGCGATCTATTATCTGACCGGCGACAGTGCTGATGCGTTGAAGTCGTCGCCTCAGCTTGAGGGTTTCCGCGCCAAGGGATTCGAGGTGCTGCTGCTGCCCGATCCGATCGACGTGTTCTGGCCGGAACGGCTGGATGCGTTCGAGGGCAAGCGGCTGCGCAGCGTCACCCAGGCGGTGGACGATCTCGGCAAGGACGCCGAGCTGCCGGACATCTCGCTGCTGACCTCGGCGCTGAAGGCGGCGCTGGAGCATGAGGTGTCCGAGGTGCGTGCCACGGCGCGGCTGACCGACAGCGCGGTGGTGCTGGCGGCGGCCGGCAAGGGGCCGGATTTGCAGATGCAGCGGCTGATGCGCCGCGCCGGGCGGGGGATGATGCCGAGCCTGCCGGTGCTGGAGGTGAACCCTGGTCATCCGCTGATCGTGGCGTTGGCGGGGCGGGTTGAGGACAAGGCGGCGATTGCCGGGGCGGCGGAGACCTTGCTCGATCTGGCGCGCGTGCAGGAGGGCGATCTGCCGAAGGATTCTGCCGGATTCGCGCGGCGGGTCACCGCGTTGCTGACGGGGAGTCTGGCGCCGGCGGGGTGAGGGACGGGGGCGCGGCTGGAGGGATATGAGGCGGAGGGCCGGAGAGGGAACGACGGGGTAGCTGGAGGGGGAACGACAGGGTAGCCGGGGACGGGGAACGACTTCTCCCCCTCCCCTTGAGGGCTTGGGCCGCGAAGCGGACCAAGGTTGGGGGGAGGGGTTGGCGCCAGGGTCGTACCGAAGGTTCATTGCGGTATTATGGAGCACCGACCACCAAAACAGGCTGGCCCGCGACCGACCTGACCGCCTACCCTCCCGGCCGCCATGACCACCCATGTCCTATCCGCCATCCGCGACAAGCGGGCCGAGATCGCCAAGGCTCTCCGTCAAGCCGAGAAGCATATCCTCACGCTCCATGAGGACCTGGCGCACCTGGACCACGCGGCCCGGCTGTTCGACCCCGCCGCCAAAGCCCGGGCGCAGTCGCCATGCGCCTTTAAGCGCGGCCACTTTCACCGGACGATCCTGAACGTGCTACGCGAGGCCAGCGCCCCCATGTCCCCGCGCGCCGTCGCCGAACGGCTGGTCGCGGACAGGCCGGAGATCATCGGCAAGTCGCGAACGATGGGCGACCTTGCGGCCAGGGTGCGGCGATCGCTGGGGCGGAACCACGCCGGGCTGACCGGCGAGAAGGCCAGCCGATGGGACGCGAAGGCTTGGCGGGTGGACGAGGCGGCGGATTGAACTGTCTTCAAGACCGTGGCATCGTCCTCACGGGAAAGGGAGGACGCCATGTCGAATACTATATTAGTCACAAGGATCGATTCGTCATCAGTATCCGATGACGGCAAAATCGTCTTCATGAAGTTAACTTTCCAAAACGGCGACGAGCGAACATATGCCCTGCCGTCTAAAGAGCTGGCCGCATTCACGATGACAGCTAGGCGCGAGATGTGGACGGCAGAAACTGATCAGGTGCATGCCGTCCTGCCTTCAAACCTGAAATTCCAAGCGCAGGAAGGTCGTCACAGCCTTCTGATATCGTTCAACCTGTCTGAGAATTTACCGATACACATGGAGGTGCGCCTGCAGGATGATCTTGCTCGCCTGAAAGCGGAACTGGCAAGGCTTCCTTAGCCCGGCGCTTGCGAGGCGGAATCCATCCTTCCGGCGGCGACATGCCCAAGGGAAAAGGCCACTCTGAAAGAGGCGTTGATTCAGAAGAATCGGGGCCGTCGTAAACGATAGTGACAGTCTCTGTGCGCCACATAGTCAAACCCTTTCCGACCGTGTATGATATCCACGGAAGGTCAAGGTTGGCCTCAATCTCCGCCGAACGGGACTGGCATCCTGCCGGCAACCATCACGACTACCACGGCACCGCATGGCTTGGCTATGTGGTGCCGTGCTAATTTTGATGCTGGCAGAAGTATGTTCCAGCCAAGTTCTTGAAGCAAGCGTCCGTCCCGGATGAATAGTGAGGGACGTTGAGTCTGTATGTGTAGGTCGACCCGTCGGGACGAGCGCACTGCATGTAGGCGTTCCCGATATACTGGCAGTTAGACGGCTGCGCATTCGGGTTCATAGCGCTGAGCCGAGCGGCATCAGCGTTGCCGTTTGCCTGATCACCCAGCGCCATGCGATCCACCATTCGCCACGACAAGGCAGCGGCATCGTTCGGGTTCTTGCGAAGGACCTGATCCAGATCAGCGATGGCCAACGCGAACTTCTTCTGGATCCCGTACACCAGCGCGCGATTGTAGAATGCAATCGTGTATGACGGGTCCAAGTGTATCGCTTCGTTATATTCCTTCAAAGCCTCCTCGTAGTGATTGTCGAGCATGTAATTGTTGCCTCTGCCGACGAATGCCCTCGCGCACCTCGGATATGCAGCGATGATAGCGTCGAAGTCCCTTAACGATAAAGTTTCATGGCTATCGAAACGACAGTCGTGAGTCGATGCAGCACTCGTCTGTGCCTTTGATTGAACCGGCGCCACGATACCGACCAAGCACACCGTAACTGCCGCGACTATCCTGAGCGCCATGACCTGTCTCCGTGTTCAATCCGACGCGCGCTGGCGCCGGATGGTTGACTGCGCGCGCGCGCGAGCACGCCCCTCCTATTCCCCCTGGCGCCAGGAGCGACCCGACGCCGTAGGACAGGGTGTTGTATTCCGTGGGCCACCCGACCAAGCGGGGACCCGTGTTCGCTACACATAGGCGTTGCCGAACGCAGTCACGCATCTGGCGCCAGCATGATGTCATCACCAAGCCAACAATTCAACGGGCTACTTCTTCCACCGTTGCCAGTAGCCGCAGAAGTCCACACTCGGCGGGCTAGCCATAGCCAGTCCCATGACGGCCTGGACCTGGGTGCCGTTGTCGACCCGCCGATGGTCCTCGCGCCAAGCCGCCTCTTGCGCATACCGGACCAGGTACGGCCCGGCGACGTGGTGATGGTGGCCGATCTCGGCGCGGCGCAGGCGGGAGAAGAACTCCTCCGCCCCGTTCGTGTAGACGCCGCCCGGCATGCTGTATGCCTGCCCGTGGTCGATCCGGCTCACGTCGAACCGGCCGTGCAGCCCGTTCCACGACGGCGCCTCGTCCGCCATCAGGCGGGTGCCCTTGACTACACGGGACGTAATGAAGCCGAGGGCCGCGGACTCGGACTTGAATACCGCCGGCAGGGTCCGGCCCTCGCGCTCGCGAACCACCACGACCACCTTGCGCTTGCCCGACTGGTTCTCTGCGAAGCGGCGATCGCGCCGGTTCTCGCGGCGGTTGGCCGGCTTCACGTAGCCGCCGAAGTACGCGCCGTCCGTCTCTACCGTCTTGCCCTCGCCACCGACCCGCAGGCCCTTGGACTCGGACGCCATCGCTTCGCGCAGCTTGTGGCTAAGGACGAACGCCGTCTTGTAGTCGACCGCCAAGTCCCGCGAGAGGGCCAGCGCGGCCTTCCCCTTCACCTCGTTGCAGAAGATGGCGATCGCCGCGAGGTAGTTGCGGAGCGGCATCTTGTGGTGCGCGAACAGCGTGCCGGATGCGGCCGAGAAGTCCTTGCGGCACGCCTTGCACCGCCAGCGCGCCGGGCCGTTGGCCTTCCGGCAGGGGTAGACTATCTCGCACCCACAATGCGGACAGACCGGCTTGCCGTCCGTCGCGTGCCAGCGGATGCGCGCGAAGGCGTCCTCGGCCTCTTGCTCTGTCATGCGCATGACCGCCCCGAGGGAGAGGGTCTTGGCTTGCGGCGACAGGGGGAAGTGCGCTGACATGGTGTCGCATATGACACCTGTCGGCCGGGCTTGTCAACGGTAAAGGTGTCATGTATGATCTTTTTCGGCCAAGGATGACACCACGATGGGGCTGGCAGCAACCGAGGCGGAAATCGCCGACCGAGCGTCGCGCTTCATCAAAGCGGAGCTCAAGCGCGCCGGCATCACGTACGACGAACTGGCCGCCCGGCTGGAGGGCCATGGTCTGCCGGGCGAGACCCGCGACTCGATCAAGTCAAAGCTGAAGCGCGGGACGTTCGCCGCGACGTTCCTGCTGGCGACGCTGGCCGCGATCGGGCTGGAGGGGTTGAGACTAGAGGATATCTAAACTTCCCGCCGCTCCATAGATAGGTCTTGAATATTGGATGTCACGCGCAAACGAAACGTGGCCACGCTTTCCAGCGTGCCGTCAGCCGTCGCCCGAAGCGTGATATCATATATGCCCAGCGGGATACCTAAAGTGTCGTACTTGTATTCAGGCATGTGCGGATTGTTGAGCGCGGCCCGCCGTACCAGGTTGTCGCCTCTTCCTTCAAGGTACACATACGCCACTTCAATCGGTATGTGAGCGCCAACATCAAGAATCGTGTTCGGATCAATGAGACGAATCGGCCCGATGCCGATAGGATTCGGCTTAATGGATTCGAGGTACAGGCAGCAGCCTATCAACGGAACGGGTCCCAAGTTAGACAGCGCGACCGAAACCGTCCATGCGACCTTATCACCACGAAGCCCGATGGTATCAAAAGCGCCGGAAACAGTGGTGGCACTTATGCCAAGATGATGGGTGTTTGGCTGCATGACCGTAAAAGGTGACAGAGCCTTATGTCTGCGAGCAGTGGCAACTGGCCGCCACCCTAATAGTTCACACTTGTGATGGTACCCCAGTAGGGTAAAACCTATCGCTGCCAGGACTATCAGGCACCAACCTATCTCTACATGCTGCGGCGCGATCATGATGGCCCCCGCGCCGGCCAATCCGACAAGTGCGAGCAATATCCCGATCGTGCCTTCCCCGCTGATGCGCATGCGGCCAAGCCTATGGCCGAAAAGCCAGCGCCGCCAAGGGTCTGCGCTGCCCTGCCCGCGACCTGGGCAAAAAACATCCTGTTTTCGCGCGGCAGCACACTGGACAACCGAGGAGAAGGATTTGCCATGTCAGTCATGTGACGACTCCGCCGCGCCGTTGCTCGGAGCAGGGCCTTGCCCCCCCATGCGCGCCAATGAGTCGCCCATGAGTTTGGCAAGGGGTCCATCGATGATCGTTGACGTTATGACCATGACTCGGCCATCGTCGAGGGCTACGAGATGAAACCCGCCGCCTTCCCTCACCTCCAGGTCAATGCGCAATGGTCGTCTCCTGGGCTATTGGTTGGAAGCTGACAAAGTCGATTCGAGACTGGGGAAGCGCCGCATGGCGACGCGGAAAGCAGATTGCCACGCTGGAAGAGCGAATCACCAAGCTAGAGGCGCTACTGAACGGCCCGCATCCTCCAGACGTTTGCAAGGCGTGCGGCCAGCGCGGCGTTCGGCAGTACAAGACCGAGGTGTCAGGAACAGGAAACCACATCGTGCAGCACTGGCGATGCGCCCTCTGCGCATACGAGGAAATCCGTTTGGGATATCCGTCTTGAACCGAAGCGCGGACGCTAACCGGCGCGCAGCAGGGAGAAGGATTTTCCATGTCAGTCATGTGACGACTCCGCCGCGCCGTTGCGCGCTGGCTTTGGTGGTCGGTGCTCCATAATACCGGTTCATTGCGTGCCGACCCCTCCCCCCACCCTTGGTCCGCTTCGCGGCCCAAGCCCTCAAGGGGAGGGGGAGAGTTTGCGTGCCCGCAGGACATTTATCAACGTCAACGCAACGAACCCCGTCAGCGTCGCGACGCTGATCGCGTTCAGGCGCGCCAGCGCCGCCACCCCATCCAAGCTCACCACCATCAATCCGCTGAAAGGAACCTCCGTCAGCAGGGTCAGGGAACCGATACCGAACCCTATCAGAAGCAGCGCCAGCCAACGTTCGTCGGCGCGAAACACCAGTGCGGCCAGCACGATGCAGGGAAACAGAAACAATCCCACCCCGGACGCACATCCCAACAACGAAGCGCACCACACGGAATTTGCAATGCCGATCAACGGCAGCGCCGCGCGACCAGCCCGGGGACACTGCCGCGATATCGCCGGCACCAGGAAAAACACCGGGCTTGCCAACATCGTCAGCCAGGCGCCCGCGCGGTCCCAGCCGATCAGCGCCAGCACATACAGCGGATAAAATGGCCCGTTTCCCGCCACGACGAGTGCCACCAGATTGGCCGCCGCGGTCGCGGGATCGGGATGCGCGGCGTAACGGCGTAGCCAGGCCGCCGCCTTCATCGCGGCCGCAGCGCATAATGGCTGATGCCCCACTCGGTTCCCGCGCGCGCACCGAACAGCCCGGCCGTCGCCAGGAAGAACAGCCGCCAGCGCCGCGCCCATAGCGTCGCCGCGCCGCCGTAGACCTGCCGCAGGATCACGCCGATCGCCTCGGGATTCGCATCGTAGTTCGCCAGCCAGTGCTCTGCGGTCCGGCGATAGTGCGTGCCGTTCCAGCGCCACTCCGCCTCGATCGTGAACGGCACGTCCAGCGCACGGAGCAACCCATGGCTCGGCATGACGCCGCCGGTGAAGAAGTGCTGCGCAATCCAGTCCGACTTGTCTTCGGTGTCGAAACGGTACGGCGTCGTCCGATGGCTGAACACATGCAGGAACAACAATCCATGCGGTTCCAGCCAGGAATGCACGCGCGCCAGCAAGGCCGGCCAGTTCGACATGTGCTCGAACATCTCCACCGAGACGACCCGATCGAACCTTGCGTCTGCCTCGAATGCATTCATGTCGGCGGTGATGATGCGCACATTGTGCAGGCCGCGCTGCGCCGCCGCGGCCTCGATATACGCACGCTGCGGGCGCGAGTTGGAGACTGCGACGATGTCCGACCGCGGAAAGTGCTCCGCCATCCACAGCGTCAGGGACCCCCAGCCGCAGCCGAGCTCCAGCACGCGCTGACCATCCGCCAAACCTGCATTCGCGACGGTCTCCGCCAGCGCGCGTTCCTCTGCCGCGGCCAAGGTCATTGCGTCGTCGTACAGGCAGCACGAATACTTGCGCCGCGGTCCCAGGATCAGCGCGAAGAACGCCGGCGGCAGCTCGTAGTGCTGCGTATTTGCGTCATGGGTATGCAGCGCAATCGGGAATTTTGCCATCGCCGCGGCAAAAGCTTGCTCCACCGATGGATCGACTTGTTGCAGTTGGCGACTGGTGCGTTCCACCAGCATTGCGATGCCGGCGCGCGTGATGCTGTCCGGAAGGTTCATACGCTCCACCGTGCTGGCGGCCGCGGCGACAAGGTTCATGATGGCCTCACTGGCGGAAGCGGAATGAAGGCGCTGACGCGCGCCTGATAGTTTCGGAATGCGTCACCGCGCGAGCGCAGCATTTGCTGTTCCAACGGTGGAATGCCGGAGACGTGCACCAGCAGCCAATACATGAACACCGGTGCCGATATCGCCAGCCAGCCCCACGGATAGCCGCCCCATGGATTGCCGCCCTGTGCATCGATCGCGAACAGCGGGTAGGCAACCCAGCCGAGGAATTCGAAGAAGTAATTCGGATGGCGCGACCACCCCCACAGCCCGACCTCGCAGATCCGGCCGTGGTTGGCTGGATCGGAACGGAAGCGGCGCAATTGCCGGTCCGCGATGGCCTCGCCGACGATAGACACCAGCAGCACCGCGCCGGCGGCGGCGTCGGGCACCGAAAGCGAACGTGGATTGCGCGCGACGAGCAGCATGGACAGCGCCAGCAGCGCCGCAACAGTCGCCTGGATCTGCAGGAACCAGAACATGCGGCGTTGGAACGTTCCACCCCAGTCGCGGCGGAATTGCGCGTAACGGGAATCCTCCGAGCCATGCACGGTGCGCGCGGCGATATGTAGACCCAGCCGCAGCGACCAAAACGCGGCAAGCGCGGCAATCAGGAACTGGCGCGCCGACGGCATCCCCGTGTGCAACGGATACAGCGCATAGATCACGCCCGCCGCGCCGAGCGCGAAACTCCACACCACATCCACCCAGCCGGCATTGCTGGTGCGACGCTGGATCAGCCAGGCAATCGTCATGGCGACCACCAGCGACAGAGACACCGCGATCACCAGCGCCTCCATCATCGCCCGCACGCGTCTTGTGCGGTGACGAAGCGCAACGCCGCCTCGCGCACCGGAGCCAGGAACGTCAGTGCACCGGAGAATGCCGCAATCAGCGCTTTGTGGCCGACGCCCGGATACAGCTCATCTTCCACCGAGCCGCCGGCGGCCCGCAATCGCGCCGCAAGCCGCAACGTATTGCCGGGGTCCACCGTGTCGTCGTCTCGCCCCGCCAGCAGCAGCATAGGTGGAGCTTGCGCCGAAACGAAGTTGATCGGCTGCGAGCGCGGCCTTTCGGATTCGGGCCCGAAGATCGCCTTCAGTGTGGCGCTGTGCACTGGCAGAAAGTCATACGGGCCGGCCAGACCGATGACGCCGCACACGTCGCGCTGCGGCAACAGGCCATCCGCTTGCAGATAGCTTCCATCCAGTGCCAGCAACGTGGCGATCTGTCCGCCAGCCGAATGACCCATCAGGAACAGCCGGTGCGGATCGCCACCAAAGCGCGCGGCGTTGGCATGCGTCCAGGCGACCGCCGCCGCGGCATCGTCCATGAATGCCGGGAAGCGCACCTGCGGATACAGCCGGTAGTCGGGGATCACCGTCATCACGCCGCGTGCGGCCAATGCCGCGCCGACGAAGCGGTACATGTCCTTCGATCCCGACTCCCAGTTGCCGCCATAGAAGAACACCGCAACGGGTGCCAGTGTCGGTGTCGGTGTCGGTGTCGACGTGACCGAGGAGCGCGGCGCATAGACATCAAGCGAATGACGCGGACCGTCGGCATAGGCGAGGTCGCGCGTCAGCATCACGCCGTCGCGTGGCGCCATGGCGTTCAATACTGCGGTCGGTGAGCAGGCACCCAGCAACAGCATCAGCGCCAGCGTCGCCAGCGGCAGAATCGCCACACGAAAGCCCCGCATTCAGACACCGATCAACGGCTGCACCAGCCGCGCCAGCCAGGTGTGTCCACGCAACCGCCCCGTGGTCGCGATCAAACAGATGCAGTCAGCGCCAGGCGAGGCAACGGGCGTGTGATCCAGCGCGGCGTCGCCTTCTGCGATGTCGTAGGCGGAATATTCGCCGGTCTCATCGGCATAGGCGCCTTGCAGAATGCACGCCATTTCGGACCCGGTATGGCCGTGACCGGGCATTGCCACGCCGGGTGCGACACGAATCAAATCCAGCCGCGTGCCGGAGGCGTCGCGCCGGCTCAGCGGCATCAGCCGGATGCCGGGGCCGAGCCACCACCACCGCCCGACGGCCAATGCCTCCAACGTGACAGGGGGAGGGGTTCCGGCAGCGGTGCGCGCAGTGGCGGGAGCAGTGGCAGCGGTGCGTGCAGTGGCGGGAGCAGCGACCGCGGCGGTCGCAGCAGCGGGAGCAGCGGCAGAGGCAACGGCGGAGGCAGCAGCAGGCGGCAGAGCCACCACCGCCTCGTCGAGCCGCGCCAGCGTGCGGGCAAGCGCATCGGGCTGCAGCGGCGCGGGCGGCAATGCAGCGAGTAATTCGCCTCCGACCTCTTCGAGGCGATGCAGTTCGCCGCGGCAGTGCGGGCACGCCGACAGGTGCACCGTCAGCACCCGTGCGTGCAGCGCCGGCAGATGTCCCGCGGCTTGAGCGATCAGAGTCGCCTCGGAGGGATGGTGGCGGATCATAAGTCGTCTTTCAGCAGCAAGCGCAATCGCGACATGGCGAGGCGCAGCCGCGATTTCACCGTGCCGAGCGGTATGCCCAGCACGCGCTCGATGTCGGCGTGCGGTCGATCATCGAAGAAGGCCAGACGAACCACGTCCGCCTGCTCGGCCGGCAGCGCGGCGAGGGCGGCACGCACGCGGGTTCCGCGGTCCTCCGCCGCCAGGATCGCATCGGCTGTCGGTGTTGCCGGCGGGTCGTCTACCGGGTCCGGCGGAGGCAGAGCGAATTGCGTGCGCCGTGCCGCATCGATTCGCAGATTGCGCGCAATGGTGAATATCCACGTGGCCGCACTGGCGCGTGCCGGGTCGAATTGCGCCGCCTTGCGCCAGACGATCAACAGCACCTCCTGCGCGAGTTCCTCGGCCACCGCTGCGTCCAGTCCACGCTGCATCAGGTAGGCTTTCACGCGCGGCGCGAAGCGCATGAACAATGCAGTGAACGCCGGGCGATCGCTGCGCGTGGCGATCATATCGATCAGCCGCTCCGGGCTCAGGTCGTGCGGCTCGACGGTCATGGCCGGACACCACCCGCCGAGCGCGGGTTGGCTTGGATCAGCACACCAGTGGGCAAGAGCCAGACCATTCATGCCTGCAATACGGGCGATGCGCCGCGATGGATCATATCAGCGACCGAAAGATTGCTGCACCCTTCGCCACAGAGGCGCAGCTTTCCCCCAAGGCACATCATTTCCCAAATTCAGTGTGATCCAAACCGGCCGGCGGTCCGTATCTGCCTCGGATTTCGCAACGTCCGGGGGACCGATGCCGCGCCGCCACGCCCCGCTGGACATTGCCGTGATCGGCACCGGTATCGCCGGGATGAGTGCGGCCTGGCTGCTGTCCAGCGCGCATCGCGTGACCGTCTACGAGCAGGCGGATCGTCTGGGCGGCCACAGCAATACGGTGGACGTGCCGGGCCCGGATGGTCCGGTGGCGGTGGATACCGGATTCATCGTCTACAACGAGGCGACCTATCCTAATCTCACCGCCCTGTTCCATCATCTCGACGTGCCCACCGTGCGCTCGGACATGTCGTTTGCCGTGTCGCTGCGCGATGGCGCGCTGGAATATTCCGGCACCGATCTGCGTGGCCTGTTTGCCCAGCGCCGCAACCTGATCCGCCCGCGCTTCTGGCGCATGCTGCGCGATCTGCTGCGCTTCTACCGCGAGGCACCGCGCGAGCTGGCGACGTTGGATGACGCGACGCTGAGCCTGCGCGCCTGGCTCGACGCGCGTGGCTACGGCCGCGCGTTTGTCGAGGATCATCTGCTGCCGATGGCCGCCGCGATCTGGTGCACCCCGGCCGCTGCCGTTGGCGACCAGCCTGCCGCGACCTTCATCCGATTCTGCGAGAACCACGGCCTGTTGCAGGTGAAGGATCGCCCGATATGGCGCACGGTCGCGAGCGGCAGCCGTAGCTATGTCGAGCGGCTGACCGCGTCGTACGCGCGGAACGTGCGGTTGCGGTGCGGTGTGCGTGCGCTGCGGCGCTTTCCTTGTGGCGTGCTGGTGGCCGACGACCTTGGCCGGCAGGCGCGGTTCGACCATGTCGTGGTTGCTGCGCATCCCGATCAGGCGCTGGCGCTGCTGTCGGATCGATCGGACGCCGAGGCCGAGCTGCTCGGCACATTCCGCTACAGCCTGAATACCGCAGTGCTGCACACCGATGTTTCGCTGATGCCACGCCGTCGCGCCGTATGGTCGAGCTGGAACTACCTCGACGGCGAGGCAGCCGATGGGCCGTCGGTGACATATTGGATGAACCGGCTGCAGGGGCTGCGCACCGCCAGGCCGCTGTTCGTTTCGCTCAATCCGCCGCGGCCGCCTGACGCCGCGAGTGTGCTGCGCAGTGAGCTCTACGCGCATCCCCAGTTGGATGCGGCGGCCGCCAACGCGCAGAAAAATCTCTGGTCGTTGCAAGGTGTCCGCCGCACCTGGTTCTGCGGGGCGTGGTTTGGCGCGGGCTTCCATGAGGACGGGCTGCAGGCTGGCCTCGCGGTCGCGGAGCAGCTCGGCGGCGTACGACGGCCTTGGAGCGTCCCAAACGAATCCGGTCGCATCCATGTCGCCGCCGCCACGCCATCGATGAAGGCAGCGGCATGACGCATTCGGCGATTTATCGTGGCCAGGTGGTGCACACGCGGTTCCGGCCGGTGCGGCATCGGCTGCGGCACCGCATGATGTGGCTGCTGCTGGACCTGGATGAGCTGCCGATGCTGGCGCGGCGGCTGCGTCTGTTCTCGCTGAACCGCTTCAACCTGGTGGATTTCCGCGACCGCGATCATGGCGACGGGACGCGCACGAAGCTGCGCACACAGATCGAACGGCACCTGCAACGTGCGGGCCTGGAGGCCGACGGCGGCGCCATTCGCGTGCTGTGCATGCCGCGCGTGCTGGGCACCGTGTTCAACCCGTTGAGCGTGTTCTTCTGCCATCGCGCCGATGGCCGCCTTCAGGCGATGCTGTACGAGGTGCACAACACGTTCGGCGAGCGGCACGGCTATTTGATTCCGGTCACCGATGCGAACACGCACCAGCCGGTATTGCGGCAAAGCTGCGCCAAGGAATTCCACGTGTCGCCATTCATGGACATGGCGATGACATATCATTTCCGTATCATGCCGCCGGCGGAGCGCGCCGTGGTGACAATCGAAGGTCGAGACGCCGACGGCAAGCTGATGTCCGCTGCCTATGCCGGTGCACGGCACGCGTTGACCGATGCCAATCTGCTGCGCGCTTTCATCGCACAACCGCTACTGGCAGCGCAGGTGCTCGGCGCCATCCATTGGGAGGCGTTGAAACTGTGGCGCAAGGGCCTGCGCCTGCGCACCAAACCGCAGCCGCCGGCGGAGCTGGTAAGCGTGGTGCACGACGAACGCGCCACGGCGCAGGGCAATCGAGGGGACGATGCAAGGCCGGGGCTTTGTCCTGACCTTACTTCGTCCCCCCGATTGCCCTGCGCCGTGGCGAGTTTGCCGTGAGCCGGACATGATAAGCCGCCGCGGTTTGCTGTTGGCGGCCGCCTCCTCCGGCGTCGCACACGCGGCGGGTGCGCAGCCCACAATGCCTGGCGACAATCGGCTCGCATTCCGTGTTGTCCGCAATGGCAGCGCGATCGGCACGCACGTGCTGACATTCGCGCGGTCGGGCAACGGCATCGATATCCACATCGCGGTGGACCTCGCCATTGGCCTCGGCCCGTTCATCCTGTTCCGCTACACGCTGCGCGGACTGGAGCAGTGGCGTGATGGCGCGATTGTTCATGTCGATGGCGCAGTCAATGACGACGGCACGCCGGAGACGATGCGCGCCGACCGTGATGCGCGCGGCCTTTGGGTCGAGGGGTCGCAGGCTCCGCGTTATCTGGCACCGGCCGATGCATTGCCGGCGACGCACTGGAACATGGCGGAGCTGCATGCGCCCTGGATCAACATGCAAGGTGGGCGGCTGCTGCATCCGGTGGTGGAGCGCGTCGGCGCGGATCCGGTGACGCTGCCGAATGGTCGCACCGAGCCCGCGACGCGTTATGCACTTTCCGGCGATGCGAAACTCGATCTTTGGTACGATGCGGAGGACCAATGGTCGGCACTGGGATTCGTCGCGAAGGATGGCTCGGTGATCCGCTACGAGCTGACTTGACCGCCGCACGGAGGCTTTGCGCAGATGAAACGTTCGATCAGGCTGCTCGCCGGCAGCTTCATTGCGTTGCTCATGACGGTGGGTTGCACGGCAGACGATCAGCCGCCACTGACGCTGGCACCGCAGTTCGATCTACAGGGCTACTCCGGCCGCTGGTACATCATCGCCAACATTCCGTATTTCGCCGAACGCGGCGAGGTGGCAAGCTCCTTCGACGTCAGCTTCCCGGACGGCGAGGTGTCGGACATTTATAGCGGTCGGGACCGCACGTTTGAGGCGCCGTTGAAATCCTACACGATGCGCGGCTATGTGGTGGCGGGCAGCGAAAACGCGCGGTGGCGTGAATCGCCATTCTGGCCGGTCTATCTGTCCTACCTGATACTGTGGGTCGATCCGGATTATCATTACGCGCTGGTTGGCTATCCCGGGCGCGGTTATGGCTGGATATTGTCGCGGTCGCCGCAGATGGACGACGCCACCTATCGCGCGTTGCTGGCGCGCTTCGCCGCGGAACATTACGACACGTCACTGTTCAGGCGGGTGCCTCAGACGCCCGAGGAGATCGGTCAGCCGGGCTATCAGTGACGCCGCACCTCACGATGACCGCCATATATGAATGGCGGATCCGCTCCTACGAATGAGTGCCGCTCCGCACGGCGGCACGCCCGGCCGCGCCGCCGGATGCGAACCACGGGCCCGGCAGACCCAGGCCGGGCGGCAGGACCTGCCGGGGACAAACTGCCGCGCGGCGCCTCGATCGCACGGATTTCCGCGGACCTCGGGGTTGGTACGCGATGTGCAGCGCAATCTGGCAGACGGCGTGAGCAGGAGAACACACGATGAGCATTCCCAGCCTGAGCCCCACACAAATTCCGCAAATCCCCGCCACGGGCACGACGACCGCAACGCCGGGGACCGCCGGCCAGGGGCCATTCGGCTCGCAGTTGCAATCACTGCTGGGAGGAAAATCCAGCACCCCCAGCGCTGCGGCGGCGACCGCGTTTCAACCCCAACCGAGCCGCGGCTCGGCGAGCAAAGCGCACCATCCTCGTGGCAGTCACGCATCGAGCACCGACTCGAACGCGGCGAACGGCACGCAATGTAGCCAGGTCACGGCCGGCACCGCCGGTGGAGCCAGCGGGGCCAGTGGCGCCGGTAGAACCAGTGGAACCAGCAGCACGGGCCAGCAGACGCCAGGAGGCGTGCTGCTCACCGACATGATGCGCGGCCTGCAGGCCTACGGCTCGACGACGACACTGGCGTAAGCGGGCGGCATGCTTTTGGCCCGGTTTGGCAATAAGCGATTTGGTTTGACGCCCTGATCGAGCCATGCGCTCGGGTTTTGGCGAACCGTGCGGGACGCGCCCGCTGCGGACAACCCTCACTGCGTCGCACGCGCTCTGCGCCGTCGTCCGCTTCGCGTCTCAAGCCCGTGAACGGCGGGCAAGGTCTACGCTACTAGTGCCAGGGGCGGCAGGGGAATTGCAGGCAGAGCGCCTCGGCCCCGCCGGCGCCGGCTTGCACGGAAAGCGCCGCGTCGTCCGGGGCCACGAAAGCACAGGACCGAGGCGGCAACGGCGCCGATCCGCCGGTGGACAGGCGGCCCGCCAGCACAATCCAGAACTGGCCGCCACCGGTTGACGGATCAGGCCCAACCAGCTCGGCTGACGGCGGCAGCGTGCAGTGCCACGTCGCCAGGCCGTCCGGACCCGGGCCGAGGACCGGCTGGCAGGTCACCTGCGCCAGTGCCGCCAGCGCGGCCTCGGACATCGGGTGGATGGCGCCCGCCACGGCCTCCCGGTGCTGGTGGTTCGCCGCCCGGGCGGCGCGCAGCTCGGCGCGGGCGTTGGTCATGTAGCGCGCGCCTGGGTCCCATGCGTTGCGCAGGGTGAACCAGGCGATGCCATCCTCGGCGGCGACGATCGGGCCGTAGGCGGAATAGGCGTCGGTGTAGTGCACCTCGACGCCATCCAGCGCATGCCGGCCGAGCCGGCCACCGCCGGAGACCACAACCTGGTACTGATCGGCGCGGTGGAAGTGCGGATGCACGACGGCGCCCGGCTCCTTCTCGACCAGGAACGCCATCGGGAACAGCGTGGCGCCATCGGGCTCCGGCGCTTGCGGATCGCGCGTCATGCGGTTCTCGCCGATGAACGTGGTGTGCCAGCCGTTGGCGGTCTTGCGACGCTGCGTCCGGCGCGCCTGCTCGCTGTCCGCGGTGACGATCATGTGATGGCTCCGTCGCTGTCCGCTGCTTGTCCGGTCCGCTGTTGGCCCGGTCCACTGACGGCCGGGTCCGTTGCTGACCCGGTCGCTGCGTGCAGTGTCGGAGCGCGCGGCGCGGCTTGTCAAACCGCGGCAGCCACCAGTATCGCGGCAGCGGGGGCGCGCTCGGGCGCGGTCGGCGCGGCCCGCATCAGGCGGCTGATCGGGAGTTCGAGCGTCACTCGCGCGCCGACCGACGGCACCGCCTCGACCAACAGCGCGCCGCCATGCGCTTCCATCAGCACCCGCGCCAGTGCCAGCCCGAGGCCAAGACCGCGACTGTCGGCACGGCCGCGCTCGCCGGCGCCGAGGGTCGCGGCCAGCCCATTGCCCTCATCGGCGACGATCAGCGCGAACCGGTCTGCGCCGATCGCGAGCGTGATGTCGATCCAATCGTCGTGGCGCGAGAAACGCGCAGCGCTGCCCAGCACGCGCGCCAGGATCTGCGCCATGGCGCGCCGATCCGCGATCAGCTCGATCCCGTCGATCTCCGGCGGCAGGCGCCAGTGGCGCCTGCCGGGTTCAAGGCTGGCCTGCACCGCCGCGACGGCGTCGATCAGCAGTGTGGCCAGGCTTGTCCGCTCCTCCCGCAGCACGCGGCTGGCGGCGTCGGCCAGCGCGTGGTGCTGCAAGTCGTCGGCCAGATCGAGCAATTGTCGGGCGATGGCACCAATTGTCACTCCGGTCGTCGCCCCCGTCGGCGCACCACCGCCGTTCGCGCCCAGCCGGTCGGCGTGACCGAGCAGGGTCGTGGCCGGACCGCGCAGCTCAATCGCCGCCAGGTGCAGCGTGCGTACCGCGGCGGACGCGTCATCGCGCGCCTGGTCGCGCTCCGCCCTGGCGGCGAGCAGGGCACGAAGCTGCCGGCGGCCGTCGGTGATGCCGGCGGCCACGATCGCGCCAATCAGCAGCGCCGCGGCCAGACCTGGCAGAAACATGGGGCCCAGTTCCATGCGGCTGACCTTAGCCCAGGTCAACGCAAGGAATGGTTAATCCGGACGGATTGGTCTCAGGCGGCCTTCGCGTCGCGCTTCGCCTGGGCCTTCTCGATCCGCCGCTTCAGGGCCAGAACGCCGGGCATCAACTGGCTGTTCCGCATGCCGAGCAGATAGGCGTCGATGCCGCCATTGTGCTCGATGGTGCGAATGGCACGGGTGCACAGGCGCAGCCGCACCGCCGACCCGAGCGCATCGGACAGCAGCGAGGTCTCCTGCAGGTTGGGCAGGAAACGGCGGCGAGTCCTGTTGTTGGCGTGGCTGACGTTGTTGCCGGCCAGCACGCCCTTGCCGGTGATCTCGCAACGGCGGGACATGTCGGGAACCTCTGGGTGTCGGAAGGCGCGGGTTATGGCGAACGGGGCGGGTGGCGTCAAGCAGCGCAGGTGGGCAGCAGCAATTCTCACTCTGGATGGGCCGGTTCGGTTCGGGGCAAAGCAAGCAAGGTTCCACGCGGAGAACAACGGAGTTGGCGCAGAGGACCGCGGAGAAGGCAGAATGGCGCTACGCGCGAAGCGCCATGACTTCCCTTCTTCGCGGCCCCCCGCGGTTCTCCGCGATCTCCGCGTGGAACCTTGCTTTCTTACGGACGGTACAGATCTCGGACGGTTGCCGGCGTGCTGCCCATCGTGGTCCGGCGATCGATCAGCTTATGTCACCCGCCCAAAATGCGAATCGCTGGGTGGGCAGCGCCGGGTGGGCAAAGGTCCTGGCACCCTGACCGCTCCTCGCAGCCCAAGCCTGCCAGCGCGCGCGGTGAAGTCAGGTGATACGGAGCACGATCCGTCCGCCTGGACCGGCCAGAACGGCGCGATAGGCGGTCGGCGCCTGGTCCAGCCCGTACAAGGCCTCGTCGCGCACCTCGAACGGCTTGAGCTGTCCGCTGGCGAAGCCCGGCACCAGCTCGCGCAGCACCGCGGCACTCGCCCGGCTGTCGAGTGCCAGCGAGTCGATGCCCACGAACGTGTGGCGCCCGCGATAGAAGGCGAAGATGTTGAACGTCACTTCGCGCTCGGGCGTGGAGATCAGGATCTGCCGCCCGCCGAGCGCCATCGCCTGGTTGGCGGCGGCGAAATAGGGACTGCCGACGGTGTTGTAGACGATGTCCGCCCCGTGCCCGCCGGTCGCCGCGCGAACCGCGCCGGCCACGTCGTCGTCGGCGTCGAGCGTGCGCACCGGCGCGCAGGTATGGCCGGGATAGAGCAAGTGGTGCCGCGTGACCGCGAACACAATGGCACCATGCATCGCGGCGATCTGCACCGCCGCCTGGCCGACGTGGCCGTTGGCGCCCATGACCAGCACCACCTCATTCGGAAGCGGCAGGCCGGCGCGGCGCAGGCCCTCCTGCGCGGTGACGAACGGGACGCCGAGCGCACTGGCCTCCCGCAGCGTCATCGATGCCGGCAGGGGCACCACGGCGTCGCGCGGCAGCACCAGATGCGTGGCGTGCGTGCCGTCCCGGGTGATGCCAAGGTCGCCGCCCGAGCCGAAGACAGGCTGTCCGATCAGATCAGGGGGGCCGTCGCGCACCACGCCGGCCCAGTCGCGGCCCGGCGTGCGCGGCCAGACCGCGTGCGCCATAGCGCCCAGCGTTGCCTTCACGTCTGGGATTCACCGCCGCGTAGTGGACCTCGACCAACACCTGGTCAGCGTCGTGGGGCAACGCCGGTTGCGGCTCGACGCGCAGGTCGAGCTCGTCGATCGACTCAGCCTTCCGCAGGACACGCAGGCGCGACATGGGGTGTATTTCCATTGGGGAAGCACCTGGCGTCAACCACGGTCCCCCCGCGGGGGAGGTTGCTCCGCGGCTCTCCGCGGTCCTCGGCGTTCTCCGCGTGGAACCTTGCTTGCGGCAGACCCAGCCGGTGCGGCCCCTCCAATCGGAGGCACCATCGGAATGGTCACCCTTTCTTAAGGTTCCACGCGGAGAACGCCGAGGATCGCAGAAATCCGCGGAGCCGAGACCCTGTTGCTGCAAAGCGCCTGACCGAGCGTGTGATTGGTTTGGCGATCGACGTGCATCGCCAACTCGGACCCGGGCTGCTCGAATCAATCTACGAGGAGTGCCTCTGCTTCGAGCTTGCCCAAGCCGGGATCCCCTTTCACCGTCAGGTCGCAATCCCGGTCGTCTATCGCGAGACACGCCTGGAGGCCGGGTTTCGCGCCGATATCCTGATCCCGCCCTCCCTCATCCTGGAGATCAAATCTGTCGACGCCATCACGCGCGTCCACGAGGCGCAGCTCCTCACCTATCTCCGCATGAGCGGCTGCGAAGTCGGGCTGTTGCTGAACTTCAACGTGCTTCGCCTGAAAGATGGGTTACGGCGCTACGTCTTGTCACGGCGCGCCGACTCGCTGCCCGCTACCCGCCCTCGATCTTCGGGATGAAGAACACCTCCGCCCCGGGCTTCACCGGCTGGAAGTAGCCGACCTCGTGGAGCTCGCCGTCGATGGCGACGGTGGTCTCCTCCTCCAGGTGGTCGCCGAGGCCCGGGTAGAGCGCGTCCATCGCCTTGATGACGCCGCGCAGGGTCTTCGCCTCGATCGCGAACTCGGTCACGCCGCCGGTGTAGCGGCGGCTGAACCCGGTGGTGAAGACGACCCGCGCGGGTGCGTCGGACATGCCGCTCCTCTCGCCGCTCTGTCTGGGATTGGTTACCCGCTTTGTCGCTGTCATTGCGAGCGCAGCGAAGCAATCCCCAGGTACTTTGGCGCTATGTCTCCGGGGGCGCTATGTCTCCGGGAGGTTGCTTCGCTCCGCTCGCAATGACAGCGGCGGCCAACGGGCCGAGCCGTCAGGTTCGCTCCGCTAGTCCGCGCCGGCTTCCAGCGCCGCCAGCACCTTCGGTGGAGACATCGGCAGCTCGGTCAGCCGCCGTCCGGTCGCCATCTCGATCGCATTGGCGATCGCCGCCATCGGCGGGCAGATGTTGACCTCGCCCACGCCCTTCGCGCCGTAGGGATGCGTCGGGTTCGGCACCTCGACCAGCAGCGCCTCGATCATCGGCAGGTCGGAGGCCACCGGGCAGCGGTAGTCCAGGAACCCGGCGTTATCCAGCAACCCCTTGGCGTTGTAGATGTATTCCTCGTTCAGCGCCCAGCCGATGCCCTGCGCCACGCCGCCCTGGATCTGGCCCTCGACGTAGCTTGGATGGATTGCGCGCCCGACATCCTGTGCGGCGACGAACCGCAGGATCGTCACCTGGCCGGTCTCCGGATCGACCTCGACATCGCAGAACTGGGTGGAGAACCCGGGCGCCTGCCCGCCGGCATTCACCGACGCCGCCGAGGTGATCGGCCCTCCCGTCGCCGCCGCCTTCGCCGCGATCGCCTTCAGCGACAGCGGCTCGAACTCGCCGACGTTGGAGCTGGCCGGCTTGGCGAACCCGTCCTCCCACACCACGCCCTCCGGATCGACGTCCCAGATCATCGCCGCACGCTTGCACAGGCTTTTGATCACCGCCTTGGACGCGTCGACCACCGCCGTGCCGGTCGCGAACGTCACCCGCGACCCACCGGTCACATGCGTGTAACCCACCGAGCCGGTGTCGGCGACGATCGCCTTCACCTGGTTGTAGTCCACGCCCAGCGTCTCGGCCGCCATGATCGCCATCGAGGCGCGCGACCCGCCGATGTCCGGGCTGCCGGTCGCCACCAGCACGGTGCCGTCGGCATTCACCTGCATCGTGGCGCTGGATTCGCCGCCGCCGTTGAACCAATAGCCCGAGGCCACGCCACGCCCCTGGTTCGGCCCCAGCTTCGCCTTGTAGCCGGGGTGGTTCAGCAGCGCCTGGATCGTCTCGACATAGCCGCCGTGCGCGTGCTTCGGCCCGGCCAAGGTCGGCGTGCCGATCTTGCAGGCGTTCTTCAGCCGCAGTTCCAGCGGGTCCATGCCGATCTTCTTGGCGCACATGTCCAGCACGCTCTCGACCGCGAAGGCCGAGATCGGCGACCCCGG
This sequence comes from Acetobacteraceae bacterium, assembly GCA_003151425.1. Classification (GTDB taxonomy): domain Bacteria; phylum Pseudomonadota; class Alphaproteobacteria; order Acetobacterales; family Acetobacteraceae; genus Palsa-883. Next base: position 37,367 of record PLXO01000087.1, read on the forward strand.
CGCGCGATACGCCGCCGACTTCGGCCGGTTGCTCACCACGTCGTAGCCGACCGCGCGCGCGTTCGCGATGTCATACGGCGAGAAGGCGCACAGGCACCCGTTCATCACAGGCGAGCCGGGGAAGGCGCCCGCCTGGAACTTGAACAGCCCGTCCGCGGCAGTAATCTTGCCGTCCTTCGTCACGCCGATCTTCACCCACATCGACGAGCCCGAGGTCGGCCCGGTGCCCTTGAACACATCCTCGCGCGTCATCTGGATGCGCACCGGGAAACCGGACTTCTTCGCCAGCAGCGTCGCCACCGGTTCCAGATACGTTACCGTTTTGCCGCCGAAGCCACCGCCGATCTCGGCCGCGTGCACCCGCAGGTTGCCGATCGGCATGCCGAGGATCTGCGCGGTCAGCGCGCGCATCTGGAAATGGCCCTGACTGGCGCTCCAGATTTCCGCCTGGCCGTCGGCCTCGCACCGCGCGGTGCAGGCGTGCGGCTCGATATAGGCCTGGTGCACCGCGGCGGTCTTGAACGCCTTCTCCACGATCACGTCGGCCGCAGCGAACCCCGCGTCAAGGTCGCCCATCTTGAATTCGAGCCGCTTGGAGATGTTGGACGGCTTGGTCGGCGGCGGCTCGATACCTCGAGAAATCATGTTCTCGAACAGCAACGGCGCGTCGGGCGCCATCGCCTCGTCCACGTCGATGACGTGCGGCAGGACTTCGTACTCGACCTTGATCAGGTCCAGCGCCTGCTGCGCCACGCTCTCGCTGATCGCGGCGACACCGGCGACGGCGTGGCCCTCATACAACACCTTCTCGCGCGCCAGGATGTTGCGCGTGATGTGCCAGAAGTTCTGCGCGACGCGCTCCGGGCCGATGTAGTCGAACTTCTGGTCCGGAAAGTCGGCCGAGGTGATGACAGCCCGCACGCCAGGCAGCGCGGCGGCCTTCGAGGTGTCGATCGACAGGATGCGCGCGTGCGCGTGCGGCGAGCGCAGGATCTTGCCGGTCAGCATGCCGGGCAGCGCGTAGTCGGCGCCGTATTGCGCGCGGCCGGTGACCTTCGGCACGCCGTCGGGTCGGATCGGACGCGTGCCGACCCACTTGAAACGCTTGACCGAGTCGCTGACGATGACGGAATCGTTCACGGTGCCCTCGCTATTCTGAATCTGTCTTGGCCCAAGGGCGCAGGGTCGCGCAGCGGGCCGCCGATGGCAAGGGCTGGCGCCCGGCCCTCCCGGGGGATCGCATTCGGAACACGCCTGCCGCGTTGCTTTTTCACCTCGCCCGCACCGCGGGAGAGGTCGGATCGCGCGGCGATCCGGGTGAGGGTCTGCGGCCCGCACCGACCGATCCGCCTCCCGTTCCCCGGGGATTTTCCCCCACTCCGCCAGCCAGCAAGAATCCACCGCGGAGCACGCGGAGCGCGCGGAGAAGCATCGTCACCCACCGCCCGCCACTCCATCCCGCCGAAGCACATCCGCCACGCCCCCCCCCGCCCCGGCGGACCCCGGAGACCGACCCCATCCCCGCATCCACCCGCACCGTCTCACCACCGGGACAAGCGCCTACGGCGGTGCCACAAGTGCGAA
>PLXO01000136.1 GCA_003151425.1 Acetobacteraceae bacterium
AGCACACAGCAGCGAGCACGCAGCAGAGAGCGGGGAGCAGAGACATGTTCGAGCTGAACGGCAAGGTCGCCATCGTGACCGGCTGCAACACTGGGCTCGGCCAGGGCATGGCGCTGGCCCTGGCGCAGGCCGGGTGCGACATCGTCGGCATCAACGTCGTGCCGGCCAGCGAGACCGCAACGGCCCTGGAACGGATGGGGCGGCGGTTTCATGACATCGCAGCCGATCTGCGCACCGCCGCGGCCGAGGCGTTGGTCGCGCGTGCGACCGCGGCCTTCGGGCACATCGACATCCTGGTGAACAACGCCGGCATCATCCGCCGCGCCGACGCGCTGGAATTCACCGAGCAGGATTGGGACGACGTGATCGCCGTGAACCTGAAGGCGGTGTTCTTCCTGTCGCAGGCGGCGGCGCGCCAGTTCATCCGCCAGAAGACGGCAGGGCGGATCGTCAACATCGCCTCGCTGCTGTCCTTCCAGGGCGGCATCCGCGTGCCCTCCTACACGGCGGCGAAGAGCGGCGTACTCGGGCTGACCCGGCTGCTCGCCAACGAATGGGCGCAATACGGCATCACCGTGAATGCGATCGCGCCGGGCTACATGGCAACCAACAACACGGCGCCGTTGCGCGCCGACCCCGCCCGCAGCAAGGAGATCCTCGGCCGCATCCCCTTGGGCCGCTGGGGCCTGCCCGCGGACCTCGGGGGGCCAGTGGTGTTCCTTGGCCTCGGACGCCGCGTCCTACGTCACCGGCCACGCGCTCGCCGTCGACGGCGGCTGGCTCGCACGCTGAGCCACCAGGCCGGCGATCCTGGCGCCGAGAGCATTTTCACGCTGACCGGGAACGCCAAACGGTCATTGCAACGCCAAACTGTCATTGCGAGTTCCCACCGGCCGCCGCCGGCCGGTGGGAACTCGCAATGACAGATGGGACCATGACAGTGCTCAGTCCGGACCTTCCTTCGCCCATTCGATCGCCCTTGCGCTTCATCGCCACCCGGGTTGCGCGCCTGCCGGCGCGGCGGCAGGCTGCACGCGCATGACGGGAGGGGCCCATGGTCAAAGTCGCGGTTCTGGATGACTGGCAGGGTGTGGCACGCGCCAGCGCGGACTGGTCCAAGCTGCAGACGCGCGCCGAGGTCGTCGTCTTCGCGGAAGCTTTCGCCGACGAGGATGACGCGGCACACAAGCTCGCCGATTTCGAGATCGTGCTGTCGATGCGCGAGCGCAGCCCGCTGCCCGGCAGCCTGATCAACCGGCTACCCAAACTGCGCATGCTGGGCATGACCGGCGCGCGCAATGCCTCGCTCGACACCGACGCCTGCACCGCGCGCGGCATCGTCGTGTGCAACACCGTCGCCGCCAGTGGCAGCACCAACGATTCCGCCACCGCCGAGCTGGCACTCGGGCTGATGATCGCCGCCGCGCGCGGCCTGACGGTGGGGGACGCAAATATCCGCGCGGGAAAATTCCAGATGGGCGTTCCCGTCGGCATCGGGCTGAACGGCAAGACGCTGGGGCTCATCGGCCTCGGCCGGCTCGGCAGCCACATGGCGCGCTACGGCAAAGCGCTCGGCATGAAGGTGATCGGCTGGAGCCAGAACCTGACAGCGGAGAAGGCGACCGCCGCCGGCGCCACCATGGTCAGCAAGCAGGAGCTGCTGTCCGCCGCCGACGTGGTCAGCATCCATCTGGTGTTGTCACCGCGCTCGCGCGGGCTGATCGGTGCCGCGGACCTTGCGCTGATGAAGCAAGGCGCGATCCTGGTGAACACGTCACGCGGCCCGATCGTCGATGCGGCGGCGCTGCTCGACACGGTGCGCGCCGGGCGGATCGTTGCGGCACTGGACGTCTACGATCGAGAGCCGCTGGCGCCCGACGATCCGTTACGCAGCGCCCCCAACACGGTGCTGACGCCGCATCTGGGCTATTGCGTGCAGGAGACGTGGGAGCAGTTCTACCCGCAGAGCATCGAGAACGCGCTGGCGTTTCTCGACGGCAAGCCGGTGCGGGTGACCAATCCGGAGGCGTTGCAAAAGCGCGGCTGAGCCCCCTGTCATCGCGAGGAGCGAAGCGACGAAGCAATCCCCCGCCCGGCTATCCCATATCGTCGTACAGATCCCGCCACTGCGGGTTCATTCCCTCGATCAACGCGATCTTGCGCCGCGAGCCGCCCTTTATCTGCTTCTCCCGTGCGATTGCCGCGCGGACGTCGCTCGTCGCCTCGTAGAACACCAACTTGTCCATGTTGTAGCGGCTGGTGAAGCCGGGAATTGCCTTTTCCCGATGCTGGAATACGCGGCGGACAAGGTCATTGGTCACGCCGGCGTAGAGCACGGTGTGATGACGATTGGTCATGACGTAGACGAAATACCGGTGCTCCATGGGCGGGAGATTGCTTCGTCGCTTCGCTCCTCGCAATGACAGGGGGGTGCGTCGACTGATAGCGGGCGGAATGCGGCGGCGGGGAGGTCAATCAACCCGCCACATCTCGCGCGGCGCCCGCTTCGTCAGCAGCTCGGCACCGTCCTCGGTAATCACGACATTCTCTTCATGCACGATCATCTTGCCGGGCGCATATTCCATTCCCGGCTCGATCGTCATGACCATCCCAGGCTGCAAAACCGTCCCGTCGCCTTGCATATTCGACGGAGGCTCGGTGAGCTGCATGCCCAGGCCGTGTCCGGAGCGCCCAACATTGTTGCCGAGCGCACCACCGGCATCCAGCACGGCCTGCATCGCTGCCCAAAGCCCGTCGGTGGTCGCACCAGGCCGCGTCGCCGCGATGCCGGCCTCGGTGGCCTGCCAAACCGTCTCATGCGCTCGCTTGGCCGCATCACTGATCGCACCGATGGCGTAGACGCGATCGAAGTCGCAGAAATAACCGTCATAGGTCGATCCGGTATCGATAAACATCACGTCGCCCGGTTCCAGGCGACGGTCGCCGGGACCGCAGACGATTTGGGCAACGCCGCCGGGGCCAGAGATGACTGGCAGAAATGGCGTCGAATCCGCGCCGCGCCGCGCAAGATCGATGCGAAGCGCGCGGGCGACCTCACGCTCGGTCATGCCGAGGCTGACCAGGCCGGGAAGCGCACGATAGGCGTCACTTGCCAGCTCACAGATATGGCGGATGTGCCGGATCTCGGCCGGTGTCTTCACCTGCCGGATTTGCCACAGGCAGGGTGACCCATCGACGAACGTGAAGCCCGGCACCACGTCGCGCAGCGCCATGAACTCGATGACTGGCATGCGCAACGCCATCTCGCGCCCCAGTTCGGCACCGATACGACCGTGCCGGTTCGGCAGGCCGGCGAACACGTCGCGGAGCAGCGAGCGCCCATCGTCGCTTGGCCGCGGCGCCGGCCAGGTGTGAATGTTCCGGATCCAGGTCCGCGCCAGTTCAGGCGCCGCGATATCGGGGATGACCGCGATCGGCTCGCCGTCCGCGGGCACGACGATGAACCATGGTCGGGTCGGGCTTTCCCAAAATTGCGAATCGAACCCCGAGAAATAGCGGAAATTCGGCGGTGCGGTGACCAGCAGCGCATCGAGGCGCGCCTGATGCATCAAACGTTGCGCACGCGCCGTCCGGCCGGCGAACTCCTCCGGCGAGAAGCCGCGAGCCGGTGCATCAGACATTGCCGGTGATGCTTCGGTGGATGCGGTGGTCATGCCAATGGCGCTCCGCTGGGCTCATGGGTCGCAAGGCCGAACACTACGTCGCGCGGCGATCTGCGCCCAGCACTGTCTGCCCCTGCAAGCAGCCGCGTGTGGCCGTGCCACCCTGATCGCGGAGCTGAACCGTGCCCTGCCCTCCCTGACCGCGACCCAGCCCCCCTGACCGCGACCCCGCCCCCCCCCTGACCGGGACCCAGCCCCCCCTGTCATTGCGAGGAGCGAAGCGACGAAGCAATCCCCCGCCGCGCTACCCCAAATCCTGGTACAAATCCCGCCACATCGGATTCATCCCCTCAATCAACGCGATCTTCTTGCGCCGCGAACCGCCCTTGATCTGTTTCTCCCGCGCGATCGCCGCAAGGACATCGCTCGTCTCCTCGTAGAACACCAGCTTGTCCACGTTGTAGCGGCTCGTGAAGCCAGGAATCGTCTTTTCCCGGTGCTGGAATACGCCCCGTACGATATCGTTCGTTACACCGGTGTAGAGCACGGTGTGATGACGATTGGTCATGATGTAGACGAAATACCGGTGCTCCATTGGCGGGAGATTGCTTCGTCGCTTCGCTCCTCGCAATGACAAGGGAAGGCGACATGACAAGGGCAGGCGCCACAGGCCCCGCCGCCGCTTGACCCGGCCGCACATCGCGCTATGCCAGCACCACAAATCCAACGCAGGAGAACGCACATGCGCGCCTGGGCCGTCGTCGAGAACGGAGCGCCGCTGCAGGAAATCGAGCTGCCTACCCCAGAACCCAAGGGCACCGAGGTCCTCATCGCCGTCACCCATTGCGGTGTTTGCCACTCCGACCTGCACATCTGGGACGGCTACTACGACCTTGGCGGCGGCAAGCACATGTCGCTGAAGGACCGCGGCGTCGTGCTGCCGCTGGCGATGGGCCACGAGGTCGTCGGCCGCGTGGCAAAACTCGGCCCCGATGCCAAAGGGGTAAAAGTCGGCGACCTGCGCATCGTCTTCCCCTGGGTCGGCTGCGGCACCTGCGAGAAGTGCGTCGCGGAGGAAGACAACATGTGCCTCACCCCGCGCAGCATCGGCGTCTACCAGAACGGCGGCTACGGCACGCATGTGGTGGCACCGCATCCGCGCCATCTGGTCGATCCCGGCTCGCTCGATCCCGCGGTCGCCGCCACCTACGCCTGCTCCGGCATCACCGTCTACTCGGCGATCCGCAAGGCGATGCCGTTGCCACCGCATGAGGCGATCGTCGTGGTCGGCGCCGGCGGCCTCGGGCTGAACGCGATCGCCGTGCTGAAGGCGCTGAAGCACCAGAACATCGTCGTGGTCGACATCAGCGCCGAGAAACGCGATGCCGCGCTGACCGCCGGCGCCACCAAGGCGGTGGACGGCTCCGGTGACGGCGCCGAGGTCACCAAACGCATCATCGACGCCGCAGGCGGCCCGGTGCTCGCGGTGGTCGATCTGGTGAACGGCACCCAAACCGCGCGCGCCGCCTTCGACGCGCTGCGCAAGGGCGGCAAGCTGATCCAGGTCGGCCTGTTCGGCGGCGAACTGACCCTGCCGCTGCCGCTGATGGCGATCCGCGCGCTGACCGTGCAGGGCAGCTACGTCGGCAACCCGAAGGAACTGCGCGAGCTGGTCAAGCTGGCCCAGGACGGCTCGTTGCCCGCGCTGCCGGTGGCCACCGTCCCGCAGCGCGAGGCGTACGCGGCGCTGATGCGCCTGAAGGACGGTAAGGTGACCGGCCGGCTGGTGCTGCGCGCCGAGGCCGCCTGAGCCCCCGTACATCTCTCCCACGTTTGTGGGAGAGGTCGCGGAGCCCTCGCGACGCGGGTGAGGGTCGTACCGCACCCACGACCCTCACCCGGCTCGCTACGCGCCGACCTCTCCCGCGAAGTGCGGGAGAGGTGTACGACTGCCCGATCGCCGTGATGGAGGCCCCACCATGTCCGCTGACACCGTCCGCCGCTCGATCGTGCTGCGCCGTCGTCCATCCGGCGCGCCGGACCGGTCCGACTTCGACATCATCGAGGACCCCGTTCCCACCCCCGGACCCGGGCAGGTGGTGACCCGTACCATCTGGCTGTCGATCGACCCCTACATGCGCGGCCGGCTGCGCGAGCAGCAGACCTACGCCAAGGCGATCGAGATCGGCGAAGTAATGACCGGCGAGACGGTGGGCGAGGTGATCGCCTCTGCCGATCCCGGGTTCGTCGTGGGCGACGTCGCCGTCGGCGCACGCGGCTGGCAGACCCACGTGCTCAGCAAGGCGGCGCAGCTCACCAAGGTGGACCGGCACGACGCGGATCGGTCCGGTAAGAGTGGGGGCGCCCCGCCGATCTCCACCTATCTTGGCGTACTGGGCATGCCCGGGGCCACGGCCTACACCGGCGTGATCGACATCCTGAAGCCCAAGGCGGGCGAGACCGTGGTGGTCTCGGCGGCCTCCGGCGCGGTCGGCTCGGTGGCCGGCCAGCTTGCCAAGCGGAAAGGTGCCAGGGTGGTCGGCATCGCCGGCGGCGCGGACAAATGCCTTTATGTGCAGGACACGCTGATGTTCGACGACTGCGTCGACCATCGCTCGATCGACCTGCGCGCCGAGCTGGCCGCTTCCTGCCCGAACGGCATCGACTGCTACTTCGAAAATGTCGGCGGCGCCGTGCAGGAGGCGGTGTTCGACCTGTTGAGTCCGTTCGCCCGCGTAGCAATGTGCGGCATGGTGTCGCAGTACAACCAGGACCCGTTCCCGCCCGGCCCCAACCTCGGCTTCGTGGTGGGCAAGCGCGTGCTGATCCAGGGCTTCATCGTCTCCGACAAGCCGGAGCGCATCGCCGAATGGCGCCAGTTGGCGGCACCCTGGGTGGCCGAGGGCAGCCTGGAATACCGCGAGGATGAGATCGACGGATTGGAGAACGCACCCGATGCGCTGGGCGGCATTCTCGGCGGGCGGAACTTCGGAAAACTGCTGATCAGGGTAGGACTGGACCCGCACTAGGCCGGGTGGTCAAAGGACAGACGAATGATCGATCCGGCGCTGGCCGACACGCTGACCGCGTGGCGGCGTCATCTGCACGCGTATCCCGAACTGACGCTGCACGAGAAGGAAACCTCGGCTTTCGTGCAGGCGCGGCTGACCGAGCTCGGCGTGGCGTTCACGCCCGGAATCGGCGGGCACGGCGTGGTGGCGACCATCAGCCGCGGCCAATCGAACCGCAGTGTCGGCCTGCGCGCCGACATGGACGCGCTGCCGATCACCGAAACGACCGGGCTGCCCTACGCCTCCACCAACACGGGCGTGATGCACGCTTGCGGGCATGACGGCCACACCGTCTCGCTGCTCGGCGCCGCAGCGTTGCTGGCGCGCGACACCGCCTGGAGCGGCACGGTGCACCTGGTGTTCCAGCCGGCCGAGGAGGGCGGCGGCGGGGCGAAGGCGATGATCGCCGACGGGCTGTTCGAGCGTTTCCCGATGGAGCGCATCTTCGGCTACCACAATTGGCCGGGGCTGGAGGCGGGCGCGGTCGCCGTGCACGACGGGCCGGTGATGGCGTCGGGCAACCGGCTGGTCCTAACGATCACGGGTCATTCCGGTCACGCCGCGCTGCCGCACAGGACGCGTGATCCGATGGTGGCAGCGGCGCATCTGCTCCTGGCCTTGCAAACGATCGTTTCCCGAAATGTCGATCCGCTGGACAGCGCGGTGATCACCATCGGCATGGTGCAGGCGGGCAGTGCGGCGAACCAGATCCCCGGCGAGGCGGTGATGCAAGGCACCATGCGGTCGCTGCGCAATGCGGTGCGCGACCAGGTCGAGGCGGCGATCCACCGCGTCGCCGCCGGCGTGGCGCACACCTTCGAGGTCGAGATCGACGTCGCGATCCCACGCGGCAATCCGGTGACGTTGAACACCCCGGCGGAACGGGATCTGGCGGCGGCGGCGGTGACCCGGGCCGGTCTGCCGTTGCGCCGTGACATGGCGCCGGCGATGACCGGCGAGGATTTCGCCTGGTATCTTGAACAACGCCCGGGCGCCTTCGTTTGGATCGGCAACGGCCCGGCCGATGGCGGGCGGGAGCTGCACAACTCCAACTACAATTACAACGACGCGATCCTGCCCGCCGCGGCGTCGTTCCTGGCCGGTGTGGCGAAACGCGCGCTTGGCGACTGATCGGTCAGGGTCTCGATCATTGTCGGAGCCTCGATGCAACCAGCACGTGACGACATAATTCCGACCGGCGCGCACCCCGTGGCACGATGGTGCCGTGAAACACCGGGGGCGATCGCGATCATTGAGAATGACGTATCTTACTCGTATTTGATGCTCGCGAAGAGCATCGTGCAAACCACCAGGATTCTGATGGCGGCTGGCCTACGCCAGGGGATGATCGTGGGAATTGAATGCAACGTACAATATCTGCATCTGGTGTTGATTCTGGCCTGCGAGATTCTCGGAGCGGTTCATGTGTGCCTGGTGGAACACGATCTGACGCAGGACGGCGATCTGTTGGTGCATTGCGATTTTCTGTGTGCCGAGACATGGAACGATCGAATTTCGAAATTCCCGCGCGTGCTCCGGCTCTCGCCGGAATTCGTCGCGCAGATGTTGGCGGTTGCCGTTCAGGACGATGACCTCGCACTGCTTGAACGTGCTTATCCAGCCGCCGACATCGTCAGGATCGGCAGAACATCGGGTACGACGGGCCGTCCGAAATTTGTGGGTTGTTCCAGGGAAAGCCTTAAGAATATAGTGGATGTTATTCCATACATGCTGAAATTTTACGACACGCGTCGGAATTTCGTTTCAATCTATCCGTTCACGCTGATGGGGACATACAGCGATACCCTGCTCGCCCTGCGGTCCGGGTCGACTGTGATCTATAGTGCCGGGGAGGCGCTTGCCGCCAACGCGCGAAAGCTACCGGCCTGCCATACGGTTCTGCTCGTTCGGGACGCGGCCGACTTTTCGATATCGGAGCAAATCCGCGACGGACGTTTGGATCGATTGTCCATCCGCCTGATCGGCGGATTTGTGCCGCCAGCGCTGTGGGCCGCGCTGCGGCAGGCCGTGACGACGAACGTCCGCAGCGCATATTCGATGAACGAGACGAGTTTCATAACGACCAATGACGATGATGGGCCAGGAAAATTGTTGCCCGATGTTTCGGTCAGAATCGTCGATGATACCGGCCGTGATCGAAGCCCGGGCGAGCCTGGTATCATCCTGGCACGTACGTCCCGAATGGCTTACTTGTATCTCTGGGACGAAATCGAGACCAACAGGCATTTCGTCGATGGCTGGTACCGTACGAGCGATGTTGGTTACGTGTCCGAACCGGGTAGGTTGGTCGTGCTCGGACGGGCCGATGAGATGCTCAATCTGGGTGGTATCAAAATCGCTCCGCACCCGATCGAGGAGCGAATCAGAGCCATCGATGGTGTGACCGACGCGGTGCTGCTGGATCTAGATGACGCCTTCGGGATCAGCGCGCTGCACATCGTGATCGAACGGGACGACCCGGCGCTGGACCGCCACATGGAAGCACGACTCGTTCACTTGCTGGTCGGCCACGCCACGTCGTTCAAGCTACATTGCGTTGATCGGTTGCCGCGCACGCAGATGGGCAAGGTGCAACGCAACCTGCTCAAACAGTCCCTCGATCATCGAACCGTTGCATGATCCCAGAGCAATCGCCTGAACTGCGGGGCGAGATTCCGACATCGATGATCTGACCTTCAGCGAGGCCCTCGGGACGTCAAGAATTCCGGCTGCGATCCGGCAAACCTAAATCACCGCGTCCGCGCCTAGAGCATTTTCACGCTGACCGGACACGCCAAACTGTCATTGCGAGGAGCGCAGCGACGAAGCAATCTCGTGCCTCCGAGGCAGGGGATTGCCGCGTCGCTGCGCTCCTCGCAATGACAGGTGCGGCCGGCATGACAGGTGCGGCCGGCGATTCCAGTCTGCGCGAACGCGCCTAAATCACCGCGTCCGCGCGCAGTGCCGCGATCTCCGTCTCGCCGTAGCCAATCTCCGCCAGCACCGCGTCCGTGTGCGCGCCGAGCGCCGGCGGCGCGCTGTCCAGCTTCCCTGCGCCATGCGCCATCTGGAACCCCGAGCCCATCAGCCGCAGCGGTCCAAAGTCCGTCTCCGCCGTCTGCATCACCCCACGCGCGACGATCTGCGGATGATCGATGATCTCCTCGATCCGCCAGATGCTGGCGCACGGTGCGCCCGCCGCATTCAGCCGCGCCTCCCAGGTTTTCGCATCCGCCGCCATCAGTGCAGCCTCGATGATCTCCCGCAGCGCCGCTTCGTTCTCCTTACGCAAGAACCAATCGCCGAACCGCGGATCATCCAGCACGTCGGCACGGCCGAGTTCCGTCATCAGGGCGCGATATTGCTTCTCGTCGTTCACCGCCAGCAACAAATAACTTCCAGCGGCGCGAAACAAATTCGCGGTGACCTTGCGGCTGATCGCCTGGTTGCCGAACTGCTCCTGCCGATGTCCAGCCACGGTGAAATCTGCGACCTGCGTCGACAGGAACGCCAGGCTCGCCTCCAGCATCGACACGTCGATGAACTGACCTGTGCCGGTATGCGTGCGTTGGAACAGCGCCGAGGACACCGCGAACGCCGCCGTCATCCCCGACAGCACGTCGCACACCGCGAAGCCGGCGCGGGTCGGACCCGTCTCGGCATGCCCGGTGATTGACATGATCCCTGACAGCGCCTGGATCTTTCCGTCATAGCCCGCCTCGTGGCGGTACGGCCCGGTCTGCCCGAAGCCGGAGATCGCGCAATAAATCAGGCGCGGATTGATCGCCGACAGCGCCTGATAGCCGAACCCCAGCCGGTCCATCACGCCAGCTCGAAAATTCTCCATCACCACGTCGGCCTTCGCCGCCAGCCGCCGCACGATCTCCTTCGCCGCCGGCTTTTGCAGATCCAACGTCAGACTGCGCTTGTTGCCGTTGATCGCCAGCCAGGACGGCGCCATGCCGCGCTCCGCCCACTCGCGCGACAGCGGCGTGCGCCGCATGTCCTCGCCCTCGCGCCGTTCCACTTTGATCACGTCGGCGCCAAGCAGCGCGAGCTGATAGCTGCCATACGGCCCGGCGAGCACCTGGGTAAAATCCAGGATGCGGACGCCGGCGAACGGTCGGCTCCCCGAGGGACTCATCGCGGTCAGGCCGCCTTCTCGACGCGGTTGGGTCGGGCGAGGTCCTTCTGCCGATCAAACTCGGCGCGCCGGCGCTGCAGTTCGTCAGACGGAATGCGATCAACGTTCAGATAATCCAGCTTCCAGTCGGCACTCGCGGCCCACTGCAGCGGCGACTGCATGGTCGTGCGTGGTCCCACCGCCGATTCCAGCAGGCGCAGCGCCAGCTCCAGCGTCTGCGCTTGCGACGCCGCATCGTGCGGCTTGCCCGCGCTGTTGCCGAGCGGGAAGTCGCTGAACAGAAAGCGCGCCACCCCGGCGTGCTCGACGATGTCCTTGGCGCACCCCATCACCACCGTCGGGATACCGTTTGCCTCCAGATGCCGCGCGACCAAGCTGCAGGTTTGGTGACAGACCGGGCAGTTCGGCACCACGATGGCCGCATCGGCACCGTCCTCCTGGCAGCGGCGTAGGATTTCCGGCGCGTCCGTTTCGATCGTGACGCGATGACTGCGGTTGGTCGGCGCGCCGTGGAAACGTTGCGTCAACGCGCCGATGCGCCCGGCCGCCACCGCCCGCAGCAGCGCGGGCAACGGAAACCAGGTGCCGCTGTCAGTCGCCGTCGTGTGCGTGCGGTCATAGCCGATATGGGAAATGCGCAGATCATGCGTTGCCGACGTGTCGCCGGAATACACCGCGTAGAACTTGGCGCCGCCGTTATACGCGGCAGCCGGTCCCTGATCGCCCTTGCCCGGCTGATACGGTGCAGCCGTCGTAATCAGCGCCACCCGCGCCTTGTCGAGCCTCTTGCCCAGCCCCGCGAACGGTGCGTCGATATGGTGCGCCCAGCGATACGGCGTGGTGTAGCCGATCGCCGCGTAGTAATCCCGCGTGCGCTGCATATAAGGGATCGGCGCGTCATAATCCGGCGCGAAGCCGAGTCGAGCATCAAGGTCGTCGTCCATAGAACTGTCTCCTCCAGCAAAGCCGGGCGCGCTGTGACGTCGTGGCATGACTGCGGCCCTGGCGGCAAGGTATCGCCGGTTCGCCGAAACCGAGGCGCACGCAAATTCGCCGCTCCATGAGGCGCTGGCCAGCGGGGTCGCGGGTGACGCGGTGCCATCATCCTGCAGCTCTGTGACCCCCCGTGAAACGGAATACTGGTCCGGTAATGTAGGTATTCTTCACGGTCGCCACTCTTTCACTGTCGCCACGTTCGTCGAGCCTCGGTGGTTTCCTGGCCGTCCACGCGGGCTCCGCCTCGTCGATCATGACTCAGGTTATGAAGCCCCCCTGCCGGCGCGGATATGAAAGATCCGTGGACGTTGGAATCCTCATTACACCCGCGGCGGCGTGTGCTTGCATGGCGGGATCGCTACGACGCACGGCACAACGAAACCACAATGGAACCTGAATGGACAACGTCGGCGGCGAGGCCATCCTCGTGCTGGGCATGCACCGAAGCGGCACCTCCGCTGTGGCCGGAGCTCTCAGTCTGCTCGGCGCCGCGCCGCCCGCGCATATCGTTCCGGTCGCGCCCGACAATCCGTCCGGCTTCTGGGGATCGGAGCCGATCCTCGGCACCAATGACTGGATCCTGAACCAAGGTGCCGCCACGTGGTATGATTGCCTCGGGTTCGATCCGGATGCACTCGATGCGCGGAGGCGCGGGACGGCGCTGACCTTCATCATGCTGTGCATGATGACGGAGTTCGCCGACGCTGCGTTGCCGCTCATCAAGGACCCGCGGATCTGCCTGCTGTTGGACCTGTGGCTGCCGGCACTGCGCGCCCGTGCAACGACGCCGGTGGTGGTGCTGGTGTTGCGCTCGCCCGGTAAGGTCGTCGAATCGCTGACAGCGCGAGAGCATCTGCCGGCGGCGATCACCACCGCGCTGTGGCTGCGCCATATGCTGGACGCGGAATTCGCCACCCGCTTCTGCCGGCGCCACGTCGTGCTGTACGACGATCTCCTGCGCGATTGGCGAGAAGCCTTGACGCTGGCGGGACAACGCACGGCAATCGCGTGGCCGATCGGCCTGGAGGCGGCGGCGCCGCGCATGGACCGGTTTATCGATGCGCGATTGCGTCATTTCGGCCCGGTCGGACGGCGCAATGCAGTCGATGCAATGCCGTTTGCCGGCTGGCTCGAAGAAGCCTTCGCGGCCCTGCGCGGTCTTGGGCGGGACCCCAGCGATCAGTTTCAGTTGCAGCGGATCGACCGCGTGCGCACGGCATTCCGGATGTGGAGCCGCGCGCATGGCCGGACCTGGGCGGAAGCGTTTCTGCATCGCCACGAAATCCGGGCGCCCCGACCTTTCGAGGTGCCGGCGGGCTGGCACCAGATCGCCAAGGACATCCCCGACGCCATCACGCTGCCTGTCGAATAATCCCACCCGGTGGGTCGAATAATCCCGCCGGCACCCCCGGATCGCCGCTGACATCGGCGCCGCGCCCCGGCAGCAGCCGACGGCTGTCGATGCAGGAGAGTTATGATCCGGCGATGTTGCGTAAGCGGATCGTCGGTCGCCACCCTACCAAAGCCGCCGGACACCATAGGCGCCAAAGCCGTGCTCGTTCGATACCAGGGCCATGCGGTTCAGCATCGCTTGCGCGATCAACATGCGGTCGAACGGGTCCTTCAGCGGGCCGGGAAGTGCGCCGGCCGCCTGCCCGTGGAGGAACGTGATCGGCAACGGGGAGAAGCCCTGCGCGTCGAGCACGGCCGCAAGATTATCGGCAATCGTCGCAACGCCGGGGAGCTTCCAGCCGACCGCCGTCTGGTGCAGTTCGGTATGGTCTGGAACTCCTGCAATCACGGCCTCAGCCTCAAAATTGTCGCCTGGCTGACGTTGTAGCTGCGGCCGGTCTCTCGCGAGGCGGCGATCGCGGAATCAGAAAGCATAGATCGCATCGGAGGTGAACGCGGGCCGCACGTAGGGCTTCAATCCATCGCGGTTCACCACGTCGACCGGCCCGCCGAACAGGCTGGCGATAAAATCCTTCAGCCCGACATAATCAAACAGGGTGACACGTGCCATCGGATCGATCTCTATCATGAAATCCGTGTCGCTGTCCGGACCCGCATCGCCCCGTGCGCGCGAGCCAAACAGCGCGGCATGCGCCACGCCCCGTGCGCGCAACGCCGCCTCGTTCTCCCGCAGCCGAGCGATGATATCCTGGCTATCCATAACGTCCATATACCACAAGACGCTGTCTCGGTGCAGCGTAACAGGTCCGCATCACCCCGCCGCCAGCGTCCGCATCGCCTCGCGCCGTTCGAACACCCGCAGCAGCACCCGCACCGCCCGCCCGCGTTCGCTCTCCAGCCGCGCGTCGCGCTGCAACAGCACCGCCGCATCGCGATGCGCCATGTGCAGCAGCCCCTCATGCGCCACCGGATCGGCCAGCCGGAATCCGGGCAACCCTGCCTGCCGCGTCCCCAGCGCATCGCCACCGCCGCGCAGCCGGAAATCCTCATCGGCGATGACGAACCCGTCATCCGTATCCCGCAACAACGTCAACCGCCGCCGCGCCGTCCCCGCCAGAAATGGCTCATGCAGCAACAAGCAAAAACTCGCCGCCGCACCGCGGCCCACGCGCCCGCGCAACTGGTGCAACTGTGCGAGACCAAAACGTTCCGCGTGCTCCACCACCATCACGCTGGCCTCGGGCACGTCGACGCCCACCTCCACCACCGTCGTCGCCACCAGCAGCCGCACCGCACCCGCAACGAACGCCGCCAGCGCCGCCTCGCGCACTTCGCTCGTTTGCCGCCCGTGCGCCAGGCCCACCACCTCGCCGAACCGCTCCCGCAACGAGGCAAACCGCTGCTCCGCCGCGGCGACATCCAGCTCCTCGCTCTCCTCGACCAGCGGGCACACCCAGTAGATCTGCGCCCCCTCGGCCAGCTTGCGCGCCACGCCCTCCACCACGTCGTCCAGCGTATCGAGCGCATGCAGCGTGGTGCGGATCGGCTGCCTCCCGGCCGGCTTGCCGGTCAGCCGGCTCACCTCCATCTCGCCCCACTGGGTCAGCAACAACGTCCGAGGGATCGGCGTCGCCGTCATCACCAGCACGTCGGTCAGCGCGCCCTTGCCGCCCAACAGCAGCCGCTGATCCACCCCGAACCGGTGCTGCTCATCGATCACCGCCAGGCCAAGTTCGAAAAATTCGACGCTCTTCTGAAACAAAGAATGCGTCCCCACCACCAGCTTGATCGATCCATCCGCCAGCCCGGCCAGCACCGCCTTCCGCGCCCGACCCTTCACCGAGCCGGTCAGCGCCGCCACCGCCACCGGTGCCAACGCGCCCAGTGTGCGAGAATGCTGTCGCGCCAAAATCTCGGTCGGCGCCATCAGCGCCGCCTGCGCACCGGCCTCCACCGCGCGCAGCATCGCCATCAGCGCCACCAGCGTCTTGCCCGATCCGACATCGCCCTGCAGCAGCCGCAGCATCCGCCGCGGCGCCGCCATATCGGCGTCGATCTCCGCCACCGCGCGCTCCTGCGAGCGCGTCGGCCGGTGTCCGAACCGCGCCAGCGCCTCCCGCCGCAGCGCGCCATCGCCCGTCATCGAACGCCCCGCCCGCATGCGGATCCGCCCGCGCACCAGCGCCGTGGCGACCTGGTCGGCCAGCAGTTCGTCATAGGCCAGCCGCCGGCGCGGCGGCGTCTCCAGCAGTTCGCCGACCGGCGGCTCGGTCGGGGCGTGCACCAGCCGCAGCGCCTCGGCAAAGCCCGGCCAGCGCTCGCGCCGCAACAGCGCCGGATCGTGCCACTCCGGCAACGCCGGCACACGCAGCAGCGCCTGCGCCATCGCGCGGCCAACCTGGCGCGGCCACAGCCCGGCGGTCAGCCGCCACGCCGGATCGATGTCGGGGATGCGCTCCGGCTGCGTCGCCGGCACCACATAATCCGGGTGCGGCATGGTGATCTGGCTGCCGTACCGCTCCAGCTTGCCGGAGACCAGTAGCTTCGCCCCAGGCGCCATCAGGTCCGCGCGGGTGAAATGGAAGAACACCAGCTCGGCGAAGCCCGTCCCGTCGGTCACCACCACGCGCCAGGGTTGGCGGGGATTGGCGGGAGGCTCGTGCCGCACCACATCGATCGCCAGCGTCGCCACCTGGCCGGGTTTCGCACTTTGCAGCGCGGCCTTCAGCGTCGGCCGGGCGCGCCGGTCCAGGTAGCCCTCGGGCAGATGGAACAGCAGGTCGATGATCCGCTCGCCGCCAATCGCGCGCTTCAGCAGCGCCACCACCGGCGGGCCTATGCCCCCCAGCGTGGTCAGAGGCGCGAAAAGCGGGGCGAGGTGGTCTTGTGTCATGGCGGGGTGGGCCGGGCGGGGTGGGCCGGGGTGAGCTGTGTTGTCCTTCACCCCGGCGGGGTGGGCCAAACGATCGAAGGCCCGGGTCAAATTGCGACGTGCCGAACTGCGACGTTGTGGCCGTCACTGCTGCTTGCTAGCATGCTAGCGTCCCGTTCCACAAGAAGCTAGCGTCCCGTTCCACAAGGAGACTGACACTGCCAACTCTGGTTATCCGCAACATCGACGACACGCTCCACGCGAGGCTCAAGGAATATGCTGCCGCGCACGGGCATTCGATGGAGGAAGAAGTCCGTCGCATCCTGCGCGACCGCCTCGCTGTTGCGCCGCTGGGCGGGAGAACCGGATGGGTCGATGCCATCCGCGCCTTGGTCGAGCCGCTTGGGGGCATCGACCTGCCGGCGCTCGAGCGCGAGAAGCTGGGCGATCCGCCCGATTACTCGGGACCGGAGTGGGGATCGCCCGAGTGGGGATCGGAAGTGTGATTGTGCTCGACACCAACGTTCTCTCGGAACTGATCCGCGCCACGCCTTCACCCGCTGTTCTGGCGTGGGCGCGGGCGCAGGACGCGGCGGCGATCTTCACCACGGCCGTTTGCGAAGCGGAACTGTTGTTCGGCGTTGCGGCGATGGCCGAAGGCCGCCGTCGGATGACGCTCGCGCGGGCGGTCGAGGCAATCCTGGGCGCCATACTGGGCGGCCGGGTGCTGCCCTTCGACCGCGCCGCGGCGGCGATCTATGGCGTGCTGGCAGCCGAAAGCCGGAGGTCTGGCCGGCCAGTCGGCATGGTGGACCTGCAGATCGCCGCGATCGCACGGGCGCGCAATGCCGACGCGATTGCGACCCGGAACACGCAACATTTCGCGGGCTGCGGTCTGGCGATCGTCGATCCCTGGTCAGCAGGGGCCGCGCCATGATCCGCTCGCCACCGATCGCGCGCTTCACGCAGCCCGGTCACCATCGGGCCTATGCCCGCTAGCGTGGTCAGGGGCGCGAAAAGCGGGACGAGCAGATCAGGTTGCACGGCTGACACAATGTGATGGCGTGGCTATATGACACCGCCCTGATGCACGAACCACACACCACCTCGCCCGATCTACGCCGCCGCCGCTTGTTGTTTCGCGCGACTCACCGTGGCACGTATGAGAACGACCTGATGCTGGGCGGCTTTGTCCAGGCCCACCTCGACAGGCTGGACGATGCCGATCTGACCGCACTGGAAGCCCTGCTGGACCTGCCCGATCCCGACCTTGCCGACTGGCTTACCGGCCGCCAACCGATCCCGCCCGAGCAGGACGAGCCGATGCTGCGCGGCATCTCGTCCATGCTTCAGCGCATCCGCGCGGTGGTCGCGGGATGACCGATATGCCGATGACTGACAGCCCGAAGGTCGCCGCCTCGAAGGTAGCCGCACCCCAAGCTGGCAGCCCGCCGGCAGGCCCCGCAAAGCCCGCAATCTCGGTCTACGGCGCGCCCGAGGGCTGGGACGCCTTCCTGCTGGCCCGTCGCCGCGCCGAGGCCGCCGGCCACGTCATCCATGTCACCCGCGACGACGCCCGCATGGCCCGACTGGCCGAAGCGCTCGCCTTCGTCATGCCGGAAGCCGAGATCCTGCGCTTCCCCGCCTGGGACTGCCTGCCGTACGACCGCGTATCGCCCAACCCGGTGCTGGTCGCCGAGCGCGTCGCCACCCTGACGCGGCTGCTGGAGAAATCCACCCGCCCGCGCATCGTGCTGACCACGGTCAATGCCCTGGTGCAGCGCGTCCCGCCGCGCACCGCCTTTGCCGGCGCCAGCCTGGTGCTCGCCGTCAACGCCGCCATCCAGCCGGAGGCGCTCGCCGCCTTCCTGGAGGCCCACGGCTACGGCCGCGCCGGCACCGTGATGGAGCCCGGCGAATATGCCATGCGCGGCGGCATCATCGACCTGTTCCCCGCCGGCGAGCCGGACCCGGTGCGACTCGACCTGTTCGGCGACACCATCGAGTCGATCCGCGTCTTCGACCCCGCCACCCAGCGCAGCGGCGCCAAACGCGGCAAGCTGACCTTGCGCCCGGTCTCCGAGGTACCGCTCGACAAGGACTCGATCTCCCGCTTCCGCTCCGCCTGGCGCGAGCTGTTCGAGCACGGCGCCGCCGACGACCCGTTGTATCAGTCGATCTCGGCCGGCCGTCGCCACCCCGGCATGGAGCACTGGGTGCCGCTGTTCCACGCCCAGATGGCACCGCTCCTGGACTACCTGCCGGGCGCCTCCGTCAGCCTGGACCACCAGGCCGAGGACGTGCTGACCGCCCGGCTGGAGATGATCGAGGACCACTACACCGCCCGCCGCGCCCTGCCGCGCGACGGTGAGGTGCCGTACCGGCCGCTGCCCCCGGCGCGGCTGTATCTCGACCGTGCCGGCTGGGACGCGATGCTCGGCGGCGGGCCACTGTTCGCCTTTACGCCGTTCGCCAAGCCCGACGCCGATTCGGGCGCCAGCCCCCGGACACTTGATCCGGTGGCACGCGCCCGGGCACTTGTCCCGGGGGTCGATGGCGGCGGGCGCCCCGGCCCAATCTTCGCGCAGGCTGCCGCCGCGCCGGGAGCGCCCACGGCTACCCTGAACGTCTTCGAACAGCTCCGTGCCCAGGCCGAGCGCTGGGCCAGCGAGGGTCGCCGCCTAGTGATCGCCGCCTGGACCCGCGGCTCGCGCGAGCGGCTGGCGCTCCTGTTGCGCGAGCACGGCGTCGGCGACGTGGCGCAGGAAGATGACTGGGCGTCGGTCCGCCGCAAACCGACCGGCACCGTCTCGCTGGTCACACTGGGCATCGAGCGCGGCTTCGTTGCCTCCCATGGGCCCGACCGCCTGGCCGTGGTCGGCGAGCAGGACCTGCTCGGCACCCGCATCTCCCGCCCCGCGCGCAGCCGCAAGCGCGCCGACCAGTTCATCGCCGAGGCCACCGAAATCGCCGAGGGCGACCTTGTCGTTCACCAGGAATACGGTGTCGGCCGCTACGACGGCCTGGAGACGCTGCATGTCACCGGCGCGCCGCACGACTGCCTGAAGCTGATCTACGACGGCGACGAAAAGCTGTTCCTTCCCGTTGAGAACATCGAGGTGCTGTCGCGCTACGGCAGCGACCAACAGGGCGTCGCGCTGGACAAGCTGGGCGGCACCGCCTGGCAGTCGCGCAAGGCGCGGATGAAGAGCCGCATCCGCGACATGGCGGCCGAGCTGATCCGCATCGCCGCCACCCGCCAGATCCGCGACGCTGAGATCATGGCCCCGCCCGAAGGCAGCTTCGACGAGTTCTGCGCCCGCTTCCCGTTCGCCGAAACCGAGGACCAGTCGCGCGCCATCGCCGACGTGCTCGAGGACCTTGCCTCCGGCCGGCCGATGGATCGGCTGATCTGCGGCGACGTCGGCTTCGGCAAGACCGAGGTCGCGTTGCGTGCCGCCTACATCGCCGCGATGGCGGGCGCCCAGGTCGCCGTCGTGGTGCCCACCACACTGCTCGCGCGCCAGCATTTTCGCACGTTCTCGGAACGTTTCGCCGGCCTGCCGATCCGCGTGGCCCAGCTTTCGCGCATGGTCCCGGTGAAGCAGGCAGCCGAGGTCAAGCGCGGCCTGACCGACGGCAGCGTCAACATCATCATCGGCACCCACGCGCTGCTGTCGAAATCGATCAGCTTCGCCGCCCTCGGCCTGCTGGTGGTGGACGAGGAGCAGCATTTCGGCGTCGCCCACAAGGAACGGCTGAAGGCGTTGCGCGCCGACGTGCACGTGCTGACGCTGACCGCGACGCCGATCCCTCGCACGTTGCAGCTTGCCCTGTCCGGCGTGCGCGAGATGAGCCTGATCGCCACGCCGCCGATCGATCGCCTGGCGGTGCGCACCTTCATCATGCCGTTCGATTCGGTGGTGATCCGCGAGGCAATCCAGCGCGAACGTTTTCGCGGTGGCCAGGTATTCTGCGTCGTCCCGCGCATCGAGGACATGGGGCGCATCGCCCAGCGCCTGGCTGAGATCGTTCCGGAAGCAAAAATCGCCCAGGCGCACGGCCGCCTGGCGCCCACCGCGCTGGAACGCGTGATGACCGAGTTCAGCGACGGTCGTTTCGACATCCTGCTGTCGACCAACATTATCGAGAGCGGCCTGGATATGCCGGCCGTGAACACGCTGGTGATCCATCGCGCCGACATGTTCGGCCTCGGCCAGCTCTATCAGTTGCGTGGGCGGGTCGGGCGCAGCAAGCAGCGTGGCTACGCCTATCTGACCTGGCCGCCCAACCACCGTCTGTCGGCCGCCGCCGAGAAGCGGTTGACGGTCATGCAGACGCTGGACGCGCTGGGCGCCGGTTTTACCCTCGCCAGTCACGATCTGGACATCCGCGGCGCCGGCAACCTGCTAGGCGACGAGCAGTCCGGCCACATCCGCGAGGTCGGCATCGAGCTGTATCAGCAGATGCTGGAGGACGCGGTGTCCGAGCTTCGCGCCGGCGATCGTCGCACCTCGGGGCAGGAGCGCGACTGGACGCCGAACATCAGCCTGGGGCTGCCGGTGCTGATCCCGGAGACCTATGTGGCCGACCTGCCGGTGCGGTTGGGGCTGTATCGCCGCATCGGCGCGCTGGCGTCGGATGCCGAAACGGAAGCGATGGCCGCCGAGCTGACCGATCGTTTCGGCAAACTGCCGGAGGAGGTGGAGAACCTGCTGCAGGTGGTCTCGCTGAAGCGCGCCTGCCGCGAGGCGGGGGTGGAGAAGCTGGAGGCCGGGCCGAAGGGCATGGTGATCGGCTTCCGCGGCAATGCCTTCGCCAATCCGGCGGGTCTGGTGGGCTGGCTGGCGGGCAACGGCGGCAACCTCGGCGGCCAGGTGCGTCTGCGGCCCGACCACAAGCTGGCGATCGTGCGCGAGATGGATGTGGCGACGCGGCTGCGCGGCGCGCGCGAGGTGCTGGGCAGCCTGGGGCGGATCGTCGGGCAGGCGAAGGCGGCGTAGCGCTGGCGGCGGCGTCGATACGGCGGCCGCCAGCAAATCCCGGGCGGACCAGCGCAACGTATTCCGCCTCTCACCGATCAGGCTGCGGTCTGCGCCTGCGCGAAACGTCCGACCAACGCCCGTGCCGCCTCCAGTTCCGGCCCGGTAACGATCAGCCGCGCGCAGCCGAACGCCTCCCACATCCGTGCGGCGTAATCCGGGTACAGCCTGACCGGCCCCGCCCGGTTCGCATAGTTCGAGCCATCCCGCATATCCAAAAAACTCTCCGCCGGCATTCCTTCCGCCAGCAGCACGTCGTGCTCCGCCAGCTCCACATGGTAGTACGTCACCCGCTCCACCGGCACCTGCACGATCGTGCTGCCGTTGATCAGATGCCGCACCGGTATCAATACCTCCCCCACATAAACCGCATGGTCCGGCGAGAGGAACAGATCCGCGTGCGGCCGCCCTGTCCCGAACGCGCCGGCCGCCACCCGCACCGGCCAGACCTTTCGCGGTTGCGCCTGCCGCGCGCAGTCCACCTCGCGCCGCCCGACCCAGATCGCCGGCGCCAGCCCGTCGCCCAGCAGCACCCGCACCAGATCGCCGACCC
This sequence comes from Acetobacteraceae bacterium, assembly GCA_003151425.1. Taxonomy (GTDB): domain Bacteria; phylum Pseudomonadota; class Alphaproteobacteria; order Acetobacterales; family Acetobacteraceae; genus Palsa-883. The sequence continues at coordinate 21,715 of PLXO01000136.1, forward strand.
GCAGCGTCTCGACCGCCACCTCGCCGCGCGCCGTCGCGATCCGCGTCCCCGCCGCGAAGCACGCCACCGCCGCGGTCGCGATCTGCGTCGCCGCAAACCCCGCCCCGATGGCGTCGGGGCCAAAGGCCGAGATGAAATCCAGACTCCCCAGCGCGTTGCCCGTCCCGTTCACCCCGCTCCACAGCGTCACCACATTGCCGCTCGCCGTGTCCGAGCCGAACGTCAGCCCGTTGAACAGAATCCGATCGCCGCTCTTGTAGTTCTCGATCGGCGCCGCGAACCCCGGCAACACGTTGGCCGCCCCCGCCGCCACCGTCCCCGTGATGGTGCCCCCCGCTCGTGCTCGGATGTTGGCCGATCTCCAGCACCCCGTTCGTGGTGAACGCCACCACCTGGCCGGCATCCACCGTGTCCGCGTTCAGCACCAGCGTGCCGAGGTTGTTGATCTGCCACACGCCGGAGGTCGAGCCGCCGTCGGTCGCCGGGTTCGGATCGTCGGTGATCAGCGGCGTATACATCGTCGCCGTGCCGTTTTTCACCGTATACGAGCCGGAGTTCTCGATGCTGGCGTCGGCCAGGTCCTTGGCGCCGTTGCCGAGGTTGGTGACGCCGTCGTTGACCACGTTCGTCGGGTCGAGCACCCCGCCGAACTGCTGGAACACGCCGTTGAGGCCGACGACGAAGCTGTGGACCACGGTCAGCGTGGTGCCGACGCCCATCACCAGCACGCCGGTGCCGGCATCGCCGACGTTCAGGTTGTTGAGGATGTCGAGCCGGCTGCCGGTGCCCTCGATGTCGACCACGCCGGCGCCGCCGGCGTTCAGCCCGATGTCGCCGTTCTGCGCGGTGACGGTGGCGCCGGAGAAGATCGACAGATCGGCCGAGGACGCATCGCCGACGGTGAGTTGGCCGGTCAGCGTCAGGGCGCTCGCGGTGCCGTTGACGGAGATGTCAGCGTTGCCGGTTGACTGCTCTGCACTATCGAGCGAGGTCCCGCTGACCGTGCCGCCGGCGTTGATCGAGAGCGATCCGTCCCCTGCGTCGCCCACCAGCAGTGTGCCGCCGACCCGCCAGTCGGAGCCGGCACCGGTGACGTTGACCGAGGAGCCCGAAGCACCGGACTGGTCAGCAATCGTGCCCGCATTGCTGACGACCGTGCCGTCGCCCTGGATCGCGAGGCCGCCGACCCCGGCGTCGCCGACGACCAGACTGCCGGCGCTGTTCCAAGTTGTATCCGTGCCGGACACCGTGACCGCGGCGGCCCGGGCGCCCGTTCCGGAGATGACATCAACGCTGCCCTCGCTGGCGATGCTGGCCCCGCCGTCCACCGTGAGCATGCCGCTGCCGACCGTGATGCCGGTGTCCGACGTCAACGCGGCTCCGGACCCGAGCGTCCATAGTCCGCCGCTGCCGAACTGGAGCACGGCCACCGTTCCGGTTCCGGTCACAATTCCGCCGGTGGCGAGGAACTCAGCCGTGGTCAACAAGCCGGGCGGCGCCGGCGCCGGGTTCACCGAGTCGGTAACGTCATCCCAGTTCGCCGCGGTGGCGAAGTTGGTGTCCTGCGCCCCCGTCCAGACATAGGTCCGCGCGATGTTGACCTGATCGCTCGGTCCTTGCCCCTGGATGGTGCCGGCGAAGCCGGTTGGATCCAGGATGTTCAACACGGCATTCGTGCCGGTGAACGCGATGGTCTCGCCCGCCGACACCGTGCCGTCGACGGTGAGCGTGCTGTTCGCGCCGATATCGATCGTTCCCGTACCGTCAATGCTGGCCACGATGAGCGAGCTTGGATCGATGCTGATAAGCCCGTCGTTCACCAGCGCGCCGGAATCGGTTAGGCTTGCTCCGTTGAGCTCAGTAAGCGTCACCCCGGCGGCAATCGTGTTCGCCCCGCTCAGGGTCCAACCGGCGCCGCTGTCGATGGTGACCTGGGCGAAGTCGATGTACTTGGAGCCAAGACCGGACAACGTGCCGGCGGAGGCGCCGGACGCCAGTTCCAACGTGCTGACCGATGTGGCGCCGATGGTGTTGCCGCCATCGACGATCCCGGAAAAACTCGCTCCCGGATCGATGACCAGCAGGTCGGTGGCACCGGCGGCAAACTTCACCGCGTCGGGGGTGCCGCCGATGCTGCCGGCGTTGACCACGGTCGCGGCGGCTGTTGCATAAACGCCAGGCGCCGCGGTGCCCCCGCTAATCGTTCCGGTCGCGGCATTTGTCAGCACCGCACCGGCACCGAGCTTGACCGAAGAGCCGAGACGGCCCGTGTTCGTCAGCGTCCCGGCATCGTTGATCCTATAACCCGCGCCGATCGCGTCGGAGACCCATGTCCAGATGGCGCCGGTGTCGATCGTGACTGAAGCGAACTCGATATATTTCGAGCCAAGCCCGTTCAGCGTTCCCGCGCTCGCGCCCGATGCCAACTCCAGCGTACTGACGACCGAGGCACCGATCGTGTTGCCACCCGAAACGAGGCCAGAGAAGGTCGCGCCCGGGGCAACGATGACGCGGTCGGCAAAGCCGGGATTGGCCGCGTCGAAGGCGTACTTCGTGCCGCCGATCGAACCGAGGTTCACCACCGTGGTCTGGTAGTAGGCGACGATGCCGTACGGGCCGCCGGCGATGGTGCCGGTTGCCGCGTTGCTGATCAATCCCGGGCCGTGGATCCACACCGCGGCACCGGTGCTGCCGGCGCTGTTGCTGGCATCGATCGCGCCCTGGTTCAGTAGCGTACCGCCGATGCTCGTGCCGACCGCGCCGATCTCCACCCCTTTCCAGGTGGCGCGGATGTTGCCGGAAGGGTCATTGACGACCGTGCCTCCGTCGGCCAGATCGACGCCGGCCGCATCGAAGCCTCTAATTCCGGTGGAGGTGGCCGTGCTGAAGATGGAGCCAAGGTTGGTGACCGAGGCGCCGGCACCGGAAACCCGCACGCCGAAATAGGCGCCGGTGATCGTGCCGCTACTGGCATTGCCGACCGTGCCGCCGTTGGGCAGATCGACACCGATCGGTTCGAAGCCCTTCGTTCCGATGTTGGTGAGCGTGCCGGAGATGCGGCCGAAGTTGGTGACTGACGCGTTGGTACCGGCAATCTTCACGCCGTAATAGGCGCCGGTGATCGTGCCGATACTGGCATTGCTGACGTACCCGCCATCGTCGAACAGCACACCGATATTCCCGGGACCGGCGATGTCGCCCTGGTTCGCGACCGTCGCGGTCGTATTCGTGGCTGCCACACCGTAGGCGCCGCCGGTGATCGTGCCTGACGCGGCGTTGCTCACCGATCCGCCGGCGAACAACACAACGCCCGCGCGGCTTTGGGCGGTGACGGTGCCGAGATTGATGATTGTCGCCGCGTCGGTGTAGGCGTCGATGCCATAGGCGCCGCCGGTGATCACGCCGGACCCAGCATTGCTGATGGTGCCGCCGCTGGCCACGCCGATGCCGTCCTTCGTCTCGCCGATGATAACGCCCTGGTTGGTCACCGTGGCGGCGATCGCGCCGGTCGTCCTCACCCCGAAGGTGGCGCCGTTGATGGTACCGCCCGACTGGTTGGAAACCGTGCCGCCGCCGAACACAGCGACGCCATCCTTCGTCTGGCCGATGATAACGCCCTGGTTGGTCACCGTGGAGGCGGTCGTGCCGGTGGTCTTCACCCCGTAGGTGGCGCCGGTGATGGTGCCGCCCGACTGGTTGGAAAGCGTGCCGCCGGCGGCCATCCCGACGCCGGCGTCGGTCTGGCCGACGATCAGGCCCTGGTTGGTCACTGGGGACGCGATCGTGCCGCCCGTGAGCGCTCCGTAGGTGGCGCCGATGATGGTGCCCCCCGACTGGTTGGACACCGTGCCGCCGGTGGCCAGATCGACGCCGATCCTGGTTTGGCCGACGATACCGCCTTGGTTGGTCACCACGGAGGCGAGCGTGCCGGCCGTGACCACCCCATAGGACGCGCCGGTGATGCTGCCGCCCGACAGGTTGGAAACCGTGCCGCCGGTGGCCAGGTCGACGCCGGCGCTTGTTTTGCCGACGATACGGCCCTGGTTGGTCACTGTGGAGGCGATCGTGCCGAGCGTCTTCACGCCGTAGCCGACGCCGTACAGGCTGCCGCCCGACTGGTTGGAAACCGTGCCGCCGGCCTTCAGAAGGACCGCATCGTAGCCGCCGGAGATGCTGCCGGCATTCACCACCGCTGCCGCGATCGTGTTGGCGAAAACGCCATCGGCGCCGGAGATGGTGCCGGACGTCTGGTTGGTGACCGAACCGCCTGCGTTGAGTTCGATGCCGACGCCGACGGTCGGATTTCCCGCAATGGTGCCGGCGTTCACCACCGTGGCCGCGGAATGCGCGGCGTAGATGCCCAGGTTCCCGGCGATCGTGGCGGTCATCTGGTTGGTGACGGCGCCGCCGCCTTCGAAAACGATGCCGACGCCCGACGTCGGATTGGCGCGGATGGCGCCGGACGCCTGATTGGTGNNGGCGCCAGCGTGCCGGTGTTGGTGATCGTAAGCGGGTTCTGCGATGCGTCGATCAGGCCAACGCCGTATCCTTGGTACTTGGAAATGGTCGACAAGACACACTACCTTCAGGTTTTACGGTGCGACAAAACGATGCTTACACGCAATGGCATTCGGTTACCGGTATCGGCACATGCGATGTAGAATACTGCAACCTATACAAATGTGCCAGACATCAGATGGATTGTAGCAGGGGAATCGCACTTGGAATTCCC